>NZ_SDXQ01000006.1:0-469194 GCF_006964045.1 Arthrobacter sp. TS-15 | reverse complement strand
GAGCGGGGGGTGCGGGGGCGGTTGGAGCTTGGGGTTTCTGTGCGGGGCGGGAGGTCCGTTGCTTCGCGGCAGTTCCATGAGGGCGCGCTACGGGTGCTCAGGCCGCATTACTTGGATGGGTCCGGGCAGGTTTGTTATGTCATGGTCAATCCCGGGGGTGCGTATCTTGGGGCTGATCTGTTTGTTATTGACGTGGAGGTTGAGGCGGGGGCTGAGCTGTTGCTGACCACGCAATCGGCCACCAAGGTGTACAGGACTCCGGGGTCGTTCGCTGAGCAGCGGATGACCATCAAAATGGGGGAGGGCTCGCGGCTGGAGCTGATGCCCGACCAGTTAATCGCGTACCGGGAGGCGAGCTATCGGCAGAATTCGCGCATCAGTCTCCACCCGACGTCGAGCCTCGTCATGGCTGAGGTCATCACGCCGGGGTGGTCGCCGGACGGCGCGTCCTTCAAGTATGAGGAGGTGCGGCTGCGCAACGAGATCTGGGTAGAGGGGGAGAACGGTGCGAAGCTGTTGGCGCTGGACAACCTCCTGATCAGGCCACCTCTCAACGACGTGACCGGGATGGGGTTCATGGAGGGCTTCAGCCATCTGGGCTCGTTAGTGGTGGTGGATCCGCGGGTTGATCAAGGGCTCGCTGACGAGATGCACGTCATGACCCGTGATTTTGACGCGTACACCGGAGTTTCTTTGACCATGACTATTGCCGGGAGTACCGGGCTTGTGCTGCGATCGTTGTCCAACAGCACTGAGGAACTCAACAAATTGCTGGGTGCGTGCACCGGCGTCCTGCGGGAACGTTGGTATGGGCAGGCGCCCTTGAACCTGAGGAAGTACTGATGACTGCGCTGACCGAGTTCGCCACCATGTACCGGGAGCGGGAGACGTTGTCCCTGCGGACCCGGCTGCTGTTCACTTTCGGTGCCGTAGCCGCTTTGCATCTTGCCGCCGTCGTGCTGTTGCTTGTTGGCACCGCAGGTGGCGCGCAGCCGCTGGCGCTCGGGCTGGTGATCACCGCGTACGTGGCCGGCATCAAGCACAGTTACGACTGGGACCACATCGCCGCCATAGATAACTCCACGCGCAAATTCGTGGCGCAGCACAGAGACCCCGTGAGTGTGGGTTTTGCATTCAGCCTGGGTCACAGCTCCGTGGTGATCCTCGCCGGGCTGCTGGTGGTGGCGGGTGCCACCTTGATCGGGCAGTTCATGGAGGACGGCACCACCGGTAACAAGGTGCTGGGCCTGATCGGCAGTGGAGTCTCGGGGTTGTTCCTGCTGGCGATGGGCTTGTTCAACGGCTCCGCGTTTGTGCGGGCGACCAGCGTATACCGTCAGGTACAGCGGGGAGGTGATGTGCGGCCCGAAGACCTTGAAGCGAAAGGCTTTGTTGCCCGGCTGCTCGCCAAACCGCTGTCCAAAGTGGAGCGGCCGCGGAACATCTACGTGATCGGTTTCCTGTTCGGCCTGGGGTTCGACACCGCCACCACCATCGGACTGCTGGTCATCACCACGACGGCGTCACTCGCCGGTGTCTCGCCCCTCGCCTTGATGGCCCTTCCGCTCGCGTTCACCGCGGCCATGACCCTGTGCGATTCAGCCAACGGCGTGGCCATGATGAAGATGTACAGATCAGCCATCCACAACCCGCGCCGCAAGCTCGGCTTCAACGCCCTGATCACCGGCATCTCTGCTGTATCTGCGCTGTTCATCTCCGTGATCACACTGGGTGGCTTCATCAACGCCGCCTTTGAACTCGAAGATCCGCTGACCACGTGGCTCGGTAGCATTGACCTTGGCGACGCGGGCCTGATCCTGGTGGGACTGTTCGTGATCGTCTGGGCCGTATCAGCTAGGAGACCGCCACTGCGTTGAAAAGCTCGTTGGTGTCCACACCAAGGTCCGGGGTGTCCAGCACGTTGGTCAGGAACACCACGCAGCGGTCCTGCTCGGGGAGCATCCACCACTCAGTGCCTGACCAGCCCGGATGCCCATAAATCCCCTGCGCGAACAGCTCGGACTCATTGGCGGGCATCTGGAAGCCCAGTCCGGTGTGGCGTAGGGGCTGGGGCCGGGTGGTGATGTGCGAAACCTCTGTGGTCCGGGGGCGGCGCATGGCGGCAAGAGTTGCGGGCCGGACGGTTTTCCCGGAACCCCCCAGCAGCTCTGAACCCAGATTAAGTAGGTCTGCGGCCGTTCCAAAGAGCCCGGCTCCTGGATGCCTGTTTTTGTACATGGCCTGGATATCAAGGCCAGCTGCGTAGGCGCCGTGGACGGTGTGCGGGTTGGAATCCGTGTTGAACGTGAGCCCGTGCGCCCCGGTATCGGCGGCCAAAGCCAGGAGCTGGTTCTCGAACGGAACTCCGCCTGACCACTCGGCCATCGCCGCTGCACCCTCAAAGGCGATGTTGCAGTATTGCACCAGAGATCCGGCGTAAAAGGCTTGATCCGCGGCGGTGAGGGCTTCGCGGAGGGGAGTGCCGCCGTCGAGCGCCGGGTCTGAAATTCCGGATCGGTGGCTGAGTAGCTGCTCAAGCGTCACGGTATCCGTGCGGCCGGTGCCAAAGCCCGGCAGGGCGTCACCCAGCGAGGCGCCAAGCGAGAGTTTCCCCAACTCAACTTGCCGCATGACCGTCAGGGCCGTGATCGGTTTGGTGACCGAGAACAGCGCAAAGTGATCATCGACTGCAGCATGCCGGCCGTCGTCGGAACCGAACGCCACAATGTCCTCAATGCCTTGGCTTGAGGCAATGCCCAGCACCGCGACCGGCACGCGTTTGAGCTCTACCTGCTTGCGGGCCCAGTCCGCTGCGGGTCCTATTTCCACCATTGCCTGTTCACGCCTTCGTTCGGGGTCCGGGGTTGCTGCATCGAATCTATCGTGGACGCCGGAAGAAACTTGCCACCCATGTAACCTTGGCAGCCCGGCCGGAAACTATACAAGTATCCTGCAGTTCAGGGCTCTAATTACCAGGGGGAACAATCGTGCTTTCAGAGCGCGAATTGGCGTTCATCGCCATTCACAAAGACAGCTACCCATCCGTGTTCAAGTTCGTCTGCCGACGTGTTGAATCCGCGGACGTAGCTGAGGAAATCGCGGCCGACGTTTTCCGCGTCGTATGGCAGAAGTGGAGCGATGACTCACACCCGGACCTTCCGTACCTCCTGACGGTTGCAAGGAACCTTGTGGGAAATGCGTACAGGAGCCGCGACAGGCGCCTGGCGTTGCAGGAAAAGCTGCGGACGACGGCGGTCCAGCGCTTTGGTGGCGACTCCGAGAATGTTGCTGTCCAGGACGCAATGGAAGCACTGCGGGAAAAGGACCGCGACATTTTGCAGATGGCCTACTGGGACGACCTGGGGATTGCCGACATCGCGAAAGTGCTGCAGTGCAGCGAATCGGCGGCAAAAGTCCGCCTTCACCGGGCCCGCACTGCGTTCCGGAAACATCTGCCTGCAGGGGCCAACTCGACTACACAGAAGATGGGGGTCTGAAGACAATGGATCCGATCAAGAACCAGATATCAGCGATTGACCCGCTCACTATCGAGCCAGTGGCGGAACCCAACGGCGAAGAAGCGCTGCACAAAATCCTTTCCGGCACCACCGTGTTCAGCGACAACAGCCCACTCGCGGCAGTGACGTCCCTGGAACAGCGCAGGCGCCGCAAGGCTCAGATTGCGGGCGGGCTATTGCTCGGCGCTGCTGCCGTGACTGCGGGGGTGCTGGTTGCCTCAAGCTTCGAGACAGTCAGTTCCAATCCCTTGCCCGCTGTGACACTCCAAAGCTCCACGCCCACGCCTACCGTCACCCCGACGCCCACGCCCACTGCGACACCTTCGGCGACGCCGTCAGCGACGCCCACGGTGGCCGCGCCGGTGACCACCCCGCCCGCACCCACCACACCCCCAGCAGTGGCCTCTGCGCCAGTGGTGCCACCCGTGCAGGCACCCACCAGCCAGACCTATACCTTCCCGGACGGGCATTTGTCCTTCACCTATCCGGTCGGCTGGAGTGTCAGGGCGGACCAAGGACCATTCGATCCTCCCGGGACTGCGGAAGCCTCGCGCATTGTGACTGTCTTTGATGCCGCTGGGGCAGAGGTAGCCCGTGTGTTCAATGGAAACTACGCGGATGGGACTGCTGGTTTGGTGGACCGAACCATTCTGGACCGGGCCGTAGTGCCGGGCGTTCGCGACAACTCGGGTGAGCTGGTGGAGTTCGGTTTCTCCTCTAACCAGTCACAGTA
This sequence comes from Arthrobacter sp. TS-15, assembly GCF_006964045.1. Lineage (NCBI taxonomy): Bacteria > Bacillati > Actinomycetota > Actinomycetes > Micrococcales > Micrococcaceae > Arthrobacter > Arthrobacter sp. TS-15. The sequence goes on along the minus strand of NZ_SDXQ01000006.1, from coordinate 464,943 downwards.
CATTCCCTACGAAGGGCCCCCCTACGAGGGAATGCCCTCACCCCGAACGGGACCTGCCGATGGACCTCCGACGTACATCATGGATGTACGGGTGTCCTCCGAGCTCAAGGCCGGAGTAAGTTCCTCCGGGACCAACCAGGTCCGCGTACCAAACGGCATCATGAGTGCTTACGCGGTGTTCGATCCCGCCAAGCAGCCAGCCTTCGCAACCCCGGAGGCGGCCAAGGCCTGGATGAATACGGCGCAGTATGCCCAGCTGAAGGCGATGTTCCTGAGCCTGAGCTACAAGTAGCCCATCTGAATAGCAGTTGAGGCCGTTTTGAGCGTTCAAAACGGCCTCAACTGCTACTTACTTGGGTTAGCGGACAGGTGGGTCAGCGGACAGTCACCAGGTGGCTGGCGGGGTCGTACCGGAGGGTGACCGGGCCGCCGTCGTGCTTCAACGCGATGTTGCTGCCGTTGGGGGCTCCGGCCAGGCCGTAGTTCTCAGCCCAGGAGCCGTTGATGGCGGCCTTGAACTCGTAGCTGCCGGCGGCCAGGTTGGGCACGGAGAGCTTCCAGAGTCCGTCAGCGGCGTCCAAGGACAACTGGGCCTGGGCGCAATCGGGCATCCAATCGCCAGCGCAACCGAGCTCGGAGTTCAGGCTTCCCGGCACGGAAACGGCTGCAGGCTGCTGGCCCGCGGTGACTGCGCTGATGAGATTGGTGGCGTGGTCGTACAGGAACGTGACGGCGCCGCCTGTGTGCGTGAACGCCACGTTGGGGCCGTCGAGCTCACCGCCTGCGCCGTAGTTTTCGTCCCAGGTGCCGTTGAGCGCAGCCTTGAACTCGTACGTTCCCGCGGGAAGGTTGGGCACGCTCAGCTGCCACAGCCGATGCGTCGGCTCGTAGCTCATGAGCCCCTGTTCGCAACTGGGCTGCCAGTCCTCGGCACAGCCCAACTCGGTGTTGAGGCTGCCGGCCACAGTGACGGTTTCGGGCTGGGTGGGCTCACCCACCACTCCGCTCTTCGGCTCACTCGCCGACGTCTGCCCGCGGTTACCCAACACCACCGCGCGGTACTCCACCGAGGCCCCCGGCTCCAGGGACGACACGTCATGGAACACCTGATAGGGGGCGTTGTCATCCGTGCCGATCGCCGTCCACTCGCCACCAGCCGTGCGCGCTTGGAAAGTGACCTCATAGAACGAGTTACCGTCGACGTCGGCCGTTACCTTCAGGCGGCTGGCGTCACCAGCTGCGGTGACCGGCTTCTTAAGCACGACGCCGGGCGCCGCCTTGGACTTGGCCAGTCGCCCCGCTGCTTCATACACCACAGTGGAAAGCGGCGGTACGGTGACGGTCAGTGTGGCGTCCTGTCCGGTTTTGGCGTTCTTGGCGGCGTCACCATAAACCAGTTTGAACGGCTGTTTCGCTTCATATGTGGGGATCGCCGCGGTCTGGGCTGTCTCGCTGTTGTTCACTGCCACGATGTACTCGCGCTGCTCTTTGGCATCAATGCGTGAGAACGCGTAGATGCCGGCGCCGTCGGCTGCGTAGCGGTTTTGCTGGGCACCGCTTCGGAGCGTGGGGTGTTCAGCTGCGAGGGCCGCGAGTTCACTGATTTTCTTGTACAGCGGGTGGTGGGTGTCGAAGTTGTCAGTGGCGTGCGTGGAGCTGGTCCCCAGGAGATCATCATCCAGATACTCCTGGACCTTGCTGGCGAACATGGTCTGCCGCGAGTCCTGGTCTCCGCCGGCCCCGGTGAAGCCTTGCTCGTCGCCGTAGTAGATCACGGGGTTGCCGCGCGAGAAGTACATCAGCTCATGGGCGAGCTCGTCGCGTTCCACTAGTTCGGCGTCGGACGCGCCCGGGTTGTCTTGGGCGATGAAGGTGCCGATGCGGCCCATGTCGTGGTTACCCAGGAAGGTGGGCAATTGGTAGACGTTGGAGTCGGCGTCCGTGTACCAGTCATCCCCGTTGAAGAAGTCCGCCAAGCCGGTGGCTTTGCTGCTCTGGGACGCGAAGCTGCGGGCTGCGCCTTGGAACCCGAAATCCAGCACGGCCTGCATCTGGTTCCTGGTGGTGAATTTGGATGTGATGCTCTTGGAGGTATCGAAGACCTCGCCGAACATGAAGAACTCGTCCTTGCCCTGTTCCTTGGCGTAGCTGAGAACCTGGGGTCCGAACTGCTGCCAGAACTCGTCATTGACGTGCTTCATGGTGTCGATGCGGAAACCGTCGATCCCGAAGTCGCGGATCCAGGTTTTGTAGACGTCCATCATTCCGTTGACCACTTTGGGGTTCTCGGTGAAGAGGTCGTCCAGGCCGAAGAAGTCGCCATAAAGGGAGTCCTCGCCGGCAAAGTTGGTGTTGCCGCGGTTGTGATAGAGCGTGGGGTCGTTCAGCCAGGACGGAACCTTGACCTCTTTCTCCGCGTCCGGGACCACAGGTGTGTACGGGAAGGACGTGGCGGCATCCAGGGCCGGGAAGTCTTGCGTTCCCGCGTAGTCGCGGTCATCGAAGACCTCGCCCGCAGCGGTTCGGTAAGGCTCGGTTTCTTTGGAGATGTAGGGCGCCGAGGCGGTTTCCTGGTACTGGATGACGTCCGCGGTGTGGTTGGTGATGATGTCGAAGTACACCTTCATGCCACGTGCGTGGGCGGCGTCAATGAGCGTCTTCAGCTCGGCATTGGTGCCAAGGTGGGGGTCGATCTGCGTGAAGTCCGTGACCCAGTACCCGTGGTAACCGGCTGAACTGTTTGCCAGGGTGCCGTCGCCTTGGACCGCCTTGTTCTTGAAGCTTGGTGTGAGCCAGAGAGAGTTGGTGCCCAGCCCCTGGATGTAGTCCAACTGGTCTTGGAGACCCTTCAAGTCCCCGCCGTTGAAGAACCCCTTACGGCTGGGATCGAAGCCGGACACCATCGGATCGGAACCCAGCCCGCCGTCGTCGTTGGCGGCTGTACCGTTGTTGAAGCGGTCGGCCATGACGAAGTAGAAGTTCTGATCGCTGATACCGCCGCGGATGGAGTGCTGGGCGGCGGGGTCGGGCGTGGGGACGGGAGCGGCGCCTGCGGGGAGGACGGCCGAGGCGGTGAGTACCGCCGTCGTCATGAGGACGGCGGCGATCCGGTTCAGTGGTGGGCGCTGGGGGCAGTCGTTGGATCTATAGCTGCGAGATAGCAAGTGATGAAACCTTCCGCTAAGCGACAGTGCTGTGGCATATAGGTGTTGTGGGACAAGTCACAACTGTAAGCGCTTCCGTATGCTTAATCCACGAGTTCCGGGTATTTCGAATTGTGAAGGATCTCGCCAGAACTATCTTTCTGGAAGCGTTTGCATGCGCTCTACCCGAAAGCGTGCGGGATTTTCACTGTGCCTTTGCATGGCCACATTCCAAAACGCTATGCATCCGTCCATAACCAAGCCCGTATGACTTGCATAGGGTTGAAGAGATCTGCTTCACAAAACACCCCCGATCTATCCCCAAGGATGAGTTTCAACGATGAAGAGCATCGCCCTCCTGCGCGAACGAGCCACCCGCGTCATGCCTACCGGTTCCCACTGCCCGGCGTCGGGTCTCTGGAGCCCGGACTCCGATCCGGATGCCGTCCAGGTTTTCGCGGAAGGCCACATCCTCCCGGCCCACCAGGGTGTACCCACCGTCTGGCGGCGCCGCACCGCCGCTGAAGCGTCGGCATGACCAGCACCATCCTGAACAGGCCCGCCGACTACCGCCACGTGCCGGCGGCCGAGTGGACTGAGCTCGCCGCGGGCGATCCCGTATGGATCTACGACGTCGCGTGGGGCGCCGGGACCGGCCGCGTGGACGATGTTTCCAAGCACCAGGAACTGCTCTGGGTCATCCTCGAACCGACCGGCCGCAGGCTCATCTGTGGAACGGACGACGTCGAGGTCTGGACAGCCTGAAAAGACCCGCCGAGATGGCACAACATGACAATGTCTGAGCGGATGATTGTCATCAAGTGCCATCTCGGCGTCAGTTAACCGGCGGGGACCAGAACGCTGGGAGAGCCCGTCTCCACACGGCTCACGGGACCGTCCGGCAGTCCGGTTGCCGGGTCCAGCCTGAAGCTCACGACGTCGTCCGAGCCTTCGTTGGCGACGTACAGCCAGCCTTCGCGGACCAAGTGGTGGCGCGGCCACTCACCGCCGCACGGTACCTCCCCGACGGGCTCCAGTTCAGCCCCGCCGTTGGATACCTTCACCACGCAAATGGAGTTGGACCCGCGAACGCCCACATACGCGAAACGGCCGTCGGGAGACAACGCGATCTCCGCTCCGGCGTCGCCTTCTTTGGCACCCGTGGCGCTCGCCGTAACTATGGTTGCCAGCCTGTAAGTACCGTCCGGTTCCATCTGAAGTGCTGCCACTTCCACTGAATATTCGGTGTCCACCACAACGGTTCCGCTGTGATGGCGGGCCATGTGCCGTGGCCCGGAACCCTTGGGCAGGATCACCTGATGATCCAACTGCAGGCCTTCGCCCGGCGCGTACCGCCACACCCTCACCAGGTCATGTCCCAGGTCCGTGGTCATCACACGGCCATCCGGCAGCATCAGGCTTGAGTGCGCGCGGCTGGGTCGCTCCCCGTCCGGAGTCGTTGCAGAGTGGGGATCGACGGCGGCTGCCGCGTTGGTGCGCGAGGTGATGGCGCCGTCGTCGTCCAGTTCGTAAAGGATGACCTGACCGTCGCCCCAGCACGTTGCCACAATGAAACGTCCCTGTGGATCAGCCGCCACGTGGCACGTTGCTTCACCGGCGGGCCAAGGATCGCCGAAGGCCTCCAACTCAGCGTCGCCGGTCCGGCGATACGCCCGCACGGTCTTACCTTCCTCGGCGACGGCGTAGACCACCGGGAGCGTCGGATGCAGTGCGAGGAATGATGGTGAGTTGGCGGGGACCGCCAGGCCAAGGGACGTCAGCTGGCCATTGTCATCAGCCGAAAGTGCGGCGATGCCCTCGCCCTTGCCATTCCTGTCGGCAGTGTACGAACCAACCCAGATCAGTGTTTCCTGGCTAACCATGGTCAGTGGCCCTGAACGTCGGAGTCCACGCCGGCGTCCGGACCGGCGTCGAGGGTTTGAAGCCTGGTGAGGTCATCGGGGTCCAGTTCGAAGTCGAAGATGTCCAGGTTCTCCCTCATGCGCTGCGGATTGGAGGTCTTGGGGATGGCCACCAAGCCCTGCTGGACATGCCAGCGCAGCACCACCTGGCCGGGTGTTTTACCGTACTTTTCGCCGATGCCGGCCAGCACGGGAGCATTCAAAAGATCGCTGCTGGCACCCAGCGGGCTGTAGGACTCGGTGATGATGCCATGTGACTGGTTGAAAGCCCGTGCAGCCGTACGGGGAATGGAGGGGCTGACCTGGATCTGATTGACCGCGGGCACCACATCCGTTTCGCGCAACAGCTGATCCAGGTGGGCCGGCTTGAAGTTGGAGACACCGATTGATCTCACTTTGCCCGAGCTCTGCAGCTCCTCAAAGGTCTTCCAGGTGGACACGAACTCACCGCGGCGGGGGAGCGGCCAGTGGATCAAAAGGAGGTCTACATACTCCAGGCCCAAGCGTTCCAAGCAGCCGTCCAGCCCGGCAATGGCCTTTCCGGAACCCTGGAATTCACCATCTAGTTTTGTGGTGATGAAGAGTTCTTCGCGACTCACCCCACAGGCGCGGATGCCGTTGCCCACGCCCTTCTCATTGCCGTACTTCTTTGCAGTGTCCACGTGCCGGTAGCCGTGCGACACCGCCTCCACCACGGCATCGGCAACCTGGGCATCATTCAACGGCCACGTGCCAAGGCCCAGTTGGGGGATCTTGTGGCCGTCGTTGAGTTCAATGAGCGGGGCAGATGTCATGCGCGCACATTCCTTTCGTAAAGCCGATCGCATAGCTCCATATAGTCCTCGTGAACCACCTGCAGCTCAGGATGCTGATCATGCCATGACACGATCTCTCGCGCACCGTCCGCGAACGGAATCGTGGCCCGGTAATCAGGGACAAGGGCTTTGATTTTGGAGTTGTCGAACACCACGGAGTGCGAGCGGTCACCCAACAGGTTGGGGCCGAGCTCGGGACTGTGGGCTGCAATCGTGTCCGAAGAAACGTGGAACAGCTCCGGTTCGTCCACCCCGGCTGCCCGAGCAAACAGGCGGTAAATCTGGTTCCACGGCAGGAACTCGTCCGAGGTAATGGTGTAGCTCTCGCCCACAGCTTGGGGCCGCCCCAAGAGACCAACAAAGGCCTTGGCGAAATCCCGGCTGTGAGTCAGCGTCCAGAGCGACGTGCCATCACCGTGCACCATGATGGGCATCCCCGCACGCATCCGGTGGATATCGGTCCAACCGCCCACCATCGCGATCTTGGTCCGGTCATAGGTGTGGGAGGGCCGGACCACGGTCAACGGGAAGTCCAGCTCACGGTAGGCCTCGTACAGCACCTCCTCGCAGGCGATCTTGTCCCGCGAATACTGCCAGAACGGGTTCTTGAGGGGCGTCGATTCCCGGATAGGCAGTGTTGTGGGCGGCTTCTGGTAGGCCGAAGCGGAACTGATGAAGACGTACTGTCCGGTCCGCCCGCGGAACAATTCCAACCCGGCCCGCGCCTGATCCGGGGTGTAGGAGATAAAGTCCGCAACGGCGTCGAACTCCCTTCCCTGAAGTACCTCACGTACAGCGGCGGCATCCCGAACATCCGCGTGGAGCACTTCCGCCCCGTCGGGGACCGGCCGCCCGGCTGACCGTCCCCTGTTGAGGATGGTCAGCCGGTGGCCCAGTGCGACGGCGCGTTCAGCCGCCGCCGCACTGATGACTCCCGTGCCGCCGATGAACAGGATGTTCCGTGGTGAGACGGTGTCCGCCGCAGTCCCGGAAAGGTGGATCAGGCTCACCAGGCGTAATCTTCGGGGGCGGGGCGGTGTCCCGGGAAGATGTCGTCCAGCCGCTTGAGGGCGTCCTCGTTCAAGGTCACGTCCAAGGCGCGGATGCCCGCATCCAGCTGCTCCTGGGTACGCGGCCCAACGATCGGGGCCGTGACCGCAGGCTGGTGGAGAAGCCAAGCCAACGCAACATCCCCGGGTGCGTGGCCCAGTTCGTCCGCGAAATCCTCGTACTGGCGGATTTGCTCCTCGTGCTTCTTGAGGGTCTCCAATGCCCGGCCCTCAGCGCGGCGAACACCCTGCTCTTCCTTTTTCAGCACGCCACCCAACAGCCCGCCCTGAAGCGGAGACCAAGGAATCAGGCCCAGGCCATAGTTCCGCGCAGCCGGAATGACCTCAAGCTCCACTTCGCGCCGGAACAGGTTGTAAATGGACTGCTCACTGACCAGCCCGGTGTAGTTCCGCCGGCGCGCCGCTTCCTGCGCCTGGGCGATGTGCCAGCCGGCAAAATTGCTGCTGCCCGAGTACAGGATCTTGCCCTGCTGGACGCCCACCTCGATTGCCTGCCAAATCTCATCCCACGGCGTATCGCGATCGATGTGGTGGAACTGGTAGATGTCGATGTAGTCCGTCTGCAGCCGCTTAAGGCTCGCATCCAGTGCCCGGCGGATATTGAGTGCCGACAACTTGGACTCGTTGGGCCGGTCCGTCATGGTGCCGTACAACTTGGTGGCAAGGACCGTACGCTCGCGGCGCTCGCCGCCCTTGGCGAACCAGCGGCCGATGATTTCCTCTGTCCAGCCGCGGTGCTCGGTGCCGCCGTACACGTTGGCGGTGTCAAAGAAATTGATGCCCGAGTCCAGTGCGGAGTCCATGATGGAGTGTGCCGTTGCCTCGTCCGTCTGCGGACCGAAGTTCATGGTGCCCAGGCAAAGACGGGAAACTTTCAGGCCGGAACGGCCCAGGTGGGTGTACTGCATGTGGTTGAGTCCTTTGCTTTGTTCGTGGGGCTTTAGAGCTGGGTGAAAGCTGCGACGGCGGGATCGGAGCCGATGCGCGCACCCGCCTCCAGTGCCGTAATAGCTGCCAGCTCCGATTCGGTGAGAGTGAGATCGGCTGCGCCGAAGTTCTCACGCATCCGCTTGGAGTCCGCGGACTTGGGAATCACGATGGTCCCCTGGGCGAGGTGCCAGGCCAGGATCACCTGTGCAGGAGTAGTGCCGTGGGCGGCGGCGACCAGCGCCACTTGCTCCGCGTTCAGGTCCTTGCCTTGGCCCAACGGGCTGTATGCCTCCACGGCGATGCCCAGGTCGCGGCACTTGGTGGCGAGTTCGGCCTGCTGGAACGTTGGGTGGACTTCGATCTGGTTGACGGCCGGGACCACCTCTGCCTCCTTGAGCAGTGCGTCCACGTGGTCGGGAAGGAAGTTGGAAATGCCGATGGCCCGGATCTGCTTGTCCTGATGCAGCTTCTCCATCTCCTTCCACGCCTGCGTGTAGAGGCCCTGCGAAGGGACAGGCCAGTGGATCAGGTACAGGTCAATGACCTCAAGGCCCAAGGCGTCGCGGCTGCGTTGGAAGGCGTCATAGGCCTCGCCCTGCTCGCCGTTGCGGAGCTTGGTGGTGATGAAAAGTTCCTCCCGGGGAATGCCGGAGGCGGCAACAGCAGCACCTACTCCGGCCTCGTTGCGGTACGCGGCTGCGGTGTCGATGTGGCGGTAGCCGGCTTCCAGGGCGTCTTCCACTACCTTCTGCGTTTCTCCTGCAGGTACTTGGAAGACGCCGAATCCAAGCTGGGGAATGGTGACGCCGTTGTTCAATGTCAGCTCTGGCATGACGGTCTCCTTCGACGGAACGATTACGGTGGTGACACTCCAGAAAGCGTTTTCGGAGGCTCTGTACCGAGCCTATTCACTTTTGGGGTCAGAGTCAGCAACCCAACCTGATCCTGTTTTTCCTAGGTCTGGTAGTCCTACCCACAATGGTGGTCTTTCACACGCCTCGAACGGCAGAATGGACGGATGGGTCAAAGCGCCGAGTTCGGTAAGTTCCTCAAAGTCATGCGTGCCCGCCTCTCGCCCGAGGACGCCGGAGCGCAGGAGAACAGTGGTGCGCGCAGGGTGCCCGGACTCCGACGTGAGGAAGTGGCCCGGCTTTCCGGAGTGAGCACCGACTACTACACACGTCTGGAGCAGGGCCGCAACATCCACCCGTCCAAGGCCGTCCTCGACTCGGTGGCCCGCGCACTTCGACTGGACGCGGGGGAGCAGGCGCACATGATGGACCTGCTGGAGCACTGCGCCAGTTCCGCAGGCAACCCCGGCCCCGTTCAAAAGGTGAGGCCCGCACTCCGGCAGTTGCTGGACGCCGTGGGAGACGTACCAGCCATGGTGTTGGGGCGGCGGGCGGACGTGCTGGCCGGAAACCGGATGGCTTACCTGCTCTTCACCGACTTTCCGTCACTTCCGGCTCCGGAACGGAATTTGACGCGCTGGATCATCCTGGATCCCGCGGCGGGGCAGCTGTTCAGGGATTGGAAGACCGTGGCTGCTGAAGCTGTGGGTGCCCTGCGCATGGATGTGGGCCGGCACCCCAACGATCCCCAAACCAACCAACTGGTGGGAGAGCTCGCCGTGCACAGCGAGCATTTCCGGCAATGGTGGGCCGGGCACAGGGTGGCCTCCAGATCCGCAGGCACTGTGCGGTTGCACCACCCGATCGTGGGCGACCTCGAACTGAACTTTGAGACGCTGAGTCTCCCGGACGACCCCGACCAGATGCTGAGGATCTATTCCGCGAAGGCCGGCTCGCCGTCGTCGGACGCTTTAACGCTTCTCAGCTTGGGTGACGTAGGCACCGAGCCCGTCAACGCACCCGAACCCGCACGCCGAGACGGCAGTTAATGACAACCTGGAACTGTCATTAACTGCCGTCCCGTGGAGAAGGTGATCAGCGCCTAGGCTGTTCAGCGCTCCAGGCGGAAACCGAGCTTGATGGTGACCTGCCAGTCGGCCACTGCGCCGTCTTCAAGGTGGCCGCGGATTTCCTTGACCTCAAACCAGTCCAGGTTCCGCAGGGTCTGGGAGGCTGTTGCGATGCCATTCTTGATCGCGTCGTCAACGCCTTCGGTGGAAGTTCCTACAATTTCGGAAACGCTATATGTGTGGCCAGCCATGGTGCTCCTCATCAACGTCATACGAATCTTTGGAAATTTCAGGCCCGCCAGGCAGGCCGTTCATGCAGACTAGCCCACGGATCACCGTGCGGCCAGAGGTGGTGCAGGCTTAGCTTTCGCGCCAGTCGTTGCTGGTGATGTGCGAGCCTGCCTGCGGTCCCATCTGCAGCATTCCGCCATCCACTGGCCACGAAGCGCCATTGACATAGCTGGAGGCCGGTGAGGCGAGGAACGCGATGACGGCGGCGACTTCACGGGCATCTCCGGGTCGGCCCAACGGGACTCCCGGCCGGTCCTTTTGCCTCGGATCCTCGTCTTCCTGGCCCGTCATGGGAGTCGCGATTTCGCCGGGTGCCACGTTGTTGGCGGTGATGCCGTACTGGGCGAGTTCCAATGCCATGGTCTTGATCAGGCCGCCCAGGCCATGCTTGGACGCGTCATAAGCCGAAGCCCCAACTCTCGGCTGGAACTCGTGGACGCTGGTGACCGCGATGATGCGCCCACCTCGACCGGCTTTCACCATGCGCTTTGCTGCCGTCTGCATGGCCACGAAAGCGCCGTTGAGGTTGGTATCCAACGTGGACATCCACGTGTCGTAGTCCAACTCCAGGAACTTGGTGCCGTCCCCGGTTCCGGAGTTGTTGACGAAGACGTCCACGCCGCCAAGTTCCTCAGCCAGATTGTCAATTGCTGCGGCCGTTCCACGGGCATCCCTGGTGTCCAGTTGGTGCACCACTGCTTTCTGGCCCAGACCGCGGACCTCCTCCGCAGTTTCCTCAGCGCCCTGTTGGTCCGAGTGCCAAGTGATCCCCACATCCATGCCCGCCTTGGCCAACGCCACCGCGGTGGCCTTTCCTATGCCGGAATCCGATCCTGTGACGATTGCGGTCTGCGGGGAAAATGGTTCGTCGCTCATGGCGTTGCCTTTCGGTCGGGTAGTCGTTCCGATGATTTATCCCTACCCCGTGATTCCGGCCGTAAACACTCCCGGCGCAAAAGGGTCATCCCGGCGAAGGGTGATCGAGTGTAGATTTCTTGCAGCAGCACCCAGTAAATCCCCACAACCAGGAGTACTCATGTCAGAAGTTATTGTGGTCGGCGTTGACAGCAGCGAGACGGCCAAGCGCGCAGCAGTGGCAGCAGCGAAGCTCGCCACGGCACTCGGCGCCGAGCTGCATGTGATCAGTGGCTTCTCCGATGACCGCATCGAAGAATTCGGCAGCGGCAGCGACCGCATCACCGTTTCCTCGGCCGACTCCGCGGAATACGTTGCCCGCAAGGTCTCCGAAGAGCTGGACGTCCCTGCCGGCAACATCAAGTACTTCGCAGCCCGCGGCACTCCGGCCAACGCCCTGATCAACTACGCCGAGACCAACAACGCCTCGCTGATCGTGGTGGGCAACAAGCGCATGAAGGGCCTCGGCCGCGTCCTGGGCAGCATCGCCAACAGCGTGGCGCACGGCGCTCCCTGCGACGTGTACATCGTGAACACGGACGTCGAGGCGTAGCCACCCATGTAGGTAGCAGCAGAGCGCGTTCTCAGAGCTCAAAACGCGCACTGCTGCTACTTAGTTGGACGTGCCGTTCAGCACCACCACGTTGGAACGGCTCACTCCGCTGCCCCTGACCAGCAGGACATGCCCGGGCTGAGGGGTGTCGGACGTGACGGTGAGGTCCCGCAGGGCGGAACCGTCCGCAGCCACCAGCAAGGTAACGCCTTCGCTGTTGCTCAGGACCACATCCTCCGCATTTCCCGTTGCCCCGGCCAGGGTGATGTTCCGGAGGTCACCCCAGATAACCGAGGGCTCGTGGTAAATTCCCGGTTGCAGTAGCACCGTGACAGCTCGTGGGTTATTCGCAGGGATTGCGCCAACGGCCGCCCGGATGCTGGCAAAATCGCCAGTTCCGTCCAACGCCACGGTGATGACGTCCCGAAGCGCCGGCTCGGTCCCGCCCAACGGTCCTCCGAAAGCACGTACCCGCGCCGGAACGGCCTTGGTGGGCGTCAGGTCATAGGAGTAGGGGACGTCGAACGCCATGCCCCGTTCCTGGCCGGTGTTCCCGGTGCACTCCTCGAATACGTTATGACGGGCCACCAGCGCACCGCCGGGCCCCTGGTGGTGAAGCGGGTCCCGGACATCCCGGAAGTAGTTTCCTTCCACCAGCAGCAAGGCAGCGTTCCGCCCGAGCATGCCGTAGCTGGAGATGTTCTCCAGATAGTTGTTGTAGACATGCGCGGCTGCCGTATTGTCCAGGCTGGCGTTGCGCTGGTGCGTGTTCCGGATCCAGTTGTGATGCAGCGTCACCCGGGTGACCACGTTCTGCGTCCAGCCCTCTCCGAGTGCCTTGTTGTGGTCTGAAAAGACGTTCCAGGACAGCGTGACGTTGTCGCAGTCCTTGCGGATATCCACCAGGCCGTCGCCCAGCCGGGTGAAATGCATATGGTCCACCCAGACGTGTGTGCTGGTGTCCACCTGGATCCCGTCCCTGTCATTGTCAGGCCGTTTCCCCACAAAGTCCCCGGGGATGTAGGAGTCCCGGACCGTAAAGTTTCTGAACACGACGTTGGCGACATTGACCAGTTTGAAACCCGCATTGACTACTGCGGCCCCTGCGCCTGCGCCGAGGAAGGACTTGTTGGAAGTCACTGTCAGTTTCTCGTACTCCGCGAACACCAGTTCGCCGTGCAGGATCACCACCAGCGGCTCGGCACTTTTCGCGAAAGCCCGGAGTTGTTCCGGCGTTCTGGCGTGGACCAGCGTGCCGCCCGCACCACCAGTAGTGCCGTTGCGGCCGTGGGTTGCGACGCCGGCGAAACCCTCGGGTGCCGACGTCCAGGAACCGCCGCTCCCGCGGTTCACCGGCAACCTGGCTTCGCCCCAACCGTGGGGATCGACGCCGGATGGGGCACCATCAGTGGCCGGCGCCGCCATTGCTGGGCTGAAGAGGCCGGTGGAAGCCAGAGTGCCAGCTGCGAGTCCAGCGGTTAGGAGGGTCCGGCGTCGAATGTTCGGTCTCTGTGCGTCCGCCATCTCAAGCGCCTGCCGCCGGGGTCCAGTCACCGAGGAACCTGTCCTTAGTGAATTTCAGGGCCTCTTCCGGAGTGAGTTGGGGGTGGAACTCGTTGATGTATGCACCCGGCCCGGTGTTGTTGAACTCAGCAAAGCGCCCCTCGGTCCAAGCATGCCCACTCATGTCTGACCAGCCCTGCTTAGCGATGTGACTGCCCAGGTTCGAGTCCCGGATGACGGCCATGGGGTGCGCGTTGGGGTCGCTGCTGGCAAACCAAGGGCGTCCCAAGCTGACGGTCCCGGGTGCGGCGTCCGAAGTGAGGGTGCTGTCCACGATCAGGAAGCCGTAAGGGTTGGAGTCCTTGGTGCTGGGTGCCACGATGTAACCGTTGTTCGTGTCGCTGCCGCGGTCCAGCGAATGGATGGTGCAGCCTTCAAACACTGCGGTGCCCCGGCCGTAAAGGAAGTCCACGTCACCTTCTATGTAGCAGTTTTTCAGGTAGGTGCGGGCAGTGGCGTCACGGCCGGTGGTGTCAGCGAGGTAGGTATCCTGGTTGCCGAGGAACCTGGTGTTGTCGAAGGTGACCTTGTCTGCCACCGTCCGCACCGCGAGGGCCTGGCTACCGCCGTGAACGGCCTCGTCATAAGCGTTTTCCACTGTGAGGTTCCGGACCGTGGTGTGTTCGGCCAGGACGTTGAGGGTGGCACTTCCGGCCGCACCCCAGGTTCCGCCGAAGAACTTTGCTCCGTTTGCAGGGGTGTCGTAGGAAATGACGACGTCGGCCGGGTTGGCTGTTGCTCCTTGCAGCGTCACGTTGGGCCGGTCGGCCCAGACATTCACCGCTTCCCGGTAGAAGCCGGGCTCGATGGTGATGGTCCGGGGTTGTGTGTTGCCCACAGGAATCGAACCGATGGCCGCCTGTACGCTGCCGAAATCGCCGGTGCCGTCCAGCGCGACCGTGACCTCCGTCGTCGTGCTGGGTGCTTTATTTTCGCGGGGTCCGGCACTGCCGGTGACCAGTTCGGGAACCCTGGAGGAGTCGTCCTTGGCGTATGAATAGAACTGCGTGGGGTCGAACGCGATGCCCACGTTATCCTTGCGGCCGCGGGTGGAATCAAAAACGTTGTCACGGTTGACGATTTCCGTGGCAGGGTCCTTGGCCACCACGGGATCGGCAACCGAGGTGAAGTAGTTGCCCTCCAGGACCACCTTGGCGGCGTTGCGGCCCATCATTCCGTACTGGCCAATGTCCTGCAGGTAGTTGTTGTAAACGTGCGCAGCCGCTGTATTGTCCAGGCTGAAGTTCCGCTGGACAGTGTTGCGGATCCAGTTGTGATGGATGGTCATTTTGGTGACCGCGTTGCTGGTCCAGCCAACGCCCAGGGCCTTGTTGTTGTCCGCGAACACGTTCCACGAGTAGGTCAGGTAGTCCGAGTCTTTGCGGGTATCGATCATGCCGTCGCCCATGCGCTCGAACTTCATGTGGTCCACCCAGACATGGTGTGAGGTGTCGAGTTGGATCCCGTCACGATCGTTGTCCGGGCGTTTGCCGTCCCAGTCGCCGGGAATGTAGGAATCGCGCACTGTGAAGTTCCTGAAGATCACGTTGGACACGTTGATGAGCTTGAAGCCGGCATTGACCAGCTCCACGCCCGCGCCCGTACCGATGAAGCTCTTGTTCGATGCGACCGGAATCTTGACGTAATCCTGGGCCATGATGCTGCCCTTGAGGAAGATCACCAGCGGCTCCTCGGCAGCGGCATAGGCTGTGAGTTCCTCCAGCGAGGAAACGCTCACGTGCCTCCCCGCCTGGCCTCCGGTGGTGCCGTCCAGGCCGTTGCCGGGAAGGGACGCGAAACCGTCCGGACGTTGCTTCCACAGGGCCGCCGGTGCCGCCGGTGATTCTGTGCCGCTGTGGATGGGCTCCGCCCTGGCAGGCACAGCGGTAAAGCTTCCAAGAATGACGACGGCGGTGGCCGCGCCGAGCAGGCGTCGCAGGCGCATGCAAAACTCCTTTGTCTTGTCTTGTTGGTGTTGCTCTGGGGGAGGGGCCTACTTAAGGCCGGTGGTGGCAATTCCGTTGATGAGGTACTTCTGCCCTGCAATGAAGAAACCGATGATGGGGGCGATGGACACCACTGACATGGCGAACATGGGGCCCCACATGCTTTGTCCTTCCGAGTCCATGAAGGCGCGAAGGGCCAAGGGAACGGTGTAGAGGTCCTGGTTCTGGATGTAGAGCAGCGGACCAAAGAACTCGTTCCATGTGGAGATGAACGTGAAAATAGCCGTGGTGGCCATGGCCGGCACGCAGAGGGGCAGAATGACGCGGATGAAAGTTCGGAACGGGCCGCAGCCGTCAATCTGGGCGGCATCGTCCAATTCCTTGGGAAGAGACTTCATGAACTGCACCATGAGGAAGATAAAGAAGGCATTGGTGGCCATGAAGTTGGGGACGATCAGCGGCAGGTAGGTGTCCAGCCAGCCGAGCTGGGAGAAGATGATGTACTGCGGAACCAGAAGAACGTGGCCCGGCAGCATGAGTGTTCCCAGCATGAGGGCGAAGAACAGCTTCCGCCCGGTGAACTCCATCCGCGCGAAGGCGTAAGCGGCCAGTGCGCAGGAGAAGATGTTGCCGACGATGGAGAAAATCACCACGATCATGGAGTTGATCAGGTAAACGTGGAACGGCTGGTCCAGCGCGGTCCAGCCCTGGGCGTAGTTGGAGAAGTCCCAGTTTTCGGGCCAGAGACCCAGCTGCCTAAAAATATCGTTGCTGGGCTTCATCGAGCTGGAGATCAGCCACATCAACGGATAGAGCATCACCAGCCCCACCAGGCAGAGAATCAGATGCCGTGAGAAGCGGGAAACCGGGGTTCCCGTCAGGGCGTCTTCGGGTTGATCCTGCTTGGCCAGCTTGCGCTTGAGAGGTAAATCAAGGAGTGCCATGGGGTTGCCTTAATTGTCGTAGAAGACCCAGAACTTGGATGCGATGAAATTGATGGCCGTGAAAATCGCGATGATCATCAACAGCAGCCAGGCCATGGCCGAGGCATACCCCATCTCGAACTCGGTGAAGCCCTTCTGGTACAGGTAAAGGTTGTAAAACAGCGTGGAATCCGCTGGGCCTCCGGTACCTCCGCTCATCACATAGCCCTGGGTGAACGTCTGAAACGAGCCGATGAGCTGCATGATGAGGTTGAAGAAAATAATGGGGCTGATGAGGGGCAGCGTAATGCTGCGGAACTGCCGCCACTTGGACGCCCCGTCAATCGAGGCAGCTTCGTAGTACATCCCGGGGACCTGCCGCAGGCCCGCAAGGAAGATCACCATGGGGGAGCCGAACGTCCAGACGTTCAGCACAATCAGGGTGCTGAGGGAGAACTGGGGGTCAGTGACCCATGCAGGACCCTGGATTCCGAGGATGCCCAGGAACCCGTTGACGATTCCGTCGTTGCCGAAGATGTAACGCCACAGCATCACGATTGCCACGCTGCCACCCAGCAGGGAGGGCAGGTAGTAAACAGAGCGGTAGATCGACAGGCCCTGAAGTCCCCGGTTCAGCACCAGTGCAACCAGCAGGGCAACAGCCAGGGAGATAGGCACCGACACGAAGGTGTAAATGAAGGTGACCTTCAGCGACTGAATGAGCCGTGGATCCTCGAACATGGCCTGGAAGTTGGCCAGCCCCACAAAGTTGGGCTCAGTGAAGAGGTTGTAGTCCGTAAAGGCCAGGTACAGCGAGGCAAAGAACGGAATGACGGTGAACAACATCCCCAGGAACCACGGGAGAAGGAAAAGATACCCGGAGCGCTGCTTCCTGCGTCGGGATGGGCGGATGCGCTGCTTACCGCCCGCTGCGGCTGCGGCCGGGGCGGCGCCAGATGGTTGTTTGATCAGAACCGACATAGCGCCACGACCCCCTCGTGAATAGCTCCGGGCTTACTTGTTGATTGCTGCATTGCTCTTCTCCATGAAGGTCTTCGCGGCATCGGCGGGACTGACGCGCCCGAACTCCACTTCAGTGGTGAGCTGTTTGAGAGTGTCGGCTACAACACTTGCGCCCTTGGGATACACGTAGGCAGGTGGCAGATCGTCTTCCTGAATGGAGGCCATCATGTCCACAAACGTCTTATCGTCAGCGCTCAGCTTGGGCGTGATGGCGTCCGCCACCTCAGGGTTGATGGGGACACCGCGCTGCGTGAGGACTTCGGCGGCACCTTCAGCGTCGTTCGTCAGGAAGTCCACCAGCTTGGCGGCCTCCTTGGGATGCTTGGACTTGGCAGCGATGGACCACAGCATGGTGGGATCTGCGGAGTAACCGCGGCGCTCGCCCGTGGTTTCACCTGGAATGCGGAGCAAGACCACTTCGCCCTCCACGGCCTCGTTGTAGCCCCGGAAGTTGTTGATGGGGATGATCTGGGAGGCGACTGTGCCCTTTGCCAGATAGGACTGCGCGGGGGATCCCCCGATTTGCTCGAAGAAGCCAGCTGGTGGGTATCCGCCTGACTTCCGGAGGTCCACGCTGTACTGGAACCAGTCCTCTATGGTCTTTTCGCTGACGCCGAGCTTGTTGTCTTTCGTATAGAAATCTTCGCCTCGTTGGCGAGCCAGAATGATGGGCCCGGTTTCCGTGGCGACGTCGTAACCGGCGCCGTAGACCTTGCCTCCGGTTTTCTGGGTGACTTCGGTGGCGAACTTGGCGTAATCCTCCCAGCTCCAGGTTTTGTCGTCCGGGATGGTGACGCCGGCCTGGTCCGTGATGGTCTTGTTGACCACCATGCCGATGGTGGTTACTCCGGTGGCGAGACCGTAGAGCTTGCCGTCAACCTCGCCGCGACTCAGCGTGGTTTCCGGAACCTTGTCCAGGTTCAGCTCGGGGAAGGACTTGAGGTCGGCGAGGGTGCCGCGCTGGGCGTACTCCAAGAGGCTGCGGTTGGCCATCGCCAGGACGTCAGGCGGGTTGCCGCCTGCGAATCGGGTGGCCAGTTTGTCTGCGTAAGGGGCACTGTCCTGGTATTCGGTTTTAACGGTGATTCCCGGGTTCTTCTTTTCGAAGATCCGCAGTGCAGCTTCCGTCATCTTGGCCCGGTTGGCATCGCCCCAGAAGACGAAGTTCAGTTCCACGTTGCCGCCGCTTCCGGAGGAGGTTGCGCCACCTCCTCCGCAGGCGCTCAGGGCCAACCCGGCCGCGACCACCGCGGCGCCCAGGACCAGCCTGCGCGGGATAGGAGTGCTTGCTGTCTTCTTCATCGAATGACGCCTTTCTGGTGCCCGATCTTCGGGCATGGATACAAACTCGCTGAATATTGAGACGGAAACTTTCCGGTGTACGGGCGTGGGCAGCATTGCTTAGACCATCACAGCGACCCAAGAGTGAGGTGAAAATTACTGAGTAAACGATTTCTAGCAACGAATGGCTGTGACTGTCAACACATCACAACTCAATACCGGAAAATAGTTCAAAGAAACTTTCATAGGTAGTTGCCGAACTCTTTCTGGTCTGTTTATGCTGATTCCCACGCAGCGGAACCCATCACAAGGAGGTCGAATGGGAAGCTTCCAACTCAACGGCGCAACCGTGCTGGAGATGAACACCGGCGGCGATCTGGCAACCGTGCTGTCTCCCAGGCCGTACCTCCACCCTGTACGGACTCTGGCCGGAGTGGCGGTGACGGAAGCTGGTCCAGTTGATCACCCGCACCACCTCGGTCTGTCGCTCTCTTTCTCGGACCTGAACGGAACCAACTTCTGGGGTGGATCCACATTCACCGAAAATGGCCCGGCAATCCTTCCCAACCACGGACGTCAAGTGCTCGCGGAATGGCTGTCCCTGGAGGGGCTGGGGAAGGGGACGGTGGTGTGGCTGGACAAGAGCGGAGACCCGTTGGCTGTGGAGGGGCGGAGCTACCGATACCAAGAGCACCCTGCCGCAAACACGTGGAGCCTTGCGTTCGAATCCCTGCTTCAGCCTGCCGGTGACGTGGAGCAGTTGTCCGTGTCGTCGTCTGCCGTTAAAGGGCGTAGCGGCGCTGGCTACGGCGGCATATTCTGGCGCTTCCCGTCGGGTGATGTCCCGGCCAAAGTGCTGTGTTCAGGAGGAACAGGGACGGGCATAGCCCATGGATCACTTTCCCCTTGGCTCGCGATGGAAACCCGGCATGAGGGCAAAAACGTCAGTGTCATCCTCGCTCAAGACACCTCCGCGTTGCGCCCTTGGTTTGTGCGCACTGACGGCTATGTAGGCGCGGGTCCGGCCGTCGCGTGGGACCACCCGGCAACAGTGGACCGGGGCAATCCGCTCAAGCTCAGTCTCCACGCAGTGGTCCACGACGGCTCCCTAACCAGCCCCCAGCATGTCGAGGAACTCCTTCTCCACCACTTCAGCAGCTCACCCGACAGGACACCATGACAACCCGACACCGCACCCCCGTCTACAACAACCCCATCCTCAACGGTGACTGGCCGGATCCTGACGCGGTACAGGTTGACGGCACCTATTACCTCGTCGCCTCCAGCTTCAACAGGGTTCCCGGCCTGCCGGTATTGCGGTCGCGGAACCTGGTGGACTGGGAGCACGCCGGGCATGCGCTCCGGGAGCTGCCACAATCCAGCCACTATTCGCTGGTGCGGCACGGAAGCGGCGTGTGGGCTCCGGCGCTGCGTTACCACGACGGCAAATTCTGGATCTTCTACCCGGACCCGGACCACGGCATCTTTGTACTCAGCGCGGAGAAGGCGGAAGGTCCGTGGAGTGCACCTCACCTTCTCTACGCCGGTCGCGGCCTCATTGACCCCTGCCCGCTGTGGGACGAAGACGGCACGGCGTACCTGGTCCACGGCTGGGCCAAGAGCCGGATCGGAGTCAAGAACCGGCTCACTGTGCACCGGATGAGCCCGGACGCCTCCCGGCTCCTGGACCATGGAACCCACGTCATCAACGGCGAAGACCTGCCGGGCTTCTCAACCCTGGAGGGGCCCAAGTTCTATCAGCGCGACGGCTGGTACTGGATTTTCGCGCCGGCGGGAGGCGTTGCTACAGGATGGCAGTCGGTTTTCCGCTCGCGGTCGCCGTTCGGACCTTACGAGGAACGGCGCGTCCTGGAGCAGGGCGATTCGCCCGTGAATGGCCCGCATCAAGGCGCCTGGGTCACTACTCCTGAGGGCGAAGACTGGTTCCTGCACTTCCAGGACCGGGGGCCGTACGGACGCGTGGTTCACCTCCAGCCCATGGGCTGGGGTGAAGACGGCTGGCCGTGGATGGGCAAAACAGCGGACGACGGCGGACCGGGAACCCCGGTTTCGAGCCACCCCTACCCGCGCGGTACTTCGCCCGAAAACTGTGCACCACCCGCCGGTGACAACTTCACGTCCCCCGGCCTGGGCCCGCAGTGGCACTGGCAGGCCAACCCCCGGGACGAATGGCTGTCCACCTGTGGAGGAGGACATCTGGTACTCCGTCCGCAAGCCAACGATCCCATCAATCTCCGCGAGCTCCCTAACGTCTTGGGCCAGATCCTCCCCGGCGAACCGTCCACATTCACCACCACCCTGGAACTGGACGATGTGGCTCCAGGTACCCGGGCCGGCGTCGTGGTTCTGGGTCAGCGGTACGCCTGGCTGGGGATCGTACGCACCCCGGACGGCTACGTCCTGGGTAGCGGAACCGGCAGCGAAGGTCCGCACGAGCAGCCGATAGGGCGCGCCGTGGCCCTTCCGGGGCCGCGTATTGAGCTGCAGATCCGCATAGATGAAACTCCGCAGGCCACGTTTGCCTGGCGGGTGGGTCCCACGGATCCGTGGCAGATTCCCATCTGGGATTTCGATGTTGTTGAGGGCCGCTGGATCGGCGCTGAGCTGGGGATTTTCGCGGCGTCGCCCTTGGGCTCGCGTCAACGCGGGAGTGTTATCGTTGGTCCCGTGCGGGTGGACACTGCGCCGGTCCGCCGGGCGGCCGCCCAGCGCGTTGCCGCCCCCGTATCCCCATGAGTTCAAGGACCGCCCCATTGACCGCCACTCCGCGCCCCAAGATCGCAGACGTGGCTGCCGCCGCCGGCGTCTCCGTCCCCACTGTTTCCAAGGTGTTGAACGGCCGCTCCCACGTCTCCGAGGCAACGCGCGCCCGTGTTCAGCAGGCCTTGGAGGACCTTGATTACACCAAGCGGCAGTCGCCCACCGAACCCGGATTGCTGCAATTGGTGGTGAACAACTTTGATTCTCCATGGGTCCTGGAAACCATGGAGGGAGTGGAAGCTGCTGCTGCGCGGCTCGGCTACACCGTGGCCTACACGCGGGCCGTAAATGCTACTGCCGGGAACTGGCAGAAATTGCGTGAGCCCTCCGGCAACCGGCTCGACGGCGTGATGCTGTTGGCTCCACGGCAGGGATCACCACTGGTAGAGCTGGCGCGTACGCTGAACATCCCCGCTGTTGCCATAGACCCTGAAGGTTCCCAAGGCCTGCAGATTCCCAGCGTCAGCCCGGCCTCGTTCTCCGGAGCGCTGCGGGCGGTGTCCCATCTTCTGGAACTTGGGCATGAGCGCATCGGCATCATTACCGGCCGCGTCCACAGCCCGGGTCATGGGCGTGCCCGCTACGCAGCCTACGCGGCCGCCCTTCATGAAGCCGGGCTGCCGGTACTTCCCGAGTTCGTGCGCGACGGCGATTTCAGTATCGAGTCCGGGCTTCGGCTTGGCGGAGAACTTCTGGACCTGCCGGAGCGACCCACGGCAATTTTCACGGGAAGCGACCTGCAGGCCTTGGGCGTCATGAACGCGGCGGCCCAGCGATCGCTGAAAATCCCTGGCGACCTCAGCGTTGTGGGCTTTGACGACATCGCCCAGTCAGCACTCACGTCACCGCCCCTCACTACTGTCAGGCAACCCCTCGCCCAGCTCGCGTCGATGGCCGTGGGCATGCTCACGGAGCAGATCGAACAGGGAAGTAGTTCCTCGGCTGCCTTGGAAGTCGCCACGGAGCTGGTGGTGCGGGGAAGCACCGCCCCACCCATGTAGGTAGCAGCAGAGCGCGTTCTCAGAGCTCAAAACGCGCACTGCTGCTACTTAGTTGGGTGAGGCGGGGCTTAGTGGCCCTGGAAGGCCTCGGCCAGCCACCACGATCCGCCGTCGGACGCTATCTTTGCGTCGATCACCAGGGGCCGGTCCTGGGGCCCGGCTTCGTAGACGGCAATCCACGGGCGAATCGCTTCCAGATCCGCCACGGTCCGCACCGTCACGCCTTCCGCCCCGAATCCACGGGCAATCGAGGCGATGTCCGTATCCGGGAACACTACGCTGGCGAGCTCGGCCTCTGTGTGCCCCGAAGCGAAGTGGTGGACCTCGGCTCCATAGGCGGCGTCGTTGTAGACGATGCACACCAGCGGCAGCTTCAGTCGCGTGGCGGTCTCCAGCTCGCTGATTCCCATGAGGAATCCGCCATCACCCGCGCCGAGAACGGGCAGTCGGTGCGGTTGGGCGAGGGCAGCGCCGATCGCCGAATACAGGCCCAGCCCGATTGCCTGGAATGCTTGGGTGAAGCAGAATCCCAACTCGTCCGGCACGGCAAGGTATTGGCTGGGGTAGCCCATGAAGTTGCCCGAATCCACTGCCACGATCCTCTCGGCAGGGAGCAGGGTGTCGAGTTCGCGGGTGAGGACGCGGGGATCGATGGACGTCGCAGTGGAAACATCCGCAGTGGAAACGTCCCGCCACCGCGAGCCCTGCTTGATGGCCAGTGCGTTAGCCTCGGTGCGGTACTTTTCCGCAGGTTCGGGCTGAACCGAGCGCAATGCCACCAACGCATCCCCAGCCGTCAGCGCCGAATCGCCCAAGACGCCCAGCGAGATGGGCCGGTTGGCGCCGAGCGCGGAATCTTCGACGTCGATCTGCACTACTTTGGCGCCGGCGGAAATCAGCCGTCCGTGCCGCATGGTCCACATGTTCAGCGCACAGCCCCACCCCACGATCAGGTCCGCGCCGCTGATGAACTCCGCCGTGGCAGGCGAGGAAAACCCGCCGGAAATGCCCAGGTTGTGGGGATCGCCGTTGAACAGTCCGCTCGCCACGGCCGAGGTCGCCACCAGCGCTCCGGCATGGCGCGCCAGCTCCAGGATCTGGTCCCTGGCACCGCGCCCGCCCCGCCCGGCAACGAACACCGGGCGTTCCGCTGCGGCGAGCAGGGCCACCAACTGCTCAACGGCGGCAGCGTCCGGGCGCACCTTCAAGGGTTCAGGCACGACGACGGCACTCACCTCGTCCGCGGCGCTGGCATTTTGCACGTCCAACGGCAGACTGAGGACCACGGTGCGGCGTTCATTCACTGCCGTCCGAAAAGCCCGCATGGTGTCTGCGACAGCTGTGGCGGGGGAGTGGATCCGTTCGGCCACGGCTCCTACGCTGCGGGCCAGGGCGTCCTGGTCGATCTTGAAGTTGGAGCGGATGGCAGCGGCCTGGGTATCGGCGGTGAGCACGATCATCGGCGTCCGGCTTTTGGCTGCCTCCCCGATCCCGGTGATGGCGTTGCTCAGTCCGCAGCCCTGATGGGTAGTGACCACACCAACCTTGCCGGACATCCGCGAATAGGCGTCGGCCATGGTGGCGGCACCGCCCTCATGCCGTGCGGCGGTGAACGGAATGCCTTCCGCCATGAGCGTGCCGGTGACATCGAAGTTACCGGAGCCCACCACGCCGAAAACGTGCCCGACGCCGAGCTTCGCCAGCGTCTTGCCCACCAGGGTGGACACCCTTACTTCCGCGCTCATGCTCGCTCCACCGTGCCCTTTTCCACCAGTGCGTACACACGGCTGGGGCTACCCGTGCCGCCCACGATCGGCAACGGAGCAACCACCAACGTGGCACCGGTGACAGGAAGACGATCCACATTCCGCAGCGAGGTGACGCCATACTTGTCAGCGCCGAGCAGGAACGAATGCACCGGAAACATCGGATCCAGGCCACTTGCCTGGCCGGCGTCGATGCCCACGGTTTCCACGCCAAAACCACTGATCGAGGCGTTACCGGCAAGCCACTTGGCACCCGCGGCGGAGACTCCGGGAGTGTGGGGTCCGGCATCGTCCGCGTTGACGAAAGCCGCAGCGTCAGCGCCTCGAGCCGCCCAGCCCGTCCGGAAGATGACCCAACAGTTCTCCGGGAACGCGCCGTGCTCTTGCTGCCACTGTTCAAAGTGCTCCGGTTCCAGAAGGAAGTCCGGATCCGCGGCAGCTTCAGCGGTCTTGTCGATCACCACCAGCGGCCCCACCAAGCGGTGTGGTTCAATCTGGTCCACGGATTTGCCGTCCTTGCCCGTGATCCAGTGGACCGGTGCATCCAGGTGCGTGCCCGCGTGTTCGCCCACTGTGACGTCGTTCCACGCCCAAGCCGGGCCGGCGTCGTCGAAATTACTCACCGGTGAAACCGACAAGCCCACGGTGTTCGCGAACGGCTGCGGCAGGTTCAGGATGGGGGTCTCGGAACTGAGCGGCGTGGTGAGATCGATGATTTCCACGGAACCACTCGAGAGGGCTGCAGTGAGCCCGGCCAGAACAGACATTGTTCTCCTATCGCTTGCTTGGTTTAAGTGCTGCTTGAAGGCGGGAAAGTGGTGAGGGCAGTGCGGTCAGCTTTTGGGCTACCAAGTGTCCGGAACCGCCGGAAAGTCCGGGGCCGGGATGGGTCGACGCGCCGATGTGCCAGAGACCTTCGACGGCGGTTTGGTGTCCTGCCGCTGCGGGGAAGGGCCGCCAGAGCAGGTTTTGGAAGAGTTCCGCGGAGCCGCCGTAGGGGTCGCCGTTGACGGCATTGGGATTGGCTGCGGCCAGATCCGTCGGTGCCAAAACCTCCGAGGCCAGGACGGTTGCCCTGGTTCCCGGGGCGAAGTGCTCCAACCGGGCCAGGACCCGTTCCAGATAGCCGTGCTTCAGCTCGTCAGTCCAGCCGCCCGCAACGTCCAGTTGGCCGGCTGCGTCACCTACGGGCGTGAACGGGACTTCCTGGAGCTGCAACCACAACGTGGCTTTGCCCTCCGGAGCCCGCGACGGATCGAGGACGCACTGTTGGCCCACCACCACGGTAGGTTCGTTGGGCAGCAGACCCGCTTCAGCCTGGGCACAGGCGATTCCGGTGCTGTCAGAGCCATTGCTGATATGAACCAGAGGGACGGTGTTGAGCCTGGGATCGAGCCATTCCACAGGCTTGTCCACAGCAAGGTGGATCTGCATGGCACCGCGGCCGTTCTGGTAGCGTTCGGCGGCCTGGGCCGTACCAGCGGGTGGTTGCCGGAGGAGCCGGGTGTAGAGGGCCTGGGGCGAAACGTTCGCGAGCACCGTGCCGGCTGAAACCACGCCTTGGGATGTGCGGACGCCGGTGACGGCATCTTTGCCGGAAACCTCGGACGACACCACGATTTCCTCGGCCTCCGCGCCCAGCATGATCCGCACCCCGTTGTCGCGCAGCAACGACTCGAACGCACCCACAAACCGCGAAGCACCGCCCGTAACCACGGGGAGCCCAAAGCTGTGCATGCTCATGGCCATTACTGGCAGCATGACGCCGCCTGTGGCTTGGTCCGGGCCGAGCCCTGCGTGCAGAAGCCAGGGTGACCACAGCTGGTCCGCTTCCCAGCCATCAAAACGGCTGCGGACATAGTTTCGTCCGCTCATCATGGAATCGCGGACGAAGGCTTCCGTCCCTTGGAAGCGCCCGCGTCGTAAGGCCCCCAAAGCAATCTTTGCCACTTCCCCAAAAGACCGAAGCTCTGCTCCGAAAACCCCGAACACCGTTCCTGCGTTGCGGCCCAGATCATCAAGCATTGCCAGATACGCAGCTTGGTCGCCGGGTTCCTTGAACGCAGCAGCTGTGGTGGCCGGGTCCCGCTCCGCGATGACCACGCGGTGGGCTCCGGTGGCCGGGTCCGCGGCAACGCTCGCTGTCACCGGGCCGGAGGTGTTGGAATACTCCAGGCCCCTGGCGTGCAGCTCCTTGCCCAGCGCCCCGTAGGCACCGCCGGACACGAACAACGGGTGCCAGGAGGAGAAGGAGTCGTGGGTGAAGCCCGGAAGGGTCCGCTCGGCGGAATGGATGAAGCCACCAAGACGGTCAGAGCGCTCGATGATGCACACGCGCTTCCCGGCCAAGGCCAATTCTGCCGCCGCCACCAGGGAGTTGATGCCGGAACCGATGATGGCCACCTCCACCGAGCCATCCATGTCAACTGAATCGTCCATAACCGCACCTTTCATAAGGGTGTGCCTAGAAATCCGGATGGCTGGCCGTGGCGTGGTACTTGCCGCCGTGGAACACCAGAGGAGCACCGCCGTCGTGCTTGTAGCTTTCCACTTCACCCACGTAGATGACGTGGTCACCGGCGTCATGTCGCGAAACGGTGCGGCACTGGAAGGTGGCCACAGCGCCCTTCAGCAGCGGAACACCGGCGATTCCTTCAGTGGTTTCTGCGCCCACGAACTTGTCCGTGGCAGGTGTTGCGAACTGCCGGGACAAGACGTGCTGGTCACTGGCCAGGATGTTGATGGCAAAGTGCGTTGCGTCCTCGAAATCACCCAGGCTGGGCGCCCGTTTGCTGGGGCACCAGAGCACCAGCGGCGGCTCCATGGACACTGAGGTGAAGGAATTGGCGGTCATGCCTACTTTTCGGCCGTCCGCCGCCACCGTGGTCACCACGGTGACGCCCGTGGCGTACTGACCTAGGGCGCTGCGGAAATCACGGACATCGAACACCGACGTGTCCTCTTCTTTCCTGGCCTGCATGAAGTCCGCGGCAGCTGCGGAGTCGAACCACCAAGGATACGACGTCCGGGGGTCATCAAAACCGCTCACGATGCTTGCTGCCAGGGCCGGATGGTCAGCGGCTTCACGGAGGAGCGTCTCCTGGTGATCACGCCGCGGCTTCAGGAGATCGTTGGTCCATTCCACGGCCCATTGCCCCCAGCCGCGCCAGAATTCGTCGAACGTCCGCTCCATCCATGGGCGGTCAAAAGGTTGCTGGCCGCGGCGAACAATCGCGTCAAGGTAGTACTTGGCAGCCAGGGTCGCGTTGTTGGAGCCCTGCCCGGTGAGGGGATCATTGAGGACCACGGCGTCGCCCAGCCCGAACACCAACTTGCCGTTGCCGAGCTCCCCGACGGCGGACCTCACCGTGGGCGTGATGCGTCCCAGGAGTGTGGCGCCGTCGTCAGTCAGTTCTGCCGTGGCGAAGTTCTCAGCCTCGTGCGGGAAATGCTCACGCAGGATTTCCAGCGAACGGTCCAGTTGTTCCTGCGGAGTCCCGACGTCGGTCCAGCGGTCCATGGGGCCGCCCACCACGCCTTCGAACACCATCATGCGGCACGGGCCGGAGACGGTCAGGCCCGGGAACGTGAAGAACTCCCCGACGCCGGGGACCATGGACATGCGGATGGCGTCGCCCCCGCCGTCGGTACCTGCTGCGGACGAGCCGGCGGAAGCACCGCCGTCGGACGTGACGTAGTTCAGCGCCAGAACCCTTTGCGGCCGGTCGAAGGGCGATTTTGCCTTGTCCCGCGGGAAGATCCGGCCGATTTCGCCCTTGCCGGTGCTGACAATGACCAGTTCGTAGTCATGGGCGAGTTCTTCGAGCATCCTCGGGGTGACCTTCTCAATGCGGAAGTCACCGCCGGCTGCAACAAACGTCTCGATCCAGAGGGCACTCTTGATGCGCTGGTCAATGGACCGGGCGGGGCCGTCCAGGGGTGCTTCCCACTCGATGGGTTCATCAGCATCCACGCGTAGCCGGATGGAGGTGATGCCAGGGACGGATCCGGATTCGTAGAATTCGGTGAGCGCCGTTCCCATGTGGGCTTCGGCGTCGAGGGCGGTTGAGAACAGGCACTGGCTGGACATGACCTTGCCGGTGCGGATCTGGGCTGCGGACCGGTCGGACAGGAGCGTTACCGCGTAGCCGTCCCGTTGCAGGCCCAATGCCAGCTGGGCGCCGGATTCGCCGGCCCCCACGATTGCTATTTTTCGCATGGTTGAGTCCTTATTAGCAGGGTTGTGCTACGAAACTTTGGTGGCGGAAAGGTCTGCGAGGTAGCTTGCGGCTTTGTCCGGGTACATGAACCAATCCTGGAATTCCGGCGGATGGTTGAAGCCGTTGGCGAAGCGGTGCGCGATGTCCGGTTCGCTGTTCGCAGCACCCAGCAGCTCCAGGACATGCGGCGGAGGCGGGGCCAGGAGGGCATTTGTCCAGTGTGCAACGTGCTGCGCGTAATCCCAATAGCGCTCAAAGGTTGCCTGCATGAAGCTCGCATCGTAGGCGCCATTGCCGTGCCGGGTGATGCTGTCCAGATACGACGCCGCGCACTTGCTCGCGTTGTTGGAGCCCTGCCCGGTGATGGGATCGTTCAAAACCACGACGTCGGCCAGGCCCAGAACCTGCCGGCCGCTGGGCAGCGTGGCAATGGGATGGCGGACGGTGGGGGCAAACCGGCCTTGAAGGACGCCGTTGGGATCGGTCAGTTCCACATTCGTGGCACGCTCGGCTTCCCACGGCAGGAACTTCGAGAGGATGTTCTTGGAGTTCTCCAGGTGTTCCTCCGGGCTGAGCCCCTTCCATGTGTCCATCGGGCCGCCGGGTACGCCTTCGAAGACCATGATTTCGCAAGGACCGGTGGTGGTCAGCGCGGGGAACACGAAGTACTCGCCCACGCCCGGGATGAGGTTGAACGAGACCGCCGAGTACTCTTCGCGGGGTTTCAGCCCCGTCACGTAGGTCAGGGCCAGGGCGCGCTGCGGGGCATCGTAGGTGCTGCGTTCGGCGTCGCGGGTGAACAGTTGGGCTATCTCACCCTTGCCGGCCGCCACGATCACCAGGTCCGAGGTCTGCGTGTACTTTTCCAGCTCAGCCACACCGGCATCTTCGAAGACCAGCTCGCCGCCGCGGGCTGTGAACTCTTCCATGAACTTGGGGAATTTCACCCGCTGATCGATGGACTTGGCGTGGTTGTCCAGTCGTGAGGCCCAGCTGATCGCCTTCTCGCCCGGCAGCTCGGGGTGGGGGATGGTGAAGGAGATGCCGTCCACGGTGGGAGCATCGGGCCAGAAGTCCAGGCCGAGGGCCCGCTCGTGCTCAAGTGCGTTGTGGAAGATGCATTGGCTGGAGGCTACTTTGCCGCCAGCAATTTCCTCGGGCGTGCGGTTGGAGATGGTGGTCACCTGGTAGCCGGCGTCCAGCAGTCCGATGCCCAGCTGAAGCCCGGACTGGCCGGCCCCGACGATGGTGATGTGGCGTTGCGTCATGGCGTTGCCTTTCTCTCTGGTGGAGGTTGTTGTGAAGCTTGGCGTTAGTTTGCTGCGAGCAGGGGAATAGCCTCTTCGGCGCGTTCCGGTCCCAAGGCGGAATAGCCGCCGTCAACGGCCCAATCGGCACCGGTGACGAAACTTGCTTGGTCGCTGGCGAGGAACGCGACGACGTCACCCACCTCGTGCGGGCGGCCGACCCGCTTGAGGGCGTGGAAGGGGGCCGCAACCGAGTCTGTCTTTTGAAGGTTCCCGTTGCTGAGGGAGTCCATGATGTTGCTCCAGACCCAGCCGGGGCTGACGGAATTCACGCGGATGCCGTCTTCTGCGAAGTCCACGGCCATGCTGCGGGTCACCTGGACCAGTGCGGCTTTGCTGGCCGGATAGAGCCATCGGCCGGTCTGGGCCACCGAGCTGGAAATGGAGGTGAAGTTGATGATGGCGCCGTGGCCGGACGCCTTGAGGTAGGGCCGGGCCGCATTGCTCGCCACCACGGCGCTGACCAGATTGACGTTGAGTGCTTCGAGCCAGTCGGCTCGCCCGGAGGCTGCGCCGTCGTCCTTATAGGTACAGGCAAGGTTTACCAGGATGCCGAGCCCGCCGTAGAGGGCCACGGTTTCCTCCACCAGTTCGCTGACTGCGGCGTCGTCGGTGATGTCCGTGTGGGAATAGTGAATCCCTTCCCCGAGAGCTTTGGTGAGGGTGTCGCCGTCGGGAGCTATATCCGCAACCACCACCGTGGCTCCGGCGTCGCGCAATGAGGTCACCACGCCTTGCCCCACCTTGGTGGCCCCACCGGTGACGATTGCCGTCCTGCCTTCGAGTGCTGACATCTGCCGAACCCTTTCCCTCGCGTGCTGTGTTACGTAAATATGACGTGCGTCATATTCACTCTTGAAGTGACTCTAGGTTGCCCTTCTCCGGCGGAATATCCACTTGGCGCAGTGATCATCCGAATTACGCAGGTTCTTCCTCTTCCTCGTGCCAACCCACCCATGCCGCGGAAGTGAGGTGGGTTTCCCTGGCCCGAAGCTCCGCCGCCCAGAGTTCGAAGTGGCTCCTGTCCCATTCGTCTCTGCGGTCATGTACCACCTTGATGTTCTTCACTGGTCCTCACCCCGCTTCCGTCGCTGTTATGGTGCTGTGAGCTGCGTCATACTTGTCTCAAAAGCGACTCTAGACAGCTGTTGGACTCCGGAATATCCAGTTGGCGCGAGGATCGTCCGATAAGCGAAAAGCTGCACAAGACCCTGTGAAGTAGGTGGCGGATGGTGAGGATTCTTCCCCGTGATGTGCTCCGGGGTCGCCCAACCATGGCCACCACTGACGTGGACGAGGCACACGCCAGGATCGCCGAACTGTTCTGCAGCCACGAGCTTGCACCACTGACGCACCAGTCCTCGGTGGACATGAAGTTGCGCTCCCTGCACCGGGGTGACGTGGGGATCGAGTTCCTGGACTACGGAGCCGACGTCCGGATTGAGCCCGAGGGCCTGCAGGATTTCCACCTGGTGCAGATCCCGTTGGCAGGGCACGCATCCATGAAGGTGGGTGCCAGCACGGTGGA
The DNA here is from genome assembly GCF_006964045.1 of Arthrobacter sp. TS-15. Classification (NCBI taxonomy): domain Bacteria; kingdom Bacillati; phylum Actinomycetota; class Actinomycetes; order Micrococcales; family Micrococcaceae; genus Arthrobacter; species Arthrobacter sp. TS-15. Next base: position 434,044 of record NZ_SDXQ01000006.1, on the reverse strand, counting down.
GTCGGGTCCCCGGATGGCCACTGTTCCTCCGCTCCACCGGCCCTTCTCCATGAGCTGGGACGGCGGAAGTCCGCACCTCATTGTCTACGTGCGTCGTTCAGCGGTTGAGCGGGTGGCGGGTCAGCTTTATGGCCATGACACCGTTGATCTGGGCTATGGCATGGACCTTTCAGGTGCCGCCGGCCGCGCGTTCTTGAGGTCCGTCGTCGAGCTTCATGACGACATGATCAGCCAGCCACGGACCACGGCCCCCGCGTTTGTGCAGGGTTTGCTGGCGGACAGCATGGTGTCACGCCTGCTGATGGCCATGGAGTTGCCCGGTGATGAGACCCGGGACGCGGAATCCGAAAGCCGCCTGGTCCGGGAGTTCCGCGAGCTGTTGGACCGGCATGCTTTCGAAGAACTCACCGTGCCGGACATCGCCGAATGCTTGGGTGTCTCGGTTCGAACGCTGCAAACGGCCCTTCGGGCGGAAACTGGAGCGACGCCGTCGGAGTTGCTGCGCAGTATCCGGCTGGACCGTGCCCGGGAGATGCTTCTTGAAGCGAGCCCCCGCGAGCAGAGTGTCACGGCCATCGCGGAACTCTGCGGCTTCACGCACCAAGGGCGCTTCTCTGCGCTCTACGTGAAGGCCTTCGGAGAGCTACCCAGCGAGAGCCTGCGCCGATGACGGAAAGCTATCGGCGAGCATAATCCAACAGCGCCCCCATCCACTGACTTGAGCAGAGCTACCGCGTCATTGTGGTCCTGGCCCTGCGCGAAGTGACCGAGCCGAGCAATGCAGATGGCGTCAGAGGCGGCGATTCCTGCGTGGACGCAGAGGGTTGCCACGGCGTCGGCAACTTCGTAGTGTTCTTCAGCAAGTTCGAGGGCATCCATGGCCACCCGCTGGAACTGCGCGGCCTTGCTCAAGCGACCTCGGCGGATACTTTCGCTTCCCGGTGTGGTCCTCATCTAAGCGCCACTACCAGCGCGGAGAACGCGGCGCAACCACGTTCCATCGCCGAAAAGTGTGTCGCCCTCATCGATGATGGACTCGAAAATCGACGAAGGCGCTACTTCCGACTCCAGGAAGACAAAAGGCCGCGTGTCGTTGCCCGTCCAGGCGCTGATTTCGCCGGCCAGAGTGGCTATTCTGGTTTCGGCCTGCAACTCGTTGACGTCGTTCGGAAGGGCGATGAACAGGTCTATGTCGCTGTCGTTTCGCATGTCATTACGTGCGGCTGAGCCATAAATCGTGACGACAATCGGCGCGAATTCCCACAACTCGATCTCGGTCCGAATGCGCTCGATGAGATGGTCTTTTGCGCTGGCCATCTCCTCGACTGCTTTGGCCAAGAGGTGATGACGATTGAGGCGGAAAATGTGAGTTCTTCCGGCAACTTTCTCTACGACAATGCCTTGATCGACCAAGCGGGCGAGTGCCTGTGCCAGCTACGCCTCCAGAACGTACGTCTTCAGATCGTCCAGCGTCTGCTGCATGTGCGCGTCCATCGCGAGACGGGCCTCGTTAGGATTGCGCGATTCCAAAGCCGCGGCGATCTTCCGGTGGTGCCCGATCGCGTGTTCCTGGATCTCCGGGAAGGCTGAAGTCTCGGCGCGCCGGGCTTCCAGGACCCTGTGCAGGGGTTCGAAAAGCACTGCCACAAACACGTTGCCTGAAGCGTGCAGGATCACGTCGTGAAAGGCGAGGTCGGCTTCGACAAACCCGGCGAGATCGTTGACTTCGTGGGAGGCCTGCATCTTTTCCACGTGGTCCCTGAGTGCGGCGAGCTCATCATCGGAGATGCGCTCGGCGGCGAGTTCGCAGGCGCCGGTTTCGAGCATGCGGCGGAGTTCAATCAAATGGATCGCAGCCGCCGCGTCCTTGGTTCCTTCAGACGCCGCACGCAACACGGCTTCCAAGGAGGCCCACTGGTTGAGGGGGTTAACAAACGTTCCGCGGCCGCGTTCAACGCTGAGGATTCTCTGGGCCTCAAGGGTTTTCATGGCCTCGCGCACTGTCATGCGGCTTACTTCGTGTTTGGCGCTGAGCTCCAGCTCGCCCGGTACCACTGTTCCGGGCGGAAATTCGCCCGCGATGATCCTGTCCAGCAGCTCATCGGCCACGACGCCCACCAATGACTTGCGTGCCATGTGTCCCCATTTCCTGTCCTTCAGACCGCCCGGGTCCCCGTGGATTACCCTCGGGACGGGCGGATGTCAGACATCTTACGCTGGCGGTGGCCAGCTTGTTTCCCAAAATTCAAGGAGCGCCTCTGCGCAGTGTTCGGGCTGTTCCCAGTGGACGTTGTGGCCGGCGCCGCGAATGGCCGCCAACCGGCGACCCGGGCTTGCGGCCACGAACGCGCGCATTTGCTCGATAGGGCGCACCCGATCTCCAGTACCGGCGATCACCAGTAGTGGCGCGCGGACGCGCCCAGGCACTGAAGGTTCGACGCCGGTCATGGCCGCCACCGCGCTGGCGGACAGAATCGGAAACGGAGTGTCGAACCCTGTGCTGAGCCGCGCCATATCTGCTGCGGCCAGCTCTCCATACCAGGCGTTCATGAGCTTCACTACGGTCCCGGCGTCGAAGAACCCCTGATCCAGCTGGGTCCTGAGCACCTCCTTGAACCCCTGATTCTGCGGCACCGGCGCCATGCCCACAAGGGTCAATGAAGCCGCCAGGCCGGGGCGGGCTGCCGCAAGCGTCAACGAAACACTGCCACCCATCGAATGTCCCACCATATGCACCGGACCGCTGGCCCGGTCATCAAGGGCCGCGGCCACGGAAGCCGCTGCCGAGTCCAAGGTCCATTCGAAATCCGGCGGGAGGGACTCGCCCGGGTGGTAGCCGGGGAGGTCCAGAATCCAGACTTCCCTGCCGGCGTCGAGCAACTTATTCGCGAGGGGTTCCCAATACACGGAACCGGACGCCCAGCCATGGATCAGGACTGCCGGAATGGGCTGAGCTGCGGGAACGGCAGGAGTGAGGACGTTCACGAAGGGGAGTGGAACAGCGCTGCCAGCCATCCTCTCAGCCTAGTGATGCGCAGCACCTTGCGCGGTGAGGAGCCGTGTGTCACACTAATTCAAATGTTAGATGTCTGACATCTTACATTCACTAAACCGCAACAGAGATTTCCCACGATGGAGTGCATAGTGACCCTTGAAGCCGACGTTCTGGCCGCTTTCCCGGCGGAAGTCCAGATTCCTGCTCAGTTGGTTGCCGACGCCGTGACGGCGTCTGCCGCGGACGCACCAAAGATCCTGGTGGTCCTCGACGACGACCCCACGGGAACGCAGTCAGTTGCGGATCTCGCTGTGCTCACCCGCTGGGACGTGGAGGACTTCACCTGGGCGTTCACCCACATCCGTGCGAACCAGACCAAGCCCGCGGTCTACGTCCTCACCAACACCCGCAGCCTTGACCCGGCCGAAGCCGCAGCGCGCAACGAGGAAATCGTCCGCAACGCTCTGGCTGCCGCAGCCGCCGGCGACGTGAAGCTGGGCTTCGTGAGCCGCAGCGACTCCACCCTCCGTGGCCACTACCCGCTGGAGCCGGACGTCATCGCCGCCACCGTCGCTGCAGAAACCGGCGAACCCACCGACGGCGTGGTGATCGTTCCGGCATTCCCCGACGCCGGCCGCATCACCATCGGCGGTGTGCACTACATGCGCGCCGACGCCGGCGCACTGACTCCCGTGGCTGAGACGGAATTCGCCAAGGACGCGAGCTTCGGTTTCGCCAACTCCGAGATGGCCAAGTATGTGGAGGAGAAGTCGCAGGGCCGGTTCCCCGCGAGCGACGTGATTGTCCTGGACCTGAACATCATCCGCGCCGGAGCGTCAGCGCAAGATCCCACCATCTCCGCCAAAGCGATCGCCGACGCCCTGGAATCCGCCACCAACTCCACGCCGATCGTGGCTGACATCGTCACCGAGAACGACTTCCGTGCCCTCGCCCTGGGCTTGGAGGAAGCAGAACGCCGCGGCAAGAAACTCCTCTACCGCGTGGGCCCGCCCTTTGTCAGGGGCCGCATTGGCCAGGAAATTCGCACTGCGCTGACCTCGGAAGAAGCCTTCGCAGGCAACACTCCCTCCTCAACCGGTGGATTGATTGTGGTGGGCTCCCACGTTGGCGTCACCACCCGGCAACTCAATGACCTCACTGCGCAGCACAGCTCGGCCCGGATCATCGAGATCGACGTCGAGAAGCTCATTGCCGGAACCAAAACCTCGGGCGAAGCAGAAGCCGACGCCTACATCGAAACCGTTGTGTCCGACGTCGTCGACGCCCTTCACAAGGGCGACGTGATCGTCCACACCAGCCGCCTGCTCATCAAAACCGACGACGCCGCAGCGAGCCTGAAGATCGCCCGCACGGTTTCGGCCGCCGTCGTGGCCGTGGTGAACCGGACACTCAAGACCTTCCCGCCGCGGTTCGTCATCGCCAAGGGCGGCATCACGTCCTCGGACGTGGCGGCGCACGGCCTGGAAATCCGCCACGCGATTGTCCGCGGACCCATGCTGCCGGGCATCGTCTCGCTGTGGGAGCCGGTGGATGGCCCCGCAAAGGGCATCCCGTACATCGTCTTCGCCGGCAACGTGGGCGACGACCAGTCCCTGACCCACGTCACCCGCAAGCTCAGCGCAACTTTCTAAACGCACACATTCAATGGAGAACACCATGACCAGCAGCAACTACACCATCACCGTCCTGGGCCTCGGCGCCATGGGCCTGCCCATGGCCACCCGCCTTGCCTCCGAGCTGACCGTTCACGGCTTCGACATCGCAGAGCCGCGCCTGGAGCTCGCAGCAGCGGCCGGCATCAAGACCTTCGACTCCGCCCGCGAAGCTTCCCAAGGTGCCGATGCGCTGCTGTTGGCCGTCCGCAACGGTGAGCAGCTCAACGATGTCCTCTTCGGCGAAAACGGCGTGGCCCCGGTCCTCAAGCCGGGCGCCGTGGTGATCCTGGGCAGCACCGTTGGCACCGAAGCCATTCCCGCAACGGTAGCCAAGCTGGCCGAGTATGGCGTCGCGCTGGTTGATGCTCCACTCTCCGGTGGCCCCAAGCGTGCCGGCGAAGGTGACCTGCTGATCGTCGTGGGCGCTGAGCCCGAGGCGCTCGAAAAGGCCCGCCCCGCACTTGAGCTGCTGGCGTCCACCCTGAGCATTGTGGGCGACAAGCCCGGTGACGGCCAGGCACTGAAGACCGTCAACCAGCTCCTGTGCGGCGTCCACATTGCCGCCGCCGCAGAAGCCATGGCTCTCGCCGACGCCCTCTGCCTCGACCAGGCCAAGACTCTCGCCGCCCTCGAAGCAGGCGCCGCCGGTTCCTTCATGCTCTCCAACCGCGGGCCGCGCATCCTTGAGGCCTACACCGAAGACGGCGCCGAGGTCCTCAGCCGCCTGGACATCTTCGTCAAGGACATGGGCATCGTGGGCAAGGCAACCCGGGCCGCCGGCCTTGCCGCACCCGTTGCCGCCGCCGCTGAACAGCTTTACCTTCTCGGCCAGGCCCAGGGCCTCGCCGCTGCCGACGACTCCGCCGTCATCAAGGTTGTTGCGCCCTCCAAGCGCACTGCCTAACCCCGGAGTTTTTGTACAGCTAACGCCCTCATGAGCAGCCCAGAAGGGCATTAGCTGTACAAAAACTCCACACCCCCAACAAGAACCCGCGACGACGGCGGTCCCCCCTTCGCCGTCGTCGCTACCTCCGCCGGTCTTCCCTAGACTGGTATGTCAAAGGAGACACCCCCAATGAACCCCCTCGTCAACTCGCTGATGGTTCGGGCGGCCGATGCCCCCGCCATCAAGCCCGCAGTGGAGCTGGGAACACCGCTTCTGCTGACCATCGCTGCGGCCGGTATCGCCCTGTTGCTGGTGCTGATCATCCGCTTCAAGATCCAGGCCTTTGTTGCCCTGCTGGCGGTCAGCATCCTGGTGGGCGTCGCAGCCCAGATCCCGCTCAAGGACATCTTCACAGTGGTGACCACCGGCGTTGGCAGCACCATGGGCAAGGTTGCGTTGCTGATCGCCCTCGGTGCCATTCTTGGCCGCATGATCGAGGTGTCCGGTGGTGTGCAGTCACTGGCCACGCACTTCACGGAGAAGCTCGGTGCCAAGCGCGTTGCTGTCGCTTTGACGGCCGTGGGCTTCCTGGTGGCCATCCCGGTATTCTTCGAGGTTGGCGTGATCGTTCTGGTCCCCATCGTCTACGCCTTCGCCAAGATCGCCAACGTTCACCCCATCAAGTTCGGCCTGCCCATGGCCGGCATCATGCTGTCCATCCACGTCGCAGTCCCGCCGCACCCGGGCATCGTGGCCGGTGCCGGCGTCTTCGGCGCGGACATCGGGCTCATCACCATGATCTCGCTCATCATCTGCATCCCCCTCGGATTCCTCTCTTACTGGGTTGCCAGCATCATGAACCGCAAGGACTACGAGCTCCTCCCCGGAGTGAAGCAGCAGGTGGAAGAGTTCGGCTCCGAATCCCTGGTCCACGTGGGCCACGACGGTCCCGGCGCCCGTGCGATCGCACCTCCTCGTCCCGGCCTGATCATGTTCTTGATCGCCGCACCCATCGCCCAGATTCTCCTCGGCACCGTCGGCACGCTGACTATCCCCAAGGACAACTACTGGTACGGCGTGGCCGCGTTTATCGGCAACCCGTTCTTCGCACTCCTGGTCGCTGTGGCCCTCTCCTTCTTCCTGCTGGCTGTACGCCGCAACTGGTCCCTCAAGGAAACCGGCGAAATCTTCGAAGGCGCACTGCCTCCCATCGCGTCCATCCTCATGGTGGTTGCTGCAGGAGGAGTCTTCGGTGAAGTTCTCCGCACATCAGGCATTGGCGCCGCACTGTCCCACACGCTGGACAGCCTTGGCCTTCCGGTGATTGTGCTCGGCTTCGTCATCTCCCTGGCACTCCGCGCCGCGCAGGGTTCGGCAACGGTCGCGATCGTGACCACCACCGGCCTGCTCACCTCCGCTGTGATGGAAGGCGGCTACTCACCGGCCCAGATCGCCGTGATCGTCATCGCCATTGGTTTCGGTTCGCTCGGTTTGTCCCACGTCACGGACGCGGGCTTCTGGACCGTGATCCGCTACTACGGCCTCACGGTTTCCGACGGCCTCAGGACCTGGACCGTTCTCACCACCATCCTGGGCCTGGCCGGCTTTGCGCTGACGTATGTCGCCTGGATCCTGGTGGGGGGCCTGGGCCACTAATGCGCACCAAACTCGACCACTTGGTCAACTCCGCCCTGGCCGCCGGCTCGGCCGTTCCCGCCTTCACTTGCTACGACTTCACCACCGCATTGGCTGTAGTGTCGGCGGCGGAGGAAGCCCGGCTCGGCGTGATCCTGCTGGTGGCTCCGAAAACTGCGTCCACACCCAACGGCCTGCGCCTCATTGCAGCCCTGCGCGGCCTCGCCGACGACGCCAGCGTCCCGGTTTCGGTCCAACTGGACCACGCCTCGGATCTCAAGATCATCCTCGACTCGGTGGCCGCCGGTGCAGACGCCGTTCTGGCCGACGGTTCGTCCTTGCCCTACGAGGACAACATCGCCCTGGTCCGCGAAGTCCGTGCCGCGCTGGACGCGCAAGGTGCCTCCGACGTCGTGATCGAAGCGGAACTCGGCGGCCTTGCCGGCGACGAGGACAAAGCGTTTGGTACCGAAGACCCAGCGCACGACGCCGGCACTTCAGTTGCGGGGCTCACCAACCCCACGCAGGTGGCTGACTTCGTGGCGCGAACGGGTGCGCAGCTGCTCGCCGTCGCGGTGGGCAACGTGCACGGAAAGTACAAGGGCGAGCCGAACATCCGTTGGGACGTGCTGCAGGAAGTTGCTGATAACACCGAGGTGCCGCTGGTACTCCATGGTGCGTCGGGCATTCCAGCGGATGAGCTCGCGAAGGCCCCTTCTCTGCAGGTGGGCAAGGTGAACTTCAACACGGAGCTGCGCACGGGAATCCTGTCCACTCTCGAAGCTGAAACCGCTGCACACCGGGCCGACGGTGAGAATCTGCAGGGTTTGCTGGCCCGCTGGAACGGCTCGGCTGCCACGTTCGCCGGCGCCACGCTGGAGTTGCTCAGCGCCTAGGGTCAAGTTCAAGAACACAGGGAGGCTAGGATCAAACCATGATCCTGGCCTCCCTGATTTTTGCGACGATAGCCGCCCTGCTCCACGTCTACATCTTCACCATGGAGTCCATTACCTGGACCAAGCCCAAGACCTGGAAAACGTTCAGCATCACCTCTCAGGCCGACGCGGAAACGACCAAGCCGCTCGCCTACAACCAAGGCTTCTACAATCTGTTCCTTGCCATTGGCGCGTTGATCGGCATCGTCGCAGTAGCCATGGGTGCAACCCAGGTCGGCTGGACCCTCGTCTTCAGCAGCTGTGGTTCCATGCTCCTCGCGGCACTCGTCCTCGCCGCCAGTGGAAAAAAGTACCTCCGCGCAGCAACGCTCCAAGGCACAACGCCGTTGCTCGCCGTCGTGCTTGGAATCATCGCCGTTACAACCTCCTGAGTTTTTGTACAGCAGGTGCCCTGAAAACGCCTTCTGAAGGGCATCTGCTGTACAAAAACTCGCGGGCTTAGGACTCCGGGAGGCCGGATTGTGCCGCTGCGTCGTCCATCCACAGGACTTCCCAGTGGTGGCCATCCAGGTCACGGAATGCGCGGCTGTACATGAAACCAAGGTCCTGGGCGTCGTAGGTTTCGGACCCGCCGGCTTCGAGCGCCTTGGCGGCCAAGGCATCCACGTCTTCACGGCTATCGGCAGAAATGGCGACAATGGCCGCCGTCGTGTTGTGCGTGTCCGCGATGGGCTGCTTGGTGAATTCGCTGAACTTGGCATGGGTCAGGAGCATGGCATAAATGGTGTCGCTGAAGACCACGCAGGCTGCAGTGTCATCGGTGAAATTAGGGTTGATGGTGTAGCCAAGGGCCGTGTAGAAGGCCTTGGATGCTTCAAGGTCGCTGACGGGCAGGTTGACGAAAATCGACGTAGTCATGCCTCTGATCCTGCCGGTGTTTCCATGAGCCGTCCAGAGGCAATTCTGCGGTAGCTGATATTCCGGAAGGGACAGGCGCCCCGCCTGCTGGTCCCGTACCTCAGCCGGGCGGACAATGAAGTCAGCACGCAAATGCGTGCCACTGCAGGGGAGCCATGGAGATGGATGCGAATCCTACCGCCGGCAAGGCGACGGCTGTGCAACGGGACCCGGTGATCGACCTTGTCCGGTTCACCTGCCTGCTCCTGGTGGTGGCCGCGCACTGCATGATGGTCAGCCCGGTCCTGCACAAGGACGGGACGGTCACTACCGTTAACGTGCTGATGGAGCAGGGTTGGTTCACCCCTGTGGCCTGGGGCCTCATGATCGTGCCCTTGTTCTTCGTCCTGGGCGGTGTGACAGGTCTGCAATCATGGCGTCGGCTGAAGGCGCTTGGCGGGACTGGATTCGACTTCGCTCAGGTGCGGCTCCTGCGCCTGGTGCGTCCGGCCATGGCTTTGCTGGCGATCATGTGGGGAGGGCTGTGGATCGCGCTGCTGCTGGGTGTTCACCCGCAGGTCATCCAGTTGATGACCGCCGGCGCCGCCATGCCGCTCTGGTTCCTGGCGGCTTACCTCACAGCGCAACTCAGCATTCCCCTGATGGCCCGATTTCACGAACGCGCGCCACTTCTGACATTCGCCGCCCTGGTGGCCCTGATCATTACAGTCGATTCCCTTCGCGGCGCCATTCCCGTCCTGGCGTTCGCGAACATGATCTTCCTCTGGTGCGCCGTGCAGCACCTGGGCTTTCTGATGGCTGACGGCTTCTTCGAGCACAGGAGCCGCACCTGGCTGGTTGGGGCCATCGTCTCCAGCAACCTCTTGCTCGGCGTGGTGACCGGTGTGGCCGTGTACCCGGGGAACATGGTGGTTAACCTGAACCCGCCCAATTTCTGCCTGCTCCTCTTGGGCATTTCCCAAGCCGCAACACTCCAGTTGCTGCACCCCGGTCTTCGGGCGATCGCCGGCTTCCGTTGGATCCAGGCAGTCATAGCCGTTGCAGGACGGCACTCCATGACCATCTATCTGTGGCATCTTCCGCTCCTGGTGGGCATGTCCGGGTTGCTGCTGCTCACTAATGTTCCCAAGCCGTCGGCCGGGACCGCAGAGTGGTGGTGGGCGCGAATACCCGTCTTTTTCGCGGTTGTAGCCCTGTTGGTCCCTGTGGTGTGGCTTCTTGGTCGCTTGGAGAACCGTCCGACGGCGGCCAGCCACGCCCGCGGTCCGTTGCGTTCCGCTGTGGTGACGGCCGGCGTCGTGGTTTTAGTCCCGGTGGCTGATGCCGCCTTGAACGGTTTGACGCTGGCACTGTTGGGCGGGGGAGCGGCCTGCTTCGCCCTTGCCGTCCTTCTTCTCGGAAGGGTTCCGACGCCGGTGGTGCAACCGCCGCTGCGGGAGGACGCGGAAGTATCCGTGGAGCGGTTGCGGACGTTGCCAGAGCCGGATTTACGTGCCAATCTCGAAACATGACCGAGTACACGGATTCACTGGCAGAGTCGTTCCGCCCTGGCGTCACCACAGTGCGCAACGACAAATTTCACCGCTATGAGCTACATGTGGACGGAGAGTTGGCCGTGATTTCCCAGTTCATGGACAAGCCCGGTCATATTGATTTCATTCACACTGAGACGAAGCCGGGGTTCAACGGCCAGGGCCTGGCGAAAGTACTGGCGCACTTTGCGTTGGATGATGTGGTGGCGTCCGGAAAGCGGATCATCCCGCATTGCCCTTACATTGCCGCGTACTTGAAGAAGCACGAGGGCTACGAACAGGACGTTGATTGGCCTGCTGAGAAGCCTGTGGGCCAACCGAACAACGAGTAGACGTTCAGCTCTTTTTGCGTTGGACCGTGGTGGTCTGGAACGGCCAGTTCGGTGGTGTTCCGCTGAGCGAGACCAAGGCGTCATGCTCATCGGCGATGAGCTGTCCCCGGCACGTGGCCCGGACCTGCATTGCACTGACCAGGCTCCCGCCGTGCAGATGATCGGAATCCGTGACCTGGTAGGAGAAGCTCCGCATCACTGATTGGCCAGGGGCCAGGCGGCTGATTTCAAGGTCCCGCTGGACAGGTTCAGTGGTGTAGTGGAGTACTTCCATGCCCTCGTTGGTGAAGGAACGCGGTATCAAGGCGATGTCCCGCAGGTAACTGCCCGAGTCGTTGGTGATCCATGCCGTGAAAATGACAGTATCGCCCGGAATGGCCCAAGTCCTGTCCGCGCCGTAGACCAATGCGACATGTCCCGCGTTCTTCTTGCGGGCAAGCAGTCCGGAGCGGCAGTGCGGCAATCCCCGAACCACGGCCCCCTGACGCCGGTGGGCCTTTTGGTGGAGTGCGCGCGTCAACTTCAGGAGGGGGCGCCGGACGCCGGTTTTTCCTCGGCTCAGTGCGGCGGTTGGGAAGGTCATGACTCACTAGTGCTGCCAAGTACGGAATCGTGACGCGAAAAATGCAAAAACATGAGTTCTCTACAGGTATGACGAGCGCGATTCAAGTCACGCGGAATCTGATGTCACACTACTGCTTATGGATCATGTAACTTCGGTAAAGGGCGGCGGGGACTCCTCAGCCCTCGCAATGGCCGCTGAAAGCGATCCCCACATCATTTCCATGGTGCGTCAGGGGGTTACGGAAGCCTTCGACGTCCTCTATGAGCGGCACCTGAAGATTGCCCAATATGTGGCTCGTGCCCAGACCGACAATCCCAGTGACGCCGACGATGTTGTTGCTGAGTCATTTGCCACAGTCTTCCAGTTGCTGACCGAAGGCAAGGGGCCCAAGGAGTTCTTCCGTTCCTATCTCCTGACCGTGGTGCGCCGCACGGCTCACGACCGGAACCGCAGGGCCCGACGAATGCCGACTGCTGCCGACGACGCCGTCCTGGATTCCGCTGTATTGGACAGCGACCCCGTCCTCAACGACCTCGAGTCCAGCATCATGGCCAGGGCGTTCAAGTCCTTGCCCGAACGCTGGCAGGCCGTACTCTGGCACCTGGACATTGAAGGCCTGAAGCCGGCCGCGGCGGCTCCGCTGGTGGGGCTCACTCCCAATGGCGTCTCGTCTTTGGCCCTCCGGGCGAGGGAAGGACTGCGTCAGGCCTATCTCCAGCAGCACATCAGCCAGACGATGGATGACGGCTGCGAAGAGTACGCCAGCCAATTGGGAAAGTACGCCCGCAACGCCCTGAGACGCACCTCTGCGGAGAGAGTCAGGATTCACCTGGACGGCTGTGCCAAGTGCACTGCCCTGCTGATGGAACTTAACGACGTCCAAGGCGGCATGAGGGCCATCCTGTTCCCCTTGGTGACGGGCATCGCCTTCAGTCCGGCCGCGTATGCGTCGCTTGGATCAGCAGCCATAACCCCAGGGACCTTCGCGGCGCGCAGCGTCAGCCACGTGTGGAAGATAGCGGCGGCGATCGTGGTGGGAGTACTGGCGCTGGTGGGAGTCCTCGGATGGTTGCTTCAGCCCACTGCCGCCACCGAGTCCGATGCTGCTGGGGACGGTGGTGCGAAAGTCCCTCCGGTCCACGCTACGTCAGCTCCAGCAGCAACACCCTCGCCAACTACAACGCCTTCGCCACCCCCAACGCCGGGTGTCGAGGCTACCGGGGTGTCACCGGGTCTTGCCCAGGTTCCCGCGGCAGAGACGCCCGTGGCCGCCGAGCCGAAACCCACCGCCGTCGAGACTCAGCCAGCGGAGGGGAAGCGCAGTGCCGTGGTGGTGGACTCCGGGACGGTGTCGTCGACGGCGGCGCCCGCGGCTTCCAGCCCTACGGCACCTGAAACGCAAACGGTCGATGCGACGTTCGCCTCAGCTGCCGGCTCCGGTTCCGGGGAACGGGAGCTCCGTGTGGAGTTCGCGGTGGACGGCGAGGGGTCGCCCACAACGGGAGAAGTGGTCTTTACCCTCCCGGACCAGGCGACTTTCGTGGCGGACAGGACTGCTGCTCCCACTGGGTGGACGTGCGCCGGAACGGCTTCCCAACCCCGTCAAGTCCGTTGCGTCACGACCTCAATGGCCGCTCACGATCTTGCGTTCCGGCTTGGCGTCGCCCTGCCGGATGCTGCCCGCGGAGGGATGCTCAATTACCAGTTTGGCGGCCGAGGCATTGCCAACAAGTCCTTTGCCAACGCCTATCACTAGGCAACTTGTGCCCACTGCTTGTGCTTGACGGCTTGTCCTTGGCGCGGCAAATGATGGATTCCCAAAAAGTTTTTCGGATTTCCGCGTCATGATTCGGCCGCTGCCCTCACCTTAAGTTCGGGTCTCCTGTGTTTTCGGTGCCCCCGTTGGATGCATTGATTTTTCAACGACAAGAACATCTGGTTGAGCGCACTGAGGAAAACCCATGAAGGACGTACGTCCACGCAAGCTTCTTGCGGGCATGATCGCTACGGCTTTGATGACGGCCGTGATGTCGCTGGGGTTTGGTGGAGCCTCAGCGCAGCCTGCCTGGGCCACGGCACCTGGAACACCTGGCGTGGCCCAGGCAGGCACTACTGTCTACGTTGAGGACTTCTCCAACGAGGACGCCACGGCCGGGGCCATCGGCATCCTGGACTATCAGGGCGGTCCAGCAGCAGCCCATGAAAGCTATGAAGCTGACACGCCCTACACGCCGGCGGGCGGCGAATGCGACGGCTGGATTCTGAACTCCTTCACTCCGTTGCCCACGGCTGACTCCGGTTGCCTCAGGAACCAGCCGGCCGGTTGGGCGCAGGTCCAGCAGATGGCCGTAGAGCTCGGCTTGGCACAGGGGCAGAGCCCGGAGCAAGCTGCCGGAAATCAGGTGTTGTCCGAGTACACCAACAGTGCCGCCGGAAGCATCGCGGCCGGTGTGCAGTTCCGTACGAAGGGGAACGCTGTTCCGGCAATCGCGGGCCACTACTACGCTGTGTCCGCATACTTCGCCCAAGTGAACTGCCATGCAGCACACGCCAGCCAGACCTTCAGCCTCCTCATCAATGGGACGCGGCAAGTCCTCAGCGCCGGGCTTGATCCGTGTGGCAGCAGCACCCAGGCCAGCGTTCACGTCACCAAGCTGCAATCCGTTCCCTACCGAATCCCGGCTGGCACCATCAACCCCACCCTTGGTCTGGAACTCCGGAATGAGACCACTACCGGAGCCGGCAATGATGTGGCATTCGACCTCCCGCAGATTGTGGACGTCACACCGCAGCTGGACAAAGCCTTCAATCCTTCCCTGGTGGGTCCTGGCGGTACGTCCCGAATGACCCTGACGGTCACCAACACCGATGAACTGGCAGCGAAGAATGACTGGTTCTTCACGGACACCCTCCCCGCCGGAGTTGTGGTGGCCGCTACCCCCAACCTCGGCGGGACGTGTGAACAGTCGCCAGGGACCAGCCCGATGCTGCGGACTGCGGCGGCCGGAAGTCCCTCGATTTCCGTGACCGGCGGTGATATGGCGCCGGGCATGTCGTCGTGCACCATCGCGGTGGACGTCACCGCTGCTGTAGAGGGAACGTACGCTGACGGTCCTGCCTCTATGGCCACCAACCTGGTCCCGCCAGCGAACGCTGCCCTGACCGTGCGCGCCCCGCGCCTGGAAATGAGCACGGCTCTGAATGCGACACGCCTGCAGAATTCGGACCAGTTCACCACTGAAATCCGGGCAGGCTCGGCCGATGGGCCGGTGGTGGGCAGTAGCGTGAACTCCACCACCACGGGGTCCGGTGCCACGGTCACTGCGGGTTCCGGCACCACTGGCCAGTACGTTGCCGCAGCGGGCGCCACGTATTACCTCACTCAATCGGGCACAAACCTGTCCGGCTATGACAAGAACATCACTTGTGCCGACGCCCACGGACTGCAGCCGGACCTTCCCAACGGCGCGGCCTTCCCCGGTTGGCTTGCCATCGTTCCCGTAGCCGGTGCCGACATCAGCTGTGTGGTGACCACCACGGCCGACTCGGCGCCGGATATGGAGGTCACTTTCCTGGCCGACGCTTCCACCGTCCGGTCTCCTGCAGTTGTGGGGGACCGGATCGGGTACTCGTTGACGGTAAGGAATACGGGAAACGTCACGCTGACCGACGTGGTGATCAACGATTCGAAGGCTGTCCTTTCTGCCATGGCCTACAACTGGCCAGGCATTCCGGGGGAGCTTCTTCCCGGCCAGCTGCTGGTTGCGACCGCATCGTATGCCATTACCCAAGCGGACATCGACGCCGGCCACGTCGCCAACAGTGCTTGGGCTACCGGGAACCCTCCCGCGGGTCCGCCTGTCACTCCACATACCGGCGTTGCAGACACTCCCTTGGTGATGGCGCCGGCCATGCAGTTCACCGGGTCTTCAAGGAAACCCGATGCTGAGGTGTCGAAAGTGGGCGATGTCATCGCCTACACCTTCACCTCGACCAATAGCGGCAATGTCACGCTCAAGGACGTGGAGATCGATGCTCCGCTGGTTGGCCTTTCCTCCTTGGACTACAACTGGCCGGGTACTCCGGGCGTGATTCTCCCCGGCCAGACCGTGACGGCCGCGGCAACGTATACGCTCACTCAGGCGGATATCGACGCCGGCCGGGTGGTCAGTAGCGCGTCCGCCACAGGTACTCCTCCCGTGGGTCCTTCCGTCACGCCGCCGCAGAGTGAAACAGGCACTACGCTGAACACCATCTCGACGTTGGAGTTCGGGATAACCGGGGACGCTTCCGCGCTGGGAGACCCGACGCGGGTGGGCGAGATGATCGTGTACAGGTTCACGCTGCACAACGCCGGGAGTGCGCCACTGACGGCTGTGGCAGTGGCCCATCAGATGCAGGGTCTCACGGATCTGGACTACGCCTGGCCCGGTGCCGCAGGAACCCTGTTACCCGGTGAAACTGTCACCGCTACGGCACGTTATGCGGTCACCCAGGCCGATACCAACTCCGGAAACGTCACCTATTCGGCCACGGCAACTGGTACGCCTCCGGGGGAACTCCCGGTGATCACTCCACCAGCGCGGGTTACTGTGACTTTTCCTCCGGTCTCCCCGGATGGGGCGGCGCCCCCGGAGGGTACGACTCCTGCGGCGGGTACCAATCCGGGATCGGGTAAGCATCCTCCATCGGGTACGTTCGGGGCCGGGGATGACCCGGAACCGGCAACCACTCCTGCGGGAGCCGCCAATGCCCCCGGGACTTCGGATGTCCCTGGCCAGCCTGAGGGATTCCTGGCCAGCACGGGGGCTGTCCTCACGGTGCTACCCATCAGTCTGCTGGTTACCGGGTTTGGGCTTTTCATGTTCCTGGGTGGACGCCGCAAGCGTTCCAAGGCATAGGCATAGGCATAGGCATAGGGCACAGGGCATAAAGTGCGCGGCGGCCGGGACCCATCCCCGGTGCCGCATGCTGTGTCGGTTATACCGAGTTTGTTGGTGAGGGTCTCTTACGTTGCCACTGCACTGCGTGCCAGAAGAGCAGGGCGGCGGCCAGCAGCAGGCCGCCCAGGAGTACGTACGGGGTGTAGGACATCAGCATGAAGCTGAGCTGCGCCGATGTGTTGAACTGTGTTGGTCCTGCCATCGCTGCCGCTGCTTCGGTCAAGGCCCAGAACCCGAAGCCCAACAGCCCTGCATCCAGCACCCACAGCGCAATGATGAAGGGGTTGGGCGAAGCGCGTTTATGCGCGGGGTCTGCGGGTTCGGGCGCGTCAGGGCTGACGGCGGGCATGGCGTTGCCGTGCTCGTCGATTTCGCGGAAACCGATGCGTTCGTGAACGTGGTCTTGCATGAGGTCCCCCAACCGCTTGTTGCCGATAGTCCTTGCACTCTACTCCCTGCCCGATGCGAGCCGCAGGTGGCAGCTGCTGGTGGCTGTGGACGTTTCGGGTGGCCGAAAAGCGAGCCACATTTTGCACCCAATGTCGCTGGATGGAAAGTCAATGACGCGGTCACGGGCAGGAAAAACGCGAGAAACCGCCTTCTAGGCGAAATAGGTCACAAAAGTTTGACGGAAAGGCTTACCTAAGTAAGGCTTACCTTGCTAACAAGCGCCCCAACGCAATGGAAGGAAGCTGACGTGACGTCACCTAGTGTCGAAGAGCGGATCGCTCAGGAGCAGGATTTTGGCTCCAAAGTGGAACTGGCCCTCGCTGCCACAAACCAGCTGTTCAACGCACGAAATTCACCCAGTTACGTCGCTCAGGTCCTCCAGGGGGTCAATGCGGTTTCCACCAAAGTCCAGCGGACCTCCCAGCCGTTTACCGGCGTCGGGCATGCAGAACTGAAAGCCAAAGTTGGTGCCGTGGACCTGGAGCGTCCGCTGCCCGACACGGCCGCTGCCCTGGAAGAACTGGACGATCTCTACCTCAAGGACGCCATCTACTTCCACGATTCCCGCTACGCCGCCCACCTGAACTGCCCGGTGGTCATCCCCGCGCTGGTAGGTGAAGCCGTGCTCTCGGCCGTGAACTCGTCCATGGACACCTGGGATCAGAGCGCGGGTGCCACCATGATCGAGCGCCGCCTCATCGATTGGACCGCGGAGCGCATTGGTTTCGATGCCGACGCTGACGGCGTGTTCACCTCGGGCGGCAGCCAGTCCAACTTCCAAGCGCTGCTGATTGCCCGCAATCACGCGGTCGCCAAGCTGCGGGCGACGAACGGGGACGCCCGCCTGCCGCATCTGCTGGACCGGCTCCGGATTTTCACGTCCGCGGACAGCCACTTCAGCATCCAGAAGTCCGCGTCCATGTTGGGCCTGGGCTTCGACGCCGTGATTGCCGTGCCCACCACCGAAGACCACCGCATGGACCCCGCTGCACTCGCGGCTGCTTTGGCAGAAGCGCACGACGCCGGACTGGTGCCCATGTCGGTTGTAGCCACTGCCGGGACCACTGACTTCGGTTCGGTTGACCCGCTCTCCGAACTGGCCGCACTGGTTCGCGCCTACGATTCCTGGCTCCACGTGGACGGCGCCTACGGTGGAGGGCTGATCGTTTCCGGCAGGCACCGCCACCTCCTCAACGGGATCCACCTTGCGGACTCGGTTACCGTCGACTTCCACAAGACCTTCTTCCAGCCCGTCAGCTCCAGCGCAGTCCTGGTCCGTAACGGCTCCATGATGGGCCATGTCACGTACTACGCGGACTATCTGAACCCGGAAAGCGCTGCGAAGGCCGAGATTCCCAATCAGGTGGACAAGAGCATTCAGACCACCCGCCGCTTCGATGCCCTGAAGCTGTGGTTGACCTTGCGGATCATGGGGGCCGATGCAATCGGTGCACTCTTCGACGAAGCGATCGACCTCGCCGCCCGGGTAGGGACCTTGCTGGCTGAGGACGCCGAGTTTGAGCTCGCCGCCGCACCGCAGTTGAGCACTTTGGTATTCCGCTACCGCCCGATGGTGGACGGTGCAGCCCTCGACGACGACGCCGCGGACGTCCTCAACCCCGCCATTCGCGCCGCGATCTTCGCCTCCGGGGAGGCCGTAGTTGCCGGCACAAAGGTGGCTGGCCGCCACTACCTCAAGTTCACCCTCCTCAACGCCGAGGCGAGCTTGAGGGACATCCAGGAAATCATCGAACTTATCCGCCGGACGGGCAGCGAGCTGCTGGCGAACACTACGGAGGCTGCAGCGTGAGCACCCAGGACAACGGCAAGATCTACGACGTCGCAGGGATCGGCGTCGGGCCTTTCAACCTGGGCCTGGCCGCACTGAGCGAGCCTGTGGAGAACCTCGACTGCGTGTTCCTGGACCGCCGTGAGTCCTTCGACTGGCACCCCGGCATGATGCTGGAGCCGGCGCACCTGCAGGTTCCGTTCATGGCGGACCTCGTGACGCTCGCCGATCCGACGTCGCCGTTCTCCTTCTTGAACTTCCTGAAGCAGACAGGCCGGCTGTACCGCTTCTATATCCGGGAGAACTTCTACCCGCTTCGCGCCGAGTACAACCAGTACTGTCAGTGGGTGGCTGGCCAGCTTGAGTCGGTTCGTTTTAGCACGGATGTGCTTGATGTGACGTACGACGACGGCGTGTACCGGCTCTCGGTGCAGGGTCCGGAGGGGGCTGAGGTGCTTCGCGCCCGCAAGCTGGTCCTGGGCACCGGCACCTCACCCTATGTTCCGGATTCCTGTGCAGGGATAGTGAACGCCGGTGGACTTGTCCTCCACAACGCCGATTACTTGTCGAGGAAGAGTGAGCTGCAGTCCAAGCGCAACATCACGATCGTGGGCAGCGGCCAGAGTGCTGCGGAGCTGTACTACGAGTTGCTTCAGGAAATTGATGTGTACGGCTACCAGCTCAACTGGGTAACCCGTTCAGGCCGTTTCTTCCCGTTGGAGTACACCAAGCTCACCCTGGAGATGACCTCGCCGGAGTACGTTGACTACTTCCACTCGCTCCCGGGGGAGCAGCGCGATTCCCTGATCAAGAGCCAGAAGAACCTCTACAAGGGCATCAACTCGGACCTGATCGACGACATCTACGATCTCCTGTACACCAAGAGCCTCTCCGGAATGGTGGACACGCAGCTGCACACGCATTCGTCGCTCACCGCCGCGGAGTGGGACGCTGCCACGGGCGCCCACACGCTCCAGCTGCACCACGAGGAGCACGGGAAGAGCTACAGCCTGGAGTCCGAAGCCGTGGTTCTCGCCACCGGGTACAGCTACAAGGAGCCCGCCTTCCTGGCCGGTATCCAGGACAGGATCCGCCGCGACATCAAGGGCCGTTTCGACGTCGATCGGAACTACGGCACCGGTGTGGAGGCTGGCGAAATCTTCGTCCAGAACGCCGAGCTGCACACCCACGGTTTCGTCACCCCGGACCTCGGCATGGCTGCGTACCGGAACTCCTGCATCCTGCGCGAAATCACGGGCCGCGAAGTGTATCCGATCGAGCGAAGCATCGCGTTCCAGCAGTTTGGCGCTCCCGCTCCCGTGGCTGCCAACGTCGCTGAGACAGCGGGGGCAACAGTATGAGCTTCACCTTCCGGCCCGTCGATCCCGTAGCGGACGCACCTGTCCTCCACAGCTGGGTGAGTCAGCAATACGCGCGATTCTGGGGCATGGTTTCGGCCACCGAGCAGGATGTTGTGGCGGAGTACTCCAGGATTGCCGAATCGGGCCATCACCAAGCCTTTTTGGGGCTCGACGACGGCGTCCCCGCCTTCCTGATGGAGCGTTACCGCCCGGAGTCATCGCCGTTGGCAGTCGTCTACGAGGTCCAACCCGGTGATGTTGGCATGCACCTTCTGGTGTCACCGCCCGCAGGCGATCCCCAGCCTGGTTTTACCACCGGCGTCATGCAGTCCGTGATGGCGGAACTGTTCGCCGACCCGGTGACCCGGCGGGTCGTCGTCGAGCCTGACGCCCGCAACCACAAGATCCATGTCCTGAACGAGAAGGTCGGTTTCCGGCCGCACGGCGTGGTGACCCTTCCCGCCGTCGACCCCGCCGAAGACCATAAGCAAGGGCTGCTGAGCTTCTGCACCCGCGAGGATTTTCTCGCTACCCTGACCCCGATTTTGGCCGCGCCTGCCGCGGCGACCAGAGGAGAATTCCTGTGACCACCACTGCCGACAACGCCACCACCACTGCGGCTGTTGATTCCGTGTCCCACCTGACCCCGGGACGCTGGGCAGCCGCCAACCGGCACCTGGTCCGAAAGGCGATCGCCGAGTTCTCGCACGAGCGCATCCTGGCCCCGGAGCTGATCCGCCAGGAGGGTGCCGGCGTCGGGCTTTACAAGGTGGTGAGCGATGACGCCGCTACTGAGTACCGTTTCCGCGCCAGGCTGCTGCAATTGGAGCACTGGTCCGTCACCGCCGAATCCATCGTTCGGTTGCGGGACGGCAAAGAGCTCCCTGTGGATGCCTTGGACTTCATCGCCGAGTTCCATCAGGGACTGGCTATCCGGATGGAGATGCTGCCGGTATACCTCGAGGAGATCAGCAGCACGCTGGCAAGCCACGCGTACAAGCAGGGCAAGCCGTACAGCTCAGCTGAGTTGGCAGCGGGCATCACCGGCGGGGCTGACCGGGCCGCTGACTTCCAAGCCATTGAGCACAGCATGACCGAGGGGCACCCCTGTTTCGTGGCCAACAACGGCCGGCTGGGGTTCGGGATTGCCGATTACCACGCGTTCGCGCCGGAGACCGGTGCCACCGTGAAGCTGCAGTGGATCGCTGTCCACCGCAGCAAGGCCGTTTTCACGTCCAGCGCCGGGCTGGATTACAGGACCCACTTCGAGGCTGAACTTGGGCCCGCCACCCTTGCGTGGTTCCAGGCGGAATTGTCAGCGTCCGGACTTGATCCTGAGGAATACCTGCTGATGCCGGTCCACCCGTGGCAGTGGGACAACAAGCTCACAGTGACGTTCGCGGCAGAAATCGCCCAGCGCCACATCGTGAACCTGGGCACCGGCGAAGATTCGTACCAGGCGCAGCAGTCCATCCGCACGTTCTTCAACACCGACCACCCGGAGAAGGCGTACGTCAAAACGGCCATGTCCGTGCTGAACATGGGCTTCATGCGTGGCCTGTCTCCGCAGTACATGAAGGCCACGCCTGCCATCAACGATTGGTTGCAGGAACTGATCGGTAATGACCAGGAGCTCCAGAACCGGGGCTTGGCCATGATCCGTGAAACCGCGGCCATCGGCTATCACAACCGCTACTACGAGGCTGCTTCGGCCAAGGGTTCGCCCTACCGCAAGATGCTCTCTGCCCTGTGGAGGGAAAGTCCGCTGCCGCTGCTGGAGGACGGCCAGCAGTTGGCCACCATGGCATCGCTGCTGCACGTGGATTCGTCCGGAAACTCCGTGGTTTCCGCACTGATTTCCCGGTCCGGCCTGGCGCCCACCGAGTGGCTTCGCCGCTACTTCGAGGCCTACCTCGTGCCGCTGGTCCACTGCCTCTATGAGTACGAGCTCGCTTTCATGCCGCACGGTGAGAACGTCATCCTGATCCTAGAAAACGGCGTGCCTGTGCGCGCGATCATGAAGGACATCGCCGAGGAAATTGTGGTCATGGGGGACAGGCTGGAGCTTCCGGAGGAGGTCTCCCGTGTCAAGGCTGAGATCCCTGCCGAGGAAATGGTCCTGGCCATCTTCACGGACGTGTTCGACTGCATTTTCCGCTTCCTCGGAGCCATCCTTGTGGAGGACGGGACGCTGCGGGAGGACGAGTTCTGGGGGACCGCTGCCTCCGTACTGCGGGAGTACCAGCAGCGCCACCCGGAGCTTGCTGACCAGTTCGCTATGCACGATCTCTTTGCGCCGGACTTTGAGTTGTCCTGCCTCAATCGCCTGCAATTGAGGAACAACCAGCAGATGCTGGACATCTCCGATCCCTCCGGCGGTCTCCAGATGGCCGGTCGCCTGGCCAACCCCCTGGCCAAGTTTGCTTAGGCAGACCCTGGGGAAGCCCTAGGGGAAGCTTGGGGACCGCAGGGCTGTGGCACTTCCTGCGGTCCCTGCCGTCATCGCCCTCCACGGGGTTATTGTCAAAGTGACGATAACCCTGCTACAGTCATTATTGTCAGAATGATAATAACGAACTGAAGGATGACGATGATGGCGCTGCTCGACTGGATGAACTCCGCGGCAATCCCCAACCTCTTCGGCACTCCGGTGAGCTGGATCGAGATTATTGGTTTCGTCACCGGCGCCGCCTGCGTCTACGGAGTCGCGAAGCAGAAGCTGTGGAACTGGCCCATCGGAATCCTGAACAACATCGCGTTCATTATCCTGTTCCTGGGAGCCGGTCTTTACGGTGAAACCGTCCTGCAGGTCATTTTCGCCGCCGTCGCTGTCTACGGTTGGTACAACTGGATCCGCGGCACGGCTGGCACCGGGAGCCGGAACGACCTCCCCATCCGCGATGCGAGCCGCAATGAGTTGTTCCTCGGCCTCGGGGCCACGGCAGCCGGCACTGCAGCCGTGGCGATGGTCCTCACCCACGGAACAGATTCCCAGGTTCCCTGGCCGGACGCTTTCGTGCTGACCGCATCCCTGGTGGCCACCTACGGGCAGGCCAAAAAGATCTTCCAGCACTGGTACGTGTGGATCTTCATCGATGTGGTCTCCATCCCGCTCTACTTCAGCCGCGGCCTGACGTTGACCGCCATCCTCTACCTCGGGTTCCTCGCTCTCTGCGTTTATGGACTCATCGACTGGAAGCGCACCCGAAGCGCTGCAACGCCGGCCACCCCCGAAGCCATCAAGGCAGGAGCCTGAGATGTACAAGCAAGCAATGGTCATCGGCAAGTTCTACCCGCCGCACGCGGGCCACGCACATTTGATAGCCACCGCCGCGGCCCAGTCCCGGAAGGTTGCCGTCCTGGTACTTGGCAGCCGTTTTGAGTCCATCACTATTGATGAACGGGTCAGGTGGCTGGCGGCTGAATTCGATGACGTCCATGGAGTGGAAATCTTCGGAATGCGCAATGACTGCCCCGAGGACTACCACTCGGACGAAATTTGGACTGCCCAGAACGAGCTGATGCGGCTGGCCCTGAAGAGCCATGGTGTGACATCAATCGACGCGGTCTTCAGCTCCGAAGAATACGGTTCACGCCTTGCTGCGGCTTTCGGGGCAGAACACGTGCCGGTGGACCCGTCCCGGCGGGCCTATCCGATCAGCGGCACCATGTGCAGGGAGGACCTCGGCACCTCATGGCCTAACATCATCGCTTCCGCCCGCCAGGAACTGGCAACGCGGATCATCGTGGTGGGCGCCGAATCAACAGGCACCACCACTTTGGCCAACGCGCTGACCGAACATTACCGGCCGAGGTTCCCCCGGATTGCCGACGTCCCCGAGTATGGCCGTCAGTTCACCTACGAGAAGTTCCACCGCCTCCGCTCGGAGACGCCCGACGCCGGTATAGAGGACATGGTGTGGACTGCCGAAGACTTCAGTTTGATTGGCGCACGGCAGAACGCGATGGAAAACGCTGCAGCGGATGCCTGCCCCTTGGTGATAGCAGACACCGATGCCCTGGCCACCACGCTGTGGGAGCGGTACTACCTCGGCGAAGGAAGCTTTGGCTCCTTCCACGCGGCAGATGTTCTGCCCCGCAGGGATCTGTACTTGATCACCGATCACGAGGGCGTGGACTTTGAAGACGACGGGTGGCGTGAAGGCGAGCACCGGCGGGCAGAAATGACCGAGTGGTTCAAGGAAACCCTGACCGAGGAGGGGCATTCCTGGATTCTGGTCACAGGTGACCATGATCGGCGTGTGAAGACTGCCGTCGAGACGATTGACCTCATCCTTGCGCAACGGAGCGGATTCACTTCACCGCCGTGGGCAAGCCGAACCGTTCTGGCCCCATCCGTTGTGGCCCCATCCGTTCTGGAAAGGGCATCGGCATGACGGCGAATTCACAGTCCGCGAAGGAATTCCTCCAAAGCTATAACCCCGGGGATTACCCGTCCGTGGCCCTCACCGCAGATCTGGTGGTCTTCGCGGTGTCCGCGGGCGCTTTGAACGTGGCGCTGGTTCGCAGGGGCGGGCATCCGTTTAAGGATGCGCTGGCGCTGCCCGGTGGTTTCGTCGGACCTAAGGAGTCTGCCGAACAAGCGGCACAACGGGAGCTCGTAGAAGAGACGGGGCTGGACCTTGGGAAGTTGCCGGTACACATCGAGCAGTTGGCCACGTACACCAGCCCGGATAGGGACCCGCGGATGCGAGTTGTTTCCGTTGCCCACCTGGCCCTGCTCGCGACGGACGGGAGTGTCCTGCCGGGGATTGCCGCAGGGTCCGACGCCGCAGCTGCTGCGTGGCACCCTGTCCACGACGTCCTGCGCAGCAACGATCTGGCCTTCGATCACCTCGAAATTCTGCAGGACGGTCTGCGGCGGCTGGCCGGCAAGATGGAATACACCACGGTCGCAGCCCGCCTGCTGCCGCATGAGTTCACCTTGACGCAGCTTCGCACCGTCTACGACGCAGTGTGGGACACCACCCTTCCGGCGGGAAACTTCACCCGAAAGATGATGCCCCACTTGACTGCCACAGGCCGGAAGGCGAGGGCGGCTACCGGTGGTGCCCCGGCAGCGCTGTTCACCGCCACTGACCGGCACATCCATCCGCCCATGGCGAACCCAACGAACTAGGCCAACCCAACAACCCATGTAGCGCGTTAGAGAAGCAGCAATACCTCCGTGGAGTAGCTCTGCGACGAGCTCATTGATCCCCGGAACCAGCACACTGCGTGGACCGAGGGATCGCCGGGAATGACCATGGGCCGGAGGTTGTCCACATCCGATCCCTCGGTGATGGCTTCCCATGTCCAGCTGGCGCCGGAATCGGAAGTCCGGCCCCGGTAGATCTCGTAGTGCGCAGTGGTTGCACCGGTTCGCGGGTCCACGGGTGCGGAGATGTAGACGCGATCCAGGTTGTTCGGGTCCACAGCACCCAGCCCGGTGTAGTCCTGCTCGTGCGGTAGCAAGCCGGGACCGGCGACGGCGAGGGGATGCAGCTTCCAGCGCAACCCATCAAAGCGGGCGTACAGCAGGCGGTGATCGTCGACGTCGAGCATTTGCTCCCGCTGCAGCGGACCGTTCACGTCGTTGGCCCGGCACGTGAGGATCGCCGTGAGTTCCGTGCCCCGCCGGCGAAGGTCAGTAGTCCAGCCATGGGTGAGGGCATCGCCGTCGAGCGTTAGCCCGGCTTCGAAAACGGTGGTGAGGGCCGTCTGGTTGATCCCGACTGAGCCGATGACGGGCTTGCTGACCACCTTGCCCTCGGCGTCGTGGAGCGCATCGCCCTGGATGTAGCCGTGGTAGATGCTGTTGTTGTAGTCGCGTGGGTGGTGGTCCGTGGTGATGAGGTCGATCCGGTCCGTGCCGTTGCCGGCATAGCGGGTGTAGCCGTTGACGTAGCCGATTTTGGGTCTGGTGAAGAGTTTGCCGCCGTAGCTCCAGGTGCTGCCGTGGTCCTCGGAAATCATCAGCGTGGGGTCGTCGTTGATGGCGCGGACAAAATTGTAGACCCGGCCTTCGGTGCTTAGAGCGTGCAAGTTGGAGTAGGTGGCGCCGCGACCGTCGGCGAGTTTCGTCCAATCGAACTGCTGCTCCGGTTCCCACTGGGAAGCGTCGTGCGGCTTGGTGGAGACGCGCCAGCGGGAGTAGTTGTCCGTTTTGTGCTTGGCATACATCGCCACATAGTGGCCGTCGGGCCGGATGAGGAGGGCGGGAGCGTTGTGGTCATCGGACTCCAACCTTTCATGGAGTACGTGGACGCGGCTCTGACCGGTAGCAAGGTTCACCTCCGCAACTTCAATGTTGCCGCCACGTTCCGCACCACCCTGTCCTTCAGGTGCAGCGACCGAGCCCACCAGCAAGGTGTTGTTTGCGGGGTCGATCAGTGCGCGCTCGTCCTGGAACCAACACCACGCCCCGTTGTTGTTGAGGACAAGTGGCTCTTGGGGGAAAGAGTTGACCATGGGAATCCTTTGCCGCTTTGCATCGTTTCAATTCCGGTGTGGGTACTAGTCTAGGCGCATGACCACTCGAGCCAACGAACTTACAGCCTTGGTAACCGGGGCCACCGCCGGTCTCGGTGCAGAATTCGCCCGCCAACTTGCCGAAGCCGGACACCACCTGATCCTGGTAGCCCGGGATGAACAGCGCCTCAAAGAAACAGCCGAGGAACTTGAACGCGACTTCAGTATCTCGGCGGAGGTCCTTTCCGCGGACTTGACCACCGACGTCGGCGTCTCAGCCGTCGCAGACCGTTTGCGGGACGCTTCACGGCCTGTGGATGTCCTTGTTAACAATGCCGGAATCGGGCTGTTGAAGTCGTTCGAACGGAATGAGCTGGACGAGGAACGCCGGCACCTGCGGCTCCACGTCCAGACACCCATGGAGCTGAGCCACGCGGCATTGGAAGTCATGCTGGCCCGGGGGAAGGGACGGATCATTAACGTCGCCAGTGTGGCAGCGTTCGCCAATAGGGGCAGCTACTCGGCGGCCAAAGCCTGGCAAGTGACCTTCAGCCGGTGGGCCAACATCGCCTACGCGAAATCCGGCGTGCAGGTCACGGCCGTTTGCCCCGGTTTCACCCACACCGAATTCCACGATCGCATGGGCATGGACAAATCCGTTGCACCCCGATTCCTATGGCTGACCGCCGATCGCGTAGTGCGCGAAGGGCTGGAGGACAACGCCAAAGGCAAGGCAGTCTCCATTCCGACGCGTCGGTACAAGGTGGTCAGCTTCTTCGCCCGTGTCCTCCCGGCGAAGCTCACGTCCGGCCCGCCTCGCCGGCCGTTGGAACCCTAGCTCGCCGGCCGTTGGAACCATAAGCCCCAAAAATTGTCCTGCCGCTGCTTTCCTGACGGGGTGGCTGGCTTTAGGCTGATGCTGGAGTGCGGCACCGGGCGCGGCTGCTGCGCTGGGGCTACAGCAGCGTGGTCCCGCAAACGGGGCCCGCGAGTCGTCCCGCTTTCCCGCGAACCATGCCGTGTCCGAAGCAGGTAACGCATGGACGAGGCAGCTCCCACGGACGGCTCCAGACGGGAAGGACACGACGGCGGAACGGTCGCCGTCGAGGACAGCGACGCACGCCTGGTGCTGCTTGTCCGAGCAGGAACCACGGCCGCGTTCGAGACGCTCTATGCGCGGCATCAGCCCATGGCTCGAACCGTGGCCGCCGCCCAGCTGGACAATTTTGCTGATGTTGACGATGTTGTGGCGGATGCGTTTGCCTCGGTCTATCAGTCCCTGGCTGCCGGGAAGGGGCCCGATTCCTTTTTCCGCGCCTATCTGCTGACCGCGGTTCGGCGTGTGGCCCACCGCGTCAACCGGGACGCGACCCGTACCAGCCCGACATCCGAATCGTACATTCTGGATACCGTGGATGCCCATGATGATCCCGCCGTAGCGAAGTTCGAATCTGCGGCGGTGGCTCAGGCGTTCCGGTCCCTACCGGAACGCTGGCAGGAAGTCCTTTGGTACGTGGACATTGAAGGGCTGAAGCCTGCAGCCGCTTCGCCGCTCCTGGGCCTGACGCCCAATGGAGTGTCCGCACTCGCACTCCGGGCGCGGGAGGGCCTGCGCCAGGCGTACCTCCAAAACCACATCAGTACATCGGCAGGGGAAGATTGCGAGGAATACTCAACGCAATTGGGTGCGTACTCGCGCGAAGGATTGAGCCGGCGCAAGCAAGCCCGGGTGCAGGAACATCTGGAAGGCTGCCCCAAATGCACCGCCCTGCTCCTTGACCTCAGTGACGTTCAGTCCGCCATGCGCGCATGGATCTTCCCGCTGGTAGCAGGGGTAGCCTTCAGCTCGGCCTTCCCTGCGCTCGCAGGCGGAGGCGGGGGAGCCGGTGGCACTGGGTCGGCACCAGGCGGCACCGTCATCCGCGGGGTGGAACCCTGGGGAATTTCCCTGCCCTGGAAAGTGGGCGCTGGCGTCTTGGCGGTGGCAGCAGTGGCAGCGAGTGCCGCCATGGCGCTGGGAGTTGCGGGCGCCACCACCTCCGAGCCGCCGATTGCGGGTGCATCGCCATCCCCGGGTGAGCCCACGAATCCGCTGATCCCACCGGTTGCTGAGGACATTTCGGAGGAGTATCCGCTATTTCCGGACTTCAGCGATCCGTCCCAAGGCAGCCCCGAGAAGCCGGCCTTCTACCCCTTCCCGCCCAGCACCACACCAGACCCCGGCCCCTTACCCAGTCCGTGGCCATCGCCGGGTGAAACTCTGCCGCCAGCGCTTCAGTCATTGCCTACCATTGCACCTTCGGACCCTGCCACCTTGCCGCCGCTGCAGCCCACGCCGGCACCTTCCGTAAGTCCTTCGCCGAACCCGACAGCAAGCCCAACGCCCATCCCCACGCCGAGCCCCGGCCCCAGCGAAACGCCGGCTCCATTGCCTGCAGTGACGGCCACGTTCACCGCTGAGCCGGGCACAACGGCGTCGGACACCAACGTCACTGTCACTTTCCGCCTCAAGGACCAAACGGCGGTGCCCGCGTCCGCCGAGGTGGTCTTTACGATTTCCGCCGGCACGGACATGATCCCGGGCAAGCTCGTTGAACCGGCGGGCTGGACCTGTTTAAAGGAGGCTGCTGCCACAACGCAATTCCGTTGCACCAGCACCGCCGTGGACCCGGATAATTTGACGTTCCTGCTCGGAATTTCCAAGCAGGACGAGGCGGAGGTGGCTACGCTCGACTACTCATTCAGCGGCACAGGCATAGGGACGGTGACCTTTTCCAACACCTTCTAGCTTGACAACGCCCGACAACAGGAGCCGGGTTACTATGACACTTCATTCCAGCCTGAGGGGGCAGTGCTATGAAGAACGGATCCTTGACATTCGCGGTGGCAATGGTTGCAGGGGGACTGCTGCTGAGCGGCTGCTCAGGTACCAGCTACTCCGGTTTGGAGGCGTTGCAACGGGAGGCGACGGAGGCAGACACGGCCCCGGAAGGGCTGACCATGGGCGAAGTTGAGCTGGAAAAGATCCTTCTGGTGGCGGAGGCTAACGGAAAAAAGTACTACTTGGGGGAAGGCAAGCAACACCGGCCGACGTGCCTGATCGTAGGATCCGCCGACGCGTATTTCTCGCATAGTGGCTGTAGCGATTCCATCCAGGGAGAGTTGTTGAGGATTGGTGGCCCCGACCAGAAATCCGCTGTTCTGGTGTCCGATGGCTACGACACCAAGCAGTTGGAATCGAGCGGCCTGACGAAAATCCACCCGAACATCCTGGTAGTTACGAACTAGCCCGTTTTCTCAGGAACCCGGCCCCGCGGCGCCCGCACCAGCACAGCAACCGCGATGCCAACCACGGCTCCCACGAACGTTTCG
The DNA here is from genome assembly GCF_006964045.1 of Arthrobacter sp. TS-15. NCBI lineage: Bacteria > Bacillati > Actinomycetota > Actinomycetes > Micrococcales > Micrococcaceae > Arthrobacter > Arthrobacter sp. TS-15. The sequence goes on along the minus strand of NZ_SDXQ01000006.1, from coordinate 404,223 downwards.
ATGGCACGCTCCATCACCAGCACGCCCGGATCCATGGGGGAGGCCAGCTGGGCGATCAGCAGGATCACCGGGGTAAAGAACACCATGGCCCACCCGTAATGCCGTGCCATGAACAACTCCGTGGGGAACTGGCACAGCACCACCAGCACAGCCAGTACCACCGCGGTTTGACCGGGGAAGTACTGAAGCGGCGATAGCGGACTGGGAAAAAGTACGACGGCGACAATCGCCAACCCGAGGAACGTCCCCACGATGCGGTGGATACCTCGGTGGACGCGGCTTGGGAGGTCGGCACCGGCGAGGGGCACGGCCGCGGCGGCCATGGCCCAGTGCGGGTGGCCGCTTCCGCTGAGGACGCCGATGGCGCCCGCGGCACTGACCGCCAGGGAATAGCGGGCGGCATGGACCAGAGCGGCTTGACGCAGCGGGCCGCGGAGGACGGGGATGTCGCGGGCAGCGCCGGAGTCCCACGTGCGTCGCCGGAACCAGCCGGTAAAACCGACCACCATGGAAAAGGCGGCGGACGCTGCCGCGATGAGTACCGCCGTCGTGAACGGAACATTGGTGGGCACGGATGCGCAGGCGCCCAGTGCGAGGATGCCGAAGAACGGGCCGATCGGTTTGAGGCGCACGGCGTCGGCGTATAGCGACCCGACGCCGGCAAACAGGGTGGCCACCAGTACCAGCCACCAGGAGTGGATGTGGTTGACGGAAAGGAACACGCCGATGGCCAGCCCGCCCACCAGGAACAGGGCCGCCTGGGCTTGGTGCTTGAGCCGCAGCTGATGTGTTTCGTTGCGCCCGTACATTCCGGTCAGCGCACCGAAAACGGCGTACATCATGAGATCCGGGCGGCCTATGAGAATGAGGAACAGCCCGGGTACTGCCACACTCAGGGCCACCCGCACAGCCGAGAGGCGATCGTTGTTGGCAGGGCCCAACCGGTGGAGTTCGCGGGCATGGACCATCAATCCGGTCACAGAGGAACACCACCAATCGGCTAGGGGTTGTCTTTGCAAATTAGCAGTGTCGCCGCCCAGGCCGCCATAAGCCCGGTCACAACCCGTAGTGGGCTTGGGCGCGCGTACGGGGAAAGGTCTGGGAAGATCGAGGTATGCCCGTCGCTTTCGTCTGCCGTACCCGCTCCACCATGTCACCGCAGGAGCTGTTCGATCTTTCCCGCAACATCGATGCCCACGTGGGGTCCATGACCCAGAGCCGCGAGAAAGCAATCGGCGGCGTCACCACCGGGCTGATCTCCGAAGGTGAGACTGTCACCTGGCAGGCGTGGCACTTGGGAGTCCGGTTCCGCATGACCAGCCGCATCACGCGGATGGAGGCGCCGTCGTCGTTCTCTGATGAGCAGGTGAAAGGCCCTTTCAAGTACCTCCGCCACACCCACGAGTTCCGGCCCGAAGGCAGCGGCACCCTCATGGTGGATACGGTGGAATTCGCGGCGCCGTTCGGCCCGCTGGGCAGGCTGGTGGAGAAACTGATCCTGGCCCGGTACCTGCAGAACCTGATTGAGAAGCGCAACGAGTTCCTTATTGCCCAGTATCAGCCAGCCCAAACCCCTAAAGCCCAGGACCCGCGGCAATGATCAGGCTCGCGCATGCGGACGACCTGCTGATTCTGCAGGAGATCGAGCGTGCCGCGGGCCAGGCTTTCCGGGCTTTGGGAATGGACTCCATCGCGGATGACGAACCCCTATCCATCCATGAGCTGAACAGTTATGCCACAGCCGGGCGCGCATGGGTTTCTGTGGACGGGCTCGACTACCCGGTGGCGTATTTGTTGGCGGACATCGTGGACGGCGAGGGCCACGTGGAGCAAGTCAGTGTTCATCCGGATCATGCGCACCAGGGCATTGGCCGGGAACTGCTGCATGCCGCGCGCGTGTGGACGCGGGGCCACGGAATGCACAGGCAAACCCTCAGCACGTTCCGGGATGTGCCATGGAACGCCCCGTATTATCGCCGCCTTGGTTTTGAAGTGCTCGACGCCGGCAGCTGGGGTCCGCAGCTGGCCCACCTGATGGAGCACGAGGTTGAGTTGGGCCTGACCCGTTGGCCGCGCGTTACCATGTGGCGTGCCGCGGTCCCGCCAGGTAGTTAGCCCGCCACCAGCTCCACCTCGTAGCTGTCCGTGTTGAGCAGGTACGCGGCGTAGTGGTCCGGGCCGCCGGCGTGCGGATACTTGGACTCGAACATCTCGTACCAGCCTGCGTCCGCGCCGAGCGTCCGGATCCTGTCCACGTTCTCCCGGGTGCCTGCATGGAAGGCCACGTGGTTCACCCCGGGATCAGTGCGGCGGTGGGTTGTACCGGTAATGGCATCGGTCTGCTCCACCACCACGTACATGCCGTCGAGCTTCCAACTGCACCCGGTGGGCCACTCCTGGAAGGGCTCATAGCCGAGCTCGCCCAGCAGCCAACCCCACTCTTCCCTGGCCCGCTCCAGGATGGGCACCCAGATTTCCAGGTGGTGGATGGAACCAACAGGGGCGGCGGCGATCTCAGGCATGCGCCGAGTCTACGAGGTCCGGGCCCGTTCCACATCGGCGGCGCTCGCAGCGTCACCACGTTCACGGAGCCCGGCGATCACACCGTCGATGTCCGCGGCAGGACGGTTCTGGCTCAGCTTGGCCTTGGCCTCCACCCGGGAAATCAAGAGTTCGACGCCGACAATCGCCCTCAGTTGGCCGGCGATGAACCGCTGGGGCGCGTCCTCCACGCTCCACGGGTCCCGCATCCCGGCCTCGTGGTGATTGGAGAGCCGGCGGACGTGCCTGCCCAGCCAGTCGGCATCGTCGTGGATAACAAGCTGACCGTAAACGTGTGCCGTGGAGTAATTCCACGTGGGCACCACCCGGCCGTGCTCCGCTTTGGACGCGTACCAGGACGGCGAAATGTAGGCGTGGGCACCTTGGACGATCATCAGTGACTCGCCGATCGCAGGCGAGGACCACTGAGTGTTATTACGGGCCATATGTGCGTGCAAGGCGCCGTGCTCACCCACCGTGGGCTCGTAAACAAACGGCAGAAGCGTGGCGAGCAGCCCATCCTCTGACATGGTGACCAGATTGGCTGCGCTGGCTCCGGTCAGGAGCGAGTCAACAGCCTCCGGGGATGCGGCAAAGTGCGCTGGGGTGTACATGGTTGTTCCTTTCAGAACCGGAATGGTCAGGAGTTCGACGGCGGGCTGAGGCGCACGCGGACAGCGGCACCTGCGCAGATGATCACCGCCAGGCCACCCACCACGGTGGTCCAGGTGATGGACTCGCCCAGCAGCATCCCGGCCCACGCAATGGTCATCACGGGTTGGACCAGTTGGATTTGGCTGACTTGGGCCATGGGGCCGATCGCGAGGCCCCGGTACCAGGCAAAGAAGCCCAGGAACATGCTCACCACCCCCAAATAGACAAAGGAGAGCCACTGGGCGCCGGATGCGGAGGGCAGTCCGGAGCTGAGCGAAACCGCAGTCAGGATGATCATCACTGGCGAGGCGACCACCAGCGCCCAGGAGATGGTCTGCCACGATCCGAGTTCGCGGGCCAGCATGCCACCTTCTGCGTAGCCAACAGCAGCGGCAAGCACGGCAGCCAGCAGGAGCAGGTCCGCCCAGTGGAGCGAGCCGAACCCTCCGGACTGGACCAGTGCAAAGACCAAGGCCGCCACCACTCCGGTGAACGTCAGGACCCAGAACAGGGGACGCGGGCGTTCCCGTCCGCGAATCACGGCCGCTGTGGCCGTGGCAGCCGGGAGCAGCGCGATCACCACCGCTCCATGGCTGGCTGAGGTGCTGGTGAGGGCAAAAGTTGTCAGCAGCGGGAAGCCGGCAACCACACCTCCGGCCACCACGGCCAAACGCAACCATTGGGAAGCGCCAGGCAACCGCTGCCTGGTGATGCTCAGGGCCAATGCCGCCAGCAGTGCGGCGACCACGGCCCGGCCGGCTCCAATGAACAGGGGAGACATGCCTTCAACAGCCACGCGGGTGAAGGGAACTGTGAAGGAAAAGGCCAGGACGCCCAGCAGGCCCCACCAGATTCCGGTGGACGTGCGGGCGGATATCACTGCCCGCGAATGAATAGTAGCGCTACTATTGTGACTCATGAACAACGATAGCAGTTCCCGGATCGCCCTGCGATTGAAGGAGTGGATCGCGGATGCAGCGCCCGGAGCAAAGCTGCCATCAACCCGGCACCTGGTGGCCGAGTACCAAGCGAGCCCGGTGACTGTTCAAAAAGCCCTGCGGACCCTCACGGCGCAAGGCCTGATCGAAAGCCGCCCCGGCGTTGGAACATTCGTCCGCGCATTCCGGACAGCAAGGCCGTCGGACTACGGCTGGCAGACGGCTGCCCTGCGATCAGCCCAGACCGCGCGTCCGCAGAACTCAGCCGCCATGCGGAGTGCTTCCAACAACGTCATCGCGTTCCACTCGGGGTATCCGGACCGCGAACTGCTTCCGGAACGTCTGGTCCGTGCAGCACTGACCCGCGCAGCCCGCGGCGAGGCAGCCCTGTCCCGGCCGCCGGCGCAGGGTATCCCCGAACTGCAGACCTGGTTCGCGCAGGAACTCAGTACCTCAACGCCGGTGGGCGTCACGCCACCCCAGCCCAGCGACGTCGTGGTTCTTCCCGGCAGCCAAAGCGGCCTCAGCTCGATTTTCCGCGGGCTGGTGGGCCACGGACAGCCACTGCTGGTGGAATCGCCCAGCTATTGGGGTGCGCTGCTGGCTGCCGGCCAGGCGGGCGTGAAGGTGATCCCTGTTCCCAGCGGCCCGGAGGGGCCGGATCCCGAAGAGCTGGACAGGGCCTTCGAGGAGTCCGGCGCCAGGCTGTTCTATGCACAGCCCAATTTCGCCAATCCCACGGGCGCCCAGTGGACGGCGCGTCGCGGCGAGGAAGTGCTGAAGATCGTCCGCCGTCACGGAGCCTTCCTGGTGGAGGACGACTGGGCCCACGACTTCGGCATCACGGCACCCTCCGTCCCGGTAGCTGCCAAGGACGACTCCGGGCACGTGGTGTACATCCGCTCGCTGACTAAAAGCGTGTCACCGTCCATTCGGATCGCAGCGGCGATCGCGCGCGGCCCGGCTCGTGAACGGATCATGGGCGCGCAGGCGGCCGAGTCCATGTACGTCAGCGGCCTACTTCAGGCCGCTGCCCTGGACGTGGTCACGCAGCCAGGCTGGCAGACGCACTTGCGCGGCCTCAAGCACCAGCTCCAGTCACGCCGCGACCTCCTGGTGACCAGCCTGCGGGAGCATGTGCCGCAAGCCCATCTCAGCCATCTGCCCAAGGGCGGCTTGAACCTGTGGCTCAGGATGCCGGACGGGTTCGACGTCGAACGGCTCACCAAGGATTGCGAAGCGGCCGGGGTGCTCATTGCCGCAGGGACGGAGTGGTTTCCCGCGGAACCCGAGGGGCCGTACATCAGGCTCAACTACGCCGGTCCCAACCCGGGAGCGTTTCCTGAAGGTATGCGGATCATGGGCGAGGCGGTGCGGGGGTTGCTGGGATCCTGACGCTTTCCCGTTGCCGGCCCGCTATTCCGTCGCGGGGCAGCGACGCAGGCGCGGGGGAGCGACGGGGTTGCGCCGGTCAGACTGCAGGTGTTTCGGCCACCGTACGGCCGTAGCCTGCGCGACCGGTCTGATCGAACCCATGCCGTTCGCGGGTCATGAGATGGATCTCGTGGCCTTCCGGATCCTTAAGGACCACAAGCCAGGCCACCGAAGCATCAATGACGGGGGAGTGCGGAACACCTTCCCTGTCCAAGTGCTCCAGCCAGGCCTCCAGGTCTTCCCGGTGCGAAATATCGATAGCGAGTTCCAGGCCCTCCTGGGATTGGGCCGCGGGATTGGCCCGGAAGGAAAGGCCGGTGGGGTTGGCGCCGGGCAAGCGGCCGGCGGCACCGGCGATTGTTCCGTCCGGACCGGGGAACTCCATGACCGCCTCCCAGCCGAACACGCGGGAGTACCAACTGCACGTCCCCGCAAGGTCCCTGACCGGCAGCTTGGTTCCCAGCAGGCCGTTCAGCGGTGGGATGGATTTTTCCATAACAACACACCTCCTAATGCACCGTCACTGAATTAGTACACCTATACTGCACTTCATGATGGTGAAGGACAAGGGGCAAACCGTGGATCCGCGGATCAGGCGCACTGAACGTGCGGTCATGGCTGCCGCGGGTGAACTCTTTGTGCGTCAGGGGTACACGGCAACCACTATGAGCCAGATCGCCAGTGCGGCAGACTGCGCTGAACGCACATTGTTCCTCCGGTTCACCAGCAAGGCCGAGCTCCTGAAGCGAGTGGTTGACCAGACCTTCGCAGGAATGGGGCCCGAAGAACCGGGCCTGGACGAGCCCGGCACAGACAAGCCGGGACCAACGACGCCGGGCTCAGCGAATGCGACGCCGGATACCTTGGAAGCCCGGTTGCAGGCACTGGCCAACAACATAGCTGCAACCATGATCCGGACCGGACCGCTGTTTGCCGTTGCCCGCGAGGCCGAAGCCAGCGAACCCCTGATCCGGGAAGCCTTCGACGCCGCGCGCAGGGACACCATCGCCGCATCCCGGCGCGTGTGGCGCGGATTGGAGCGGGACGGCCTGATCAGCAGCGGGATCGACGTGGACTGGGTGGCCGATACCACCGCGCTTCTTGGCGCAGCGGACACGTATCTCCTGATCCGGACGGCCATGGGATGGGACCAACAGCAACTTGCAGCCTGGCTATTTCGCACCTGGCTCTACTTTGCCACGAACCCTGAACCGGCCGCCGTCGTGCACCCTTAAACGCCGCAGCCACCAACGCCAAGGAGAGCGCCTTGGGGCTGGTGGCTACGGTGGGCGGCAAGCTGCCGCGAACTAACTGAATCGCTATGCAGAAGTTGCAGGCAGTGAGTTCCTAAGCGGGAGTCAGGTCCTTATTGCCTTTGCCGAGCGATGAATCATCGATGGGCCGGCCGTCGAACGGCATCTGATCCAGGTTGATCAACGGGTTGGTGTCCTGCGTTTCCACCAGTTCACGTGCTTCTGCCTGGGTGTCCACGCTGGGCATGGAGCCCGGCAGCGGGCGGCGGGCCGATTCCGGCAGGAAGAAGATGGCAATGGCGCCGATGATCGAGGTACCCATCAGGTAGTAGGCGGGCATCATGTCGTTGCCCGTGCCTTCAATGAGTCCCTGAACGATGAACGGGGTGGTGCCACCGAAGATCGCCACGGAGAAGTTGTAGGCAATGCCCATTCCGCCGTAGCGGCTGGACGTGGGGAACAGGGCGGGCAGTGCCGAGGCCAGGTTTGCCACGTAGAACGTCACCGGGAAGGCGATCAGTGCCAGGCCTGCAAGCGTGGACCAGATCTCGCCGATGCCAATGAGCATAAAGGCGGGAATGGAGAAGACCACTGTGCTGCCCGCGCCTACCCACAGGACTGGCCGGCGGCCGATGCGGTCCGAGAGGCGGCCGGTAAGGGGAATGCAGATGGCCATGATCACCAGGACCGGGATGGTCAGCAGGGTGCCGTGGACGGGATCGTAGCCCTTGGAGTCCGTGAGGTACGTGGGCATGTAGGACGTCAGTGCGTAGCCAACAATGTTTGCTGCAGCAGCCAGGATCATGGCCAGGAGGATCTGGCGCCAGTAGGCCTTGATGATGCCCACAGGTCCCTTGGCAGCAGCGGCATCCTGCGCTGTTGCGTCCTTGGCCGATGCCTCCTGGGCATCAAGGGTGGCCTGGAACTGAGGGGATTCCTCGATCTTGCTACGGAAGTACACCGCGATGAGGCCCAGCGGACCAGCGATCAGGAACGGAATCCTCCAGCCCCACTCCTCCATGGCGGCCTGTCCCAGCGTGAGTTGCAGGACCGAAACCAGGGCGGCGCCCAAGGCGAAGCCGATGTAGCTGCCCATGTCCAGGAAGCTGGCGAAGAATCCGCGGCGCTTATCCGGAGCGTACTCACTCACGAACGTGGTGGCACCGGCGTATTCGCCACCGGTGGAGAAGCCCTGGATGAGCTTCAGGATCACCAGCAACGCGGCGGCCCAGATGCCGATCTGCGCATAGCCGGGAAGGAGGCCGACGGCGAATGTACTCGCCGCCATCAGCATCAGTGTTGCGGCGAGCACCTTCTGGCGGCCCACCTTGTCGCCGAGCCAGCCGAACACGATTCCACCGAGGGGGCGGGCGATGAAGGTTGCGGCGAAGGTTCCCAGCAGGAACAGTGTCTGGACCGAGGGGTCTGCCTCCGGGAGGAAGACAGGACCCATGGTGGTGATGAGGTAGCCGAAAACACCGACGTCGTACCATTCCATGGTGTTGCCGACGATGGTGCCGCCGAGTGCTTTGCGCAGCATCGGCTTGTTCACCACATTGACGTCGGACTCTTTGAGCCGGCGCTTCGGGCGAAGCTTCTTCGTTGCGTTCTTTACTGCGTTTGCTGCGTTTGTGGCGGCCGGGGTGGGGCCGGCCAATACCTGGTTCCCGGTGGCGTTCCTTGCGCCATCCGGAGAGACGGTGTTGCTTTGGTCTGTGGGCATTTGGGCTTCTCCTAGGGAGGTCATTTGCTTGCGACTTCTGCTGCCCCGCTCTGGGCAGGGTTTCAATTTTACGGGTTTTAGGCCGAAAACCCGAGTTGAGATCCGATTTTTGGGCAGTTTTTGGGTGCAAATTGCCTAGCTGTGTTGCATCTCATTACCCGCTCTTGCCCCGCTATCAAGCGGATCCGCCTCCGTTTTTGCCCTCCAGAGCACGTTGTTACCAAATTGTTTAGCTGAGCCCAGTTAACGGGGCAATTTGGGTTACGGAAGCTGATGAATCGGTAGGCCCGTGGGTACCCATCACCACGGTTGCGTCTGCCCTTTCGTCACAGGCCACCTCCGCGATGAACCCCGCCTCGCCGAGAATCCCGGCCGTCGCCAGCGCCTGCTGCCCCGAGGTTTCCATCACCAGGAACCCACCCGGCGCCAGCCACTGAGCCGCGCCCAGCGCTACCCGACGCTGTACCGCCAAACCGTCAGCGCCGCCGTCGAGCGCTGCTCTCGGCTCGTGGAGTCGCGCCTCCGGCGGCATCATGCCTATTAACTCCGTGGGCACATACGGCGCGTTGGCGAGCAGCACGTCCACCGTCCCGCGCAACGTCTTAGGGAGGGCTTCAAACAGATCCCCGTGGTGGACGCGTCCGCCACGGGGCTCGACGTTGTATCGCGCGCAACGGACCGCAGCGGCGTCGATGTCCGCGGCATGCAGCTCACAGCTCCCCAAAAGATCGTGGAGCGCCGCCCCTATCGCCCCGGAACCGCAACAAAGGTCCACAACGACGACACCGGGCTTGGCGATGGTCGCGGCCTTCCGGACCAGGAACTCCGTGCGACGCCTGGGCACGAACACCCCCGGGCTGACAGTCATGCGCTTTCCGCAGAAATCCGCCCAGCCCACAATGTGTTCCAGCGGCAATCCGCTGAGCCGCTGGTCCACCATACGGTGGAGCTCGTCCGGATGGCGGGCGGCGTCGATGAGGAGTCGGGCTTCGTCCTCCGCGAAAACGCAGCCGGCGGCACGCAATGCGGCGGCGATGGATGCTCTCCGGGTCACGTTTGCCATGCTAGCCGAGGAAGAATCCCGATGGGGTTGGGCGCCGGAATTCAAAGTTGCTGCAGGTGAGGGGTTCACAAATCTGCCGGGACTTAGCTAGGGTATGAGGCATGGGAACACTGATTTTTGAGTAGACCGGCCTCTGCCCCTCGCGGCACAGCCGAGTTTCACCTGACAAAAATCCACGCCTGTTGAGGCCCTGCCTCCATGCCGTTCCCGTTCTCGACGTCTTCTTCCCGAACCGCAACGACATAGGATACGTGTCTCTTCAGGACTCACACCTTTAGGAGTCCACGTATGACTGCCAACCCTTCCGAAAACAAAAAGACCCCGGCCGCCGGCGGTATCAAGTCCAAGCTGACCGACGCGCAGAAGGCCATGCTGGCAAGCAAGTCCGGGGGCGGTGCTCCAGCGGGCTGGCAAAGCACTGGCAAGGGGCACAAGCCCACCGCCGCCAGCGGCAAGCAAGCTAAGACCGAGAAGAAGGTCCGCTGGTAAACCTGCGGGCAGGCACACTGAAAAATAGGCACACTGGAAAGGAAGAACCATGACTGCTGAACGCATCAATCCTGAGGTTGCAAGCCATTTGGTGGAGTCCATGGACATGGCGCCCATGCCCGAACCGACCACCATCGCAGTCGCGTTGGGCGCCGACCAAAGCAGGCAGTGGCCGGACGGTAACGGTAAACGACGCCACCCGAAGGAACGGGGACAAGCCCACGGCCGCATGGGCCAGGGAGCAGCTGTGACGGCGGTCCACCGGACCAGCCGCCCGCAGATGCCGCACTCCTCCTAATAACCCGGCCACCCAAACAAACCCGAACGAACCCGCACCACCCGCGTAGCCAGCCCAACTGAGGAGCAGCACAGCGCGTTTTGAGCCCTCAAAACGCGCACAAATGCGACTCAGTTGGGCTGGCTCACGTCGTTAGGGGACTTATCCGGACGCCAGCCCCGCCACACCGGATGACGGAGCCGGCCGGGCCCCGTCCATTCGCCGAAGGATACCTCGGCCACCAGCTCAGGGCTCACCCACGTGGCACCCGCTGCATCTTCGCGGGGTATGTCTGTGAAAGGGCACTCGCTTACCACCCGGGGTTCAAGTTGCTCCATGACATCCCGGAGCTGCCAGTCCTTGAATCCGGTGCCCACCCGGCCCACGTAGCGCAGCTTGTGGCCGTCGGGGATGCCCAGCAGCAACGCGCCGAAAGTCCCGCTTCGGGCCCCGGCCCCCGGCCGCCAACCTCCCACCACTACTTCCTGGCTTTGCTCCAGCTTGAGCTTGATCCACGACCTGCTGCGACGTCCGATCACATATCTGCTGTCGGCTTTCTTGGCCATGACACCCTCCAAGCCAAGCTCGGCGGCGCTGGTCATGAGGTCTTCCACGTCGTGGTCCAGCACGGCGGAAAGGTGAAGGGGGCAACCTTTACGAAGACGCTCCGAAAACCCGGAAAGCCTCTCGCGGCGCTCGCGGAACGGCAGCCCGCTCAGGTCCCTACCGTCGTCGTACAGAAGATCGAACAGCATGAGCTGCACCGGAACCGTAGCCCGGGCGCGCTCGATGTCCGCAGCTTTGACCAAATTCATCCTTAGCTGCAGCCGTCCGAAGTCAGGCCTGGACCCTTTGCCGAGCGCCACGATTTCGCCGTCCGCAACGAAGTCTCCGTCGGGCCAGCATGTGCGGTCCGTCAGTTCGGGATAGGCGGCCGTAAGATCGTTTCCGTTGCGGCTCATGAGCCGGATCTTGCCCTCCGTACCGGTGATGATCGCCCGGATTCCGTCCCACTTCAGTTCAAAGAGCCAATCGTCGCCGCGGAGATCAGCGGCGGTTCCGGCGGTGGCCAGCATGGGGGTGTAGTTCGGCATGGGCTGCGGCTGAGGTGGATCGGACTTGGGTGCCGAAGTTTTGGCCGCAGCCGGGCTGCCCCGACGCCCACCCGGCTGTTCCTTCATAAGATGGATCAGCCAGTTCTGACCCGTATTGATCAGCGCAAAGCGTTTGGTGCCGCCAAGGCCACCACCCGGCTCGCCTGTAAGGGTGGCGATCACTTCCTTGCCGTCGCGCCACTTCTCGCAGGTGTACTCGCCGCGGTCCCAGATGGTCATGGTCCCGGCCCCGTACTCGCCCTTGGGAATTACGCCCGCGAAGTTCGCGTATTCCATGGGGTGGTCCTCGGTATGTACGGCTAGGTTGTTTCGGTCGGAGGTTTCCGGGATGCCGCGCGGCAACGCCCACGAGGCCAGGACTCCGTTGTGCTCCAGGCGCAGGTCCAAGTGGTAGCGGCGGGCGTGGTGCTCCTGGATGACGAATATGCCGCCGGGCGGCGGAGGGTCGCCGGGCTTCGGCTGGGCGGAGGAGGAACCCGCGGATTGCGGTGAGGCAGAAGCGCCCGACGACGACGGGAACGGCTCCGGGGTTTTGTCCGGATCGCGCATCCCGACGTATTTCGCGAGACGGTTCACGACTGTCACCACCCGCTCGCGGGAACGGCCGGTGCCTGAACCGCTTCCGGGAGCACCGCCGTCGTCCTTCTCATCCTCCCCATGAGGCGGCAGGTGCCGTTCGGAAATCGGTGCGAAGTGGTCTTTGCCGGTCTTCACGCGCTTCATCACGGCCCGGTAGTCCAAGTGCTCCAACGAAGCGGAGGAGAGCTCCCGCCAGGTGCGGGGCGCTGCGACGGTGGGGATGGCGCGTCCGCGGAGGGAGTAGGGGACGATTGTGGTCTTGTTTCCGCTGTTCTGGCTCCAGTCCACCAGCACTTTGCCGTGGCGGAGGGACTTCTTCATGTCGCTGACCACCAGATCGGGGTGGTCCGATTCCAACGCCCGGGCCAGCTCTTTGGCGAAGGCGGACACTTGCTCGGACTTCAGTGTCCCGTCCAGGCCCGTGTAGAGGTGGATGCCTTTGCTGCCGCTGGTAACAGGGACCGGGTCCATTCCCATGTCCTGCAGGATGGAACGGGCCAGCTTGGCCACTTCAACGCATTCGGGCAGACCTGCCCCGGGCCCGGGGTCGAGGTCCAGGACGAAACGGTCGGGGCGGAGCGGCTTCCCGGAAGGGTCCACTTGCCACTGTGGAACGTGAATTTCCAAGGAGGCGATCTGGGCCATCCACGTGAGCGTCGCAAGGTTGTTGACCAGGGGATAGACGTTGGTGTGGTCCGAATGCTGAATTGTGGCGCGGGGAATCCACTTGGGCGCGGAGTCCTCCAGGTTCTTCTGGAAGAAGACTTGCCCGGGGTTTTCGGCGGTACCCACTCCGTTGACCCAACGCTTGCGGGTGACGGGCCGGTTGGCAGCAGCGGGGATCAGGAAAGGTGCCACTGCGGCGTAGTATTCCAGCACTTCGGCCTTGGTGGTGCCGGTTTCCGGGTAGATGATTTTGCCCAGATTGGTGAGAGTGAGCTCGTGGCCTTCCACGTTCACCCGCTCCTGTTGCTTGCCTGCCACCTCTTCTCCTCCGCTGTGTTGTGCTGTTGACTGGGTGCATGAGGGCCATATGGAAGGGATCTATCGCGTTCGGTCTGGTCAACGTACCAGTGAAGCTCTACAGTGCCACGGAGGATCACGATATTGGCCTGCACCAAGTCCACAATAAGGACGGCGGGCGTATTCGGTACCAACGGAAATGCGAAATTTGCGGCGACGTTGTTGCGTACGAGGATATTGATAAAGCTTACGAAGAAGAAGGCCGCACCGTGGTCCTTACGTCTGCGGAATTGAAGTCGTTGCCGGAGGAGAACAGCCGCGAAATTGAGGTGGTGGAATTTATCCCCGCCGAGCAGCTGGACCCCATCATGTATGAGCGCAGCTATTTCCTGGAGCCGGACTCCAAATCGCCCAAAGCGTACATGCTGCTCAGGCAGACGTTGGAGGACACTGACAGAATCGCAATTGTCCAGTACGCCCTGAGGCAGAAGACCCGTCTGGGGGCACTGCGGGTGCGTGGGGACGTGCTGTTGCTCCAGGCGCTGCTGTGGGGCGATGAGGTCCGCGAGGCCAAGTTCCCGTCACTGGAGACGGACATCAAGATCTCGGACAAGGAACTGGAGATGTCCTCCGCCTTGGTGGAATCCATGGCGCACGACTTTGACCCCGACGAATACACCGATGAGTATCAAGCGCAGCTCCGAACATTGATCGAGGCCAAGTTGGAGAAGGGCGAGGCCCTGGACACCGAGGCAACCTTTGGCGTGGTGGAAGGTGAGGGCGAGGGCGGCGACGTCATCGACCTCATGGAAGCCCTCAAGCGCAGCCTGGACAAGAAGCGCGGCAAGGAAAAAGCGGACGACGACGCTGCTGCCGCCAGCAAAACTGCCAGCAAACCAAAGGCGCGGGCCAAGAAGAAGGCTTAGGTCGTGTTGCCTTCGCCTAGGGGTTAGGCGCCGGTTTCGTAGTGCGGTTCCGCCACCGGTTTGGACTCGGGTGAACCACGTTCACGGAGGTACACGGAGGCTCCTACCAGGACGGCGACAGCGAGGAACTCACTTTGCCAGTTCTGGAAGGACTCAAACCAGAACTGGCTGGAAGCCATGTATTCCCAGGTGGAGACCTCGGGCAGGCCATGGCTGAGCTGTTCCTCGTTGTAGGCGGCTGCGCCACCTACCGCGTGCAATGTGAAGGAGGTCAGAAACAGGAGGCCCAGCAGGCCGGAGAGTGAGTGCTCGTAGACCTTCAGCACCCAGCCGCCGCGCCTTACCGGCCACGGGGTCTTGGGTGACTTCCTGGCATCGCGGGGATCTTCATCCTGGGGTGCTTCCTTGTCCACGGGTTTTGACTCCGAGGAACCCCTCTGGAACAGAAAGACGGTAAGGACCACGTACATGGCCATTTGAAGAAACTCCGATTCCCAGTTTTCAAAGACGGCTTCCCAGAAGCTGCCTGATGTCAGGAAATCCGTGATACCGGTGGCTGGCTGGCCGTGAGCCTGTTGTTCCTCGCTGTAAGTTGCCGCTCCCGAGATGATCATTCCCCCGAGGAAGACGACGAACAGGCCTGCGTTGACCAGCAGCAAGCCGTGGTCCTTGACCCAATGGCGCGCGGGATCTTTGTCCTTGCTGGATGTCCCGGGGTGCTTCATGGGTCTGAGCATCGGGCTCACTCTTCCCTGGGAGTTCCGTTGTCGTCGCTGTTTCGGACTGCTCGACGGTGCAGCCATAGGGGTGTCCCCACCACCAGGAGCAGCAGCACCAGGATGATGAATCCTGCAGCTACAAGTCCGGCCGTCCGGCCGGCGGTGAAGTCGAAAACAAGGGTGGCAGAGCCAACGATCAACAAAGCCACACCAGCCAGCGCCCACTTGGTGACCACATCGGCACTTGAAACCAGGGTGGCCTTGAGCCCCCTGCGGAACAAGCGGCGATGCACGCTGACGGGGAGCACTATCAGCACGGTGGTCACTGCTGCCACCATCACGTTGAAGAGGTAGAGGCTCCGTTGCCAGTCGTCCAGGAGTTCGAAGCGTTCTTGGAAGGGCAGCGTGAGCAGGAAACCGCCAAGGATCTGCACCCCTGTTTGGAGAACCCGTAACTCCTGGATCAGTTCCATCCAGTTCCGGTCCATTCGTTCCTCGGTGGACTCGTTCCTGCCGATCCTGGGGGCCTGCTCCGGTTCTACCATCTGTGCACCTCCGTGTGGTTTTGGTGGACGACGACCCTGCGCGGGACTACGGTCGAACTGTCAGCATTCCTCGATCTTTTTGAACGGGGCCTCATCGGATATCCAAGGAGGAAGCTATGAGTCAGGACGAACACCGCGTGGACCCGGAAAGCGAGCCCGGCGGCTACGGCACGCCCACGCCTGAGCAGGAAATGCCCGGTCAGGGCGATGAGCGCGAGACGCCGGAACGGCCGGCCCAGGGAGTTCCCGAGGCTCCGGGTGACGAGTTCCCCACACCTTTGGATCCGGATGCGGCCCCACCGCCCTCGGCAACCGGGAGCCGTGGGGAAGAGTCCTAACTACACCGGGGTGTAGGGACGCCGGGGGCGTTGCCCCCGGCGTTCGATCCTCGTCCGGTCTCCTATACCGTGTGTCCCCTGCGACCCGACATGAAGCTCAGCAGCCAGCCGATGGCTGCGATAACGAGGAGGACGACGCCTACCCACAGCAGCCAGTTAAGGGCTTGCGAGAAGCCACCTACAAGAAGGAGAACAATTGCTACTACACCAGCAATGATCAGAAGCGTATTCATGGTCAGCACATTCCTTTCCGCGGGAATCTTTGATGAACCGCCGATTCCCGAGTATGCATTCCGAGTTACTTCGATTTAGTTATGCCGGTACTTGGTTGCGTTCTACGGATCCAAGTGCCTTTTTGTGTACCACTAAGGCGATCCTCGCCCGAAGGGGAAGTTCGCCAGTCGTGAACAGTAACACTCCTCATTGTACTACTAAGCTTCCTTATGAAAGGGTTATTGCAGTCGTCACTTGATGATTGGGCAGTGCTGCAGAAACTGTGCGGCACGTTTTTGGCTCACATGAACGTCTATGAGAGGAACACATGAAAGCGTCACAGCAGCTTGCAGACAACCTTCAGATCGTCTTGACGGACCTTATTGAGCTACAGCTTCAAGGTAAGCAGGCGCACTGGAACATCGTGGGGCCGAACTTCCGCGATCTTCACCTCCAGTTGGACGAGCTGGTAGTGGCTACACGCGAGTTCGCTGACGACACCGCCGAGCGTATGCGAGCCCTCCACGCACTCCCGGATGGCCGCAGTGCCACCATCGCCAAGGGCACGCGCCTGGAGGAATTCCCGGCAGGACTGGTCAACACCAAGAACGCCGTCAAGCTGATCACCGACCGCGTTGAGCGCGCAGTCCAGACCATGCGCGATGTCCATGACGAAGTGGACGAGGAAGACCCCACGACGGCGGACCTTCTGCACGCTTTCATCTCCCGCCTTGAGCAGCTGGTATGGATGATCAACGCCGAAATCATGAACGCCGGCGCCGCCGTGACGGATCCGGACGAGGCGTAGCGGGAACCCGGCTCCGGCTGTTGCAACCTAGGCAGGCAGGCCGTGCCCAGGCTTAAGCGAAGTGACCTTTCCAAACCCGGCATAGTTCGCCGCAGGGTAGGCAAGGGGTTCAGCTACCGCCACCCTGACGGGAGCTTGGTCAGCAAGGAGGATCGCCAGCGCATCAATGCGCTGGCGATCCCGCCTGCGTGGACTGATGTTTGGATCAGCCCGTTCGAGCATGGGCACATTCTGGCTACCGGTGTGGACGCTGCCGGGCGAAGCCAATACATCTACCATCCGGGGTGGCGGGAGCGGAAGGACACCGAAAAGTTCATCAGGGCCGCAAAGCTGGGCTTGGTCCTGCCTGCGGTACGCCGCAACGTGACCGTGCATCTCCGGGATTCCGACGACCCCCGACAACAGACCCTTGCTGCCGCCGTGCGGTTCATGGACCTCGGTGCGCTCCGCGTCGGTTCCGAGATCTACATGAAGCAAAACGGCTCGTATGGGCTCACGACGCTTCGATGCCGGCACGCCCGCGTGGAAGGGCCGGACGTTTTCCTCAAGTTCCCCGGTAAGAGCGGTCAGCTGTGGGACACCTCCATTCACGATCCCGCCCTTGCCGCGTTCCTGGAACCGCTGGCAGGGCGGCCGGGCAAAGAGCGCCTGCTGGCCTACCAAGCCAATGGCTCCTGGGTATCGGTGGACGCGTCCATGATCAACGAATACCTGCGCGGAGTCGCCGGAGAGGCTTACACCTCCAAGGATTTCCGGACGTGGAAGGGGACGGCGGCTGCTGCCATGTGCCTCATCAAGTCAGGCCATAAGGGAACTCCCAGGCAGGCCATTGTGCGGGCCATCAAAGAGGCGTCGGACCTCTTGGGCAATACGCCTTCGGTGGCGCGCTCGTCCTATGTTGATCCAAGGATTATCGAGGGATACCTGTCCGAGGAGCTCAAGGACGTCAAGCCAACGGAAGCGTCCATTGCTGCCTACTTGAACGAAGAGGCGCCAAAGTAGGCCAGACCGCACCAGGGAATTTTATGAGTACACTCGTACTAATAAAGTTTTTACGGGTTCATGGCGTCTGGGGGCGTAAATGATTTTGTTGGCAATCGTGGTGTGTGAAGTTGCTTTCTGGGTGGCGATTCTCGGAGGGCTCGCAGCGCGGTATCTGCTGCGTCGCCCGCGCCTTGGCGGGGTCTTGCTGATCCTTGCCCCGGTGATCGATGCCATCCTGCTGTGCCTTGTGGCGGTGGATCTGCTCGGCGGGGGCACGGCCTCGTGGCACCATGGACTGGCTGCAATCTACATTGGGATCTCCGTCGCTTACGGCAAGCGCATGGTGGCGTGGGCGGATGCCCACTTCCAGCACCGGTTCGCCGGCGGACCGGCGCCGGAACGGCTCACGGGAAAGCCTTACACCAACAAATGCTGGCGGGATGTGCTGCTCACGGCGTTGGCAGTAGTCATCTCAGCGGCGACACTGGGGGCGATCATTCTCCTCGTCAACGACGCCCAAAGAACCGCAGCCCTCTGGGACTTCTTCCGTATCCTGGGCATCATCTTCGCCATCGACTTCCTGTGGGCCGTGAGCTATACCATCTGGCCGAAGAAGCCCGCCCGCGCCCTGTCACCTACCGCTCTGTAGAGCTGAACCATGCCCCGGAGAATCGATGCAGAGGCGCGTAGCGCAGCAATTGCGGAAGCTTCCTTGCGTGTCCTTGAACGGGATGGATTGTCGGGCCTTTCGGTGCGCGGGGTGGCGGCAGAAGCGGGTATAGCCGCCGCTTCACTACGACGCGCCTTTGCTACGCAACACGCTCTGCGTGAGTTCTGCCTGCAACTCATTGAAGACCGGGTCACAGCGCGAATGGCTGCACTTGAGCTCTCGGGCCGGGAACTGGTTGATGAATTGCTCCTGCAATTGCTGCCTCTGGACAGGGAACGGCGTCTGGAACTGGTTGCACAGGTCCAGCTCGGCGTCCTTTCACTGAATGACGCTGCGCTTCGTCCCGCAGCGATCAGGCTCAGCGACGGAGTGGAACGCGTATGCCGCGCAGCCGTGCAGATCCTGGCGGAAGGGGGTCAGTTCCATCAGGAGCGGGACCCCGAATATGAAGCTCAGCGGTTGCGTGCGCTCTTGGATGGGATCGCGATGCACGGGCTGTGGAGCGGGGACCTCTTGGAATCGGGTCCCATGCTCCTGGTGCTCGCACGTCATCTCGACGAACTCGCAAACCCTTAGAGAGACGCAAAGAGCCCGGTGCCACCGGTATCCGGGTGGCACCAGGCTCTTTGCGTGGCGCTGAGGGGTTTGGGTGTCCCTATTAGGCGTCGTGGTCCGTTTCGAGGATCTTCACCAGGCTGTCCAGGGCTGCATCCGCGCCTTCACCTTCGGCGCGCAGCACCACAACATCGCCGTGGGAAGCGCCCAGGCTCATGAGGGACAGGATGCTGGCGGCGTCCATGGCGTCATCGGCGGGCTCGCCCTGACGTGCGATGGTGACGTCGATGTCCAGGTCACCTGCTGCCTCGGCGAAGATGGCTGCAGGGCGGGCGTGGAGGCCCACGCGGCTTGCGATGGTGGCTGTACGTTCTGGCATTGGTGCTCCTTTTTATGAAGGGTGGCGGTTAGGGGAGATGGCTTTGTGGGAAGTCTAGACCGTGGGGCCTGGACGGTGGAGAGCCTAGACGCTGACGGTGGCCGGGGCGGCTTCCGCTTCCACCGGCTTCTTGACTGCAAAGCGCTTGAGGGCGATGACCAACAGAGCGGTGATTACCACGCCGACGATGACTGACAGGAAGAACAGCAGGAAGTTATCGATTGCGAAAAACACGAACAGGCCACCGTGGGGAGCCTTGGATGTCACGGCGAAAGCCATTGACAGTGCACCCGTTACTGCACCACCCACCATGCTGGCAGGGATGACGCGCAACGGATCAGCCGCAGCGAAGGGAATCGCACCTTCGGAGATGAAGGACGCTCCGAGGAGCCAAGCAGCCTTGCCGTTTTCGCGCTCCGCCAGGGAGAACAGCTTCTTGTTCAGGACGGTGGCCAGGGCCATCGCGAGGGGAGGAACCATGCCTGCCGCCATGACGGCCGCCATGATCTGCCATGGTGCCTGATTGGCTACGGAAGCAGCTCCCAGTCCGGCGACGGCGAAGGAGTAGGCAACCTTGTTGACGGGGCCGCCCAAGTCGAAGCACATCATGAGGCCCAGGATGATACCCAGAAGGATAGCGCCAGCACCGGTCAGGCTCGAGAGCCCGGAATTGAGGGCGTTGGTCAGGTCCACGATGGGACGCCCGAGGATAATGAACATGAGTCCCGACGCCACGATGGAAGCGACAAGCGGGATAATGACCACGGGCATCAGGCCTCTGAGCCAGCGTGGCACATCCAGCTTGCCGACCTGGTAAGCGACGTACCCGGCCAGCAGGCCGCCAACGATGCCGCCCAGAAAGCCTGCCCCCATGAATCCGGCCACGGCACCGGCTACGAAGCCCGGCGCAATACCTGGCCGGTCTGCGATGGCGTAGGCGATGTAGCCGGCCAACGCGGGCACCAGGAACTGAATGGACAGGTTACCGATCTTGAACAGCACGGCGCCCAAATAAGCACCCAAGGGGCCCCAAGCGTTGTCCGGGAATGCGGTTGGAAGGTTGAAGATGCTGTTCTCAAGGACAATCTTGTCAGCGAAGTCCGTAATGAGGTAACCACCCATCAGGAAGCCCAGAGCCATCAGGAGCCCGCCACCGGCCACGAACGGAATCATGTAGCTGACGCCCGTGAGGAGTGCGCGCTTCAGCTTTTGGCCAATGTGCTCACCCTTTTCCTCCTGGGCGCGCTCAGCCTGCTCTTCGGCACCAAAGTGCGGAACGCGGCGGGCGTGCGGGTCCGTGGCGGCTGCCAGGGCTTCCTCCACCATCCTGGTGGGTTCGTCGATGCCACGCTTGACCGGTGCGTTGATGACCGGCTTCCCGGCGAAGCGTTCCTTGCCGCGTACGTCAACGTCCACGGCGAAGATTACGGCGTCGGCGGCTGCGATGACTGCCGGATCCAGCGGTTTGGCGCCGGAGGAACCCTGCGTCTCTACCTGAAGGTCAACACCCATTTCCTTGGCCGCGGCAACCAACGAATCTGCAGCCATGTAGGTGTGCGCAATGCCCGTTGGGCACGCGGTGACGGCCACGATGCGCTTTGGTGCGGCAGTCGTCGTCGTGCCGGCGGCGGCAGCGGCGGGTGCGGACTCTGCGGGTGCTGCGGCAGCAGCGGGAGCAGCAGCCGGCTTATCGGCCAGCGCGCCATCCACGAGGTCAACAATGTCCTGCTCAGTGGCAGCCGCACGCAGCGCCGCAGTGAAGTCCTTTTTGATCAGCGAACGTGCCAGCTTGGAGAGCAGCTTCAGGTGTTCGTGATCCGCACCGTCCGGGGCTGCGATGAAGAAGATGAGGTCAGCGGGACCATCCTTGGCTCCGAAGTCCACCTTGTGGGACAGCCGGGCCATGGCCAAGGCAGGCTCTTGGACGGCGGCTGAGCGGCAGTGCGGGATCGCGATGCCGCCGGGGACGCCGGTTGCGGTCTTCTGCTCGCGGGCGAAGGCGTCGGTAAAGAGCCCTTCAGCCTCGGAGGCGCGGCCGGTTGCGGCAACTTTGCCGGCCAGGACGCGGATGACGTCGGCAGGGGAGTCGCCCAGGTTTTGGTCGAGGGTGACCAATTGGGTTGTGATCAGCTGGGTCACTGTGAGTCCTTCTGGAGGGCCGTGATGGTTACGGCATTGGGGGTTGTCTGGTGGACTGCCGGGACAGTGGAGCCCGGCAGCGAAGCAGCAGCGGCACCATGTGCCACGGCTTGACGAAGGCAGTCCTGCGCGGAGCCGCCTTGGGTTGCAGCCAACAAGTAGCCGGCCAGTGAAGAGTCCCCGGCACCCACCGTGCTGACGGCTTTGATGGGCGGATGCGTGGCGAACCACGCCCCGTCTGCGGTCACCAGGACTGCGCCCTTGGACCCGAGTGTTGCGAGAACGGCGCCCACACCGCTGGCGACGACGGCGGCAGCGGCTTGGGCGGCTTTGGCCGGATCCGCTTCCAGTTCGTCAGCTGTGGAGACGTTGGTGAAGCCGATAGCGGCGGCAAGCTCTGCGAGCTCTTCCGCGTTCGGCTTGAGAAGGTCCGGCTTCCCTGCGGCATCGCCCACCACAGCGGCCGCGAGCGGCGCCCCGGAGGAGTCAATGGCGATGCTTGGGGAGGCCGTTCCGTCCGAGTTCGACCGGAGCCGACGAGCGATGGTGGCGTAGAAATCCGCGGGCACTCCTGGTGGGAGTGATCCCGCGAGAACCACCCAGCTGGCGCCACGCGAGCGTTCCAGCAGCAGCCCGATCAGGGCCTCCTGCTGTTCACCGCTCAGTTCCGGGCCGGGTTCGTTGATCTTGGTGGTGACGCCATCCGGTTCGGTGAGCGTGACATTGCTGCGCAGCACCTGACCGATGGGCAGCGCCGCGAACGGTACACCGCCGTCGTGCAGTCCGGAAAGTACCGGGTCCGAGTCGGCGCCCGGCAGAACGGCCAGGGTGTCCAGGCCGGAGGCCACGAGCGCCCGGGAAACATTGACGCCCTTCCCGCCGGATTCCTGGTGGACAGCGACGGCGCGCTGCACTTCGCCGCGGGCCAAGGCTCCTGGCAGTTCCACCGTGCGGTCCAGGCTGGGGTTGGCGGTCAAAGTGACGATCATGCGACCACCACGTCAACGCCGGCGTCGGCCAAAGCCGCAGCTAGTTCAGCCGAGGGCTGCTGGTCAGTAATCAAGGTGTCAACATCCTTCAGGGTGGCGAACTGGACCAGGGTTTCGGCGTCCAGCTTGGAAGAGTCGGCCAGGGCAACCACGCGCCGGGCTGAGGTGACGAATGCGGCTTTGACCGCGGCCTCCTCGGGATCGGGGGTGCTGAGTCCGAACGTTGCGTGGATACCGTTGGCTCCGACGAATGCGATGTCCGGGCGAAGTTTGTAAGCAGCTTCCACGGTGGACTGCCCGACGGCGGCCTGCGTCAGTCCGCGGACACGGCCGCCAAGGATCTGGAGTGCTATGCCTTGGGTGGACGAGAGCTTGCCGGCGATGGGGATGGCGTGGGTGATGACCACGAGTTCATCGTTTCCGTTGGCCGATGGCGTTTGCTGGGCCAGTAGGTCTGCGAGGGTTTCCGTGGTGGAGCCTGCATCCAGGAGAATGCTTCCCGTGGTGAGCTGGGGGATCAGGGCGAGTGCTGCGTTGGCGATGCGGAGCTTTTCCTCCGGACGCTGTACGGCACGCTCGAGGATGCTCTCCTCGCGGGTGCTGAGGCGGTCCGAAGGGACGGCGCCGCCGTGAACGCGCCTGAGATTGCCGGCGACTTCCAGGGCCGCGAGGTCGCGGCGGATTGTCTCAGTGGTAATGCTGAAACGGTCGGCGAGGTCTGTGACACTCACCCGTCCGCGCTCTGCGACGAGTGCGGAGATCAGATGCTGGCGCTCTTCGGCGAACACTTACCCTCCATTGGTCAAGCTGCTTAGCAGTGCAGCCACATCAGTGACTGCTGTCACAACGATGTGGAATTGCTTGACTCTATCTTTGTTTATGTTGGTAAGTCAATAGAAATCAACATAAACAAAGATTTAGGCAGGGAAGATCTGGCAAAGATCCGGAGGAGCGCGGCGGTCCGGGGCACGAAAAAGGCATGCCGCGCTCCCTGTGGCGCGGCATGCCCTCATTCGGATCCCGACTGGGGGAGTAGCGGGACCCTGTTCGTGGGAGTAAACAGGCGGTGCCTGATGTGCTGATGGGCAGGCCTACGGCAAACGCCCTGCTTCACCCGGCGTTGGGCGTCCTAGCGTGGGCTCTGCCACGGGTGGTGGTCCCGGCTCCGGCAATGGAACCGGCTCGGGCATGGGACCCGTTTCGCGGGTGGGGTCAGGGTGCGAGGGGTACGAGGGGTTTGGTGGCGAACCGCTCATGATCAGGCGCTCCGCCGGTGAGTGGCGTGCTGTGGCCGGAGTCGTCCGGGATCGCCGGAGGGGTATCTGCTCGAGTTCCACCCAGAGCCCGGATAGTCGATGGGAAGATTGTCCGGATCCGGCGGATCAGGGAGGCTGCGCTTACCGGCCTGGCCGGGCTTGCTGCCCGTGGTTTGAGGCTCATTTCGTTGTGATTCTGCGTGCATGCTGTCCCTCTCGGTAGCTCCGGAAATTTTGGTGTAGCTCCTCATGGCCACCCGGCCTCAGTCAGGCATCTCCATGCGGAAGCCGCAATGACACCCGAGAATGCGCGTGTTGATGAGTACCTCATACATCCGTTGCTGCGCGCCCGGCGACAGGACCAAGGGCGATTGGATCCTTCGCAGCTCGCAACTCTTTGTCTTCATCGGTTCCCCGCAGTGCAGGTATTGACCGCCGAACTGCAGGACGCCTTGAGGGGCACCCGGACGGTTCAGGACTGCTGCAACGCGCCGAACGGAAGCAACGTGCTCATACGAGTACCTACAAACATGGCACTCATACGCAACGTCCACCATGTTGGGTGCCGGCGGATAGTGGGACTGGATGGAGTTCACCAGAAGATGCTGATCTGTATTGCAGCGCGAGCACCAGAGGGGTTCATCGGGTGGCGGATGTGCTTCGTCCGGGACTCTGGACGCTGGCTGAGCCGGCATGGGTTTGTACCTCTGCATCAAAAAGTGAGGGACGCCCGTCTGCATGAGCTCAATAGCCTGGGCCCGTGATCCGGACCATGTGTCGATTGTGCACATAGGTGCACCGCAGATGCAAGGATTCTGTTTTCCGTTGTCCAAAGGGTGACGAGTTGGTGTGAGGCGAACGTAAAATAAGGCATGGACGAAATGAGCGTGGATTTTGCGGTGCCTGATGCTGTCTCTGCGCCCGACGGTACTTCGGTGCCTGAGCAGC
This sequence comes from Arthrobacter sp. TS-15, assembly GCF_006964045.1. Classification (NCBI taxonomy): domain Bacteria; kingdom Bacillati; phylum Actinomycetota; class Actinomycetes; order Micrococcales; family Micrococcaceae; genus Arthrobacter; species Arthrobacter sp. TS-15. The sequence goes on along the minus strand of NZ_SDXQ01000006.1, from coordinate 379,725 downwards.
TGCAGGATCTGGTGATAGACAGCGAAGATGTGGGCGGGTTCCTGCATGAGCTCGCGGTCTTTTCGGCATCCGCGGTGTCACAGGCCGTGGGCTTGGACGTGCTCTGCGGCATCACCCTCAGCCGTCGCCATCGCACCGCCACAGTGGCGGGAAGCAACCACGAGGCCAGGCTGATCGATGAGGTTCAGCAGGCGTACGGTGATGGTCCGTGCCTGGAGGCCATGCGCAGCCGCGTAACGCAGCATGTTGCTGACACCTCCACGGAACAGAGATGGTCCGAGTACTGCTCAGTCATTGCCGAGCGGGGACATCTGTCCGCTCTCTGCGTTCCCTTGGAACTGGATGAGGGTGCAACGGCGGCGCTTAACTTCTTCGCGCCGCAGGCCAACGCCTTCGATGAAGCAACCATCCGGAATTGCGAACTCTATGCAAGCCAGGCCGAGCGATCGCTGAGACTGGCCGTCCGGATTGGCGTCAAGCAGCAGCACGCTGAGGACCTCCAGGATGCCATGCGGACGCGAACGGTGATCGACTTGGCAAGTGGAATCATCATGGGCCAAAACCGCTGCACGCAGGAGGAAGCGTTCCAGATCCTGAAGAAAGCGTCCAGCACCCGCAACCAGAAGCTGCGGGACGTCGCGGAATCCCTCGTCAAGAGTGTGGCCAGGGAAGCTCCCGTGGCCCATTTCGAGGCCTAGGGCGCTCCCGCTAGCGGATTGGCAGCAGTCTCATCTCTTGTGACGGCTGCCACTGGTGAACTACATTCATACATGGGTTAAGCAGATAGCCCTTGGAGCCTCATAGGGAACCATCCAGGATGGTCCAAAAACTGCACCCTTTAGCCGTGGCCCCTTTCGGCCGGCTCACAGCGTGCCTCCATGCAGGCTCCTTGAAGGAGCATAAGGAGAATGGCAATGACGCTTGGATCCCCGATTCCCGCCCCGCAGCCTGCAAGCCGACGGGCACCTGCAACAGTTGATACCGGAGCACGCCCGTGGTGCACCGTTTGCAATACTGATTCCTACGTTTTCGTAGAGACGGTTGTGGAAGCAACACCGAATCAGTCGGAGATCGTCGAAGTCAGCTACACCTGTAGCGAATGCGATACGTTCTACGCCCACGCAGTCCGCCTGGACGCGCTGGTTCCCGCCATCCAAAGTGAATTTCTTTCCACTTCAGCAGCCGGGCTCTGGTTCAGCTGCACCCACTGCGGCGATCCCATGACCCTGGGGCGCCCCGCGGAGCGCGTCATTGAGGCGCCCCGGACCACTGACGATCCGGAGAGCCCCAGCCTGCTTGAGGTGTACCTGCAAACGCAGGTGCTCCATTGCCGTTGCGGTTTTCAAATGGAGGTTCCGCGCCACGTTGGCTAACCGCCGTCTCTAAAAAACTAACGGTTGGGAGGGGGGTTATGCGTACCTTTGGCGTCGAAGAAGAATTGCTGATCGCAGATCCTGAGGACGGGTTGCCCTTGGCTCTGGCCTCCGGACTCCTGGATGTGGCCGCCCCCTCCCACGCGGAATGGGATGCCGGCGGTGGGCCGTCGCTGAAGTCCGAGTTCAAGCAGGAACAGATTGAGGTTAACTCGCTCCCGTGCCGGACCGCCCAGGAGTTGCGGGCTCAAATCCGTTCAGGGCGGGCGTTGGCCGACTCTGCAGCCCGGGCGGTGGGAGCACGCGTTGCTGCGCTGGCCACGCCTCCGGTGTTTCACGCGACCCCCACCACCGGAAACCAGCGCTACGCCACCATGGGCAAGGAATTCGGCCTGATTTCCCGCGAGCAACTCACCTGCGGCTTCCACATCCACGTGTCCATCGAGTCGCCGGACGAGGGCGTAGCCGTGCTGGACCGGATGCGGCACTGGCTGCCGGTCCTCCTGGCCCTCAGCGCGAATTCACCCTACTGGATGGGTGCTGACACGGGGTTCGCCAGTTACCGCACGCAGATCTGGAACAGGTGGCCCACCGCAGGTCCCATGGATGTTTTCGGCTCAGCTGCCGGATACCGGGCGGTACTTGCGGAACTGCTGGGCACAGGAGTTCCGCTGGACGAGGGAATGATCTATTTCGACGCGCGCCTGTCCAGAGGGCACCCCACCGTGGAACTCCGGATCGCCGATGTCTGCCTCTACGCCGAGGATGCGCTCACTATCGCGCTCCTCGCCCGTGCCTTGGTGGAAACGTCGGCGGGCGAATGGCGCAAGGGCGGACCGCCGTCGAGCACTTTGACTCCGGTGATCCGCATGGCCAACTGGAAAGCCAGCCGTTTTGGCGTCAACAACCAGCTGCTGCATCCGCTGGAGCAGGCCCCTTATGCTGCCGCGGACGTGGCGGGTGCCCTGCTTCGGCACATCCGTGGCGCCCTGACGGCATCCGGGGACCTGGCGCTCGCGCGGACAGGGGTGGCGAACATCCTCCGGCGCGGGACCGGCGAACGGCTGCAGCGACAGGCCTACGGCCAGCGGCGGCGACTGTCCGACGTCGTCTCCGCCGCCATTGCCTCTACCCACAATTACGATGAGCGATCCGACGCCGGCCTCTTGAGTCGCTAAGAAGTACGACGACGGCGGAGGTCACCTCGAGCGCTGGAGACGCCCCACCGGGGTGACCTCCCGCCGTCGCGCCTGATAATCAGCCCTGGTTGATGCGGATCATGTTGCCGGAAGGGTCACGGAAAGCGCAGTCGCGGGGACCCCATGGCTGGTCGATCGGTTCCTGGAGTACTTCGGCGCCGGATGCACGAAGCTTTTCGAAGGTGGCGTCAAGATCATCGGTGGTGAAAACCAGCATGGGCATGACGCCCTTAGTAAGCAGCTCCTGGATGGCGTCGCCGTCCGCCTGTGACCGGCCGGCGTGCGGCGGGGAAAGGACCAGTTCAAGATCAGGCTGGGCGTCGCTGCCGAGGGTGACCCAGCGCTGACCGTCCGAGCCGACGTCGTTCCGGACCTCGAAACCGAGGGCATCCCGGTAGAAGGCGAGGGACTCGTCAACATCGTTGACAGTGACGTGTGCGTATTTCAATGAAATGTTCATGAATCACACGCTATGGCAGCTACGATGCGGGCGCTTCTTCAATCCTGCTCATGTTCTTGCTGCCGGTTCTTTCAGGACGCGTATGCTGCTTGGCAATACAGCTGGGCATGGCCTTGACGGCATGGTGCTCGCGGGCACGGTATTCACTGGGGTTCATTCCGACGATCTCGGTGAAGCGCGTGCTGAAGGAGCCCAACGAGGTGCAACCGACCTCCATGCAGGCGTCGGTGACCGAAGTTCCCGCCCGGAGCAGGGCCATAGCCCGTTCGATCCGTCTGGTCATGAGGTAGTTGTACGGCGATTCTCCGTAGGCGGCCTTGAACTGGCGTGAGAAATGCGCGGGGGACATCAGGGCGCCGGCGGCCATGGTGGGCACGTCCAGGGGACGCGCGTATTCGCGGTCAATGAAGTCGCGGGCGCGCCGCAGATGGGCCAGGTTGGCCAGTTCCTGCGGAGTCATGGGCACAGTCTACGGAGTCATGGGCACGGTCCACTAGGCTCGTGCCCATGGAATCAGTGGTGTGGTCAAAGCCCGGGAACCAGCGCAAGGGCACGCCTTTGCTGGTGATGATGCACGGTTATGGGACCAGCGAGCAGCGGATGGTAAACCTCTTTCCGAACCTCCCCGGCGAGTTCACCTGCGCAGCGCTGCGAGGTCCCAAGGTCATCGGCGACGATTATGGCTGGTTCCTGCTTGACTATTTCCTCACCAACGACTTCGCGGATGTTATGGCGTCCACCAATGCGGTGTTCAACTGGATCAGTTCGGTCAAGGACAATCACAGCAGCGTCAGCCTGCTGGGCTATTCGCAGGGCATGGCCATGGCCAGCACCCTCCTCCGCCTGCGGCCCAGCGCTTTTAAGGCCACCGTCGGCCTGTCCGGGTTCGTGCTGGACAACGATCTCCTGGCCTTGAGTGAGTCCTTCGATGTTCCGCCTCCGTTCTTCTGGGGGCGGGACAAGGCCGATCCCGTGATCAATGAGGATGCCATAGCCCACACCGAGGAGTGGCTGAACGCCAATGTAGCCCTGACGGCCCGCACCTACCCTGGGATGGGGCACAGGATCGAACCGCCGGAACTGGTGGATGTGAGCGCGTTCCTGAAGTACTACGTTCTGAACGGCGACAAGTAACGGGCGCGAGCCCCGCATGAGGGCCGGCACACCGGATTAGAAGGCATGAAGCCTCCGGAATCAAGCTTCCGGTGAGATTCGCGTCACAATTTCGTATTCGAGCGCACTCTATTGAATGACAAAATTGTAAGCGCTTACACTTTGGCTGGTGACCCGGCTCGGGGCATACGCCAAGACGTCAGGCGAGGATGGAAAGGGTTGAGGCCGTGTTGCATGGTTAGGACTCACAGGGTGACAATCCAGGACGTTGCCGTCTTGTCCGGATTGTCCATTTGCACGGTGTCGCGGGCTCTCAGGAATCTCCCCAATGTTTCTGAAAAAGCACAACGACACGTGGCGGAAGCCGCCAGCAAACTTGGCTACAAAGCCTCAGCCGCAGCGTCCAGGCTCGCCGGTGGAAGCACGGGATCGGTGGCAATCGTCGCCCCGACAGCCACGGCCTGGTTTTTCGCCCAGGCTGTGGAAGCCGCCGAGGAAGTCTTCGGAGACAGCGGGTACGACACCGTCCTGATTAGCCTGCGCAGCAAGGCCAGCGTGCGGACGCAGTTCTTTGCGGACCTTGGAAACCTCGCGCAAAGAGTGGACGGACTGCTCCTGCTCAACGTTGACCTCGCGCCCCATGAACTGGAAGCGTTGGACGCCTCCGGGCTCGCAGTTGCCAGCGTGGGCATGCGAAATGTTCCGTGGGACAATGTAGGTATCGATGACGAGCACGCAGCCTGGCAGGCTACCCAACACCTGCTGGGGCTGGGCCATTGGGACTTGGCCGTTCTTTCGAGCAATGAACACCCCGTTGTAACTGAGACGCCACGGTTCCGCGGCTTCAGGCGTGCGCTGGATGAACACCACCTCACCGTCCACCCGGACCTTGTGGTGGGAACCGGGCCAAGCATGGACGACGGCAGACGGGCCATGACTGAACTCATGACCCGTGGCGGGAGGCCCACTGCAGTGTTCGCTCACTGTGACGAGGCCGCGTTCGGTGCGCTGATGGCGCTGCGGGAACACGGCCTTTCCGCGCCCAAGAACGTGTCCGTGATCGGCATAGACGATCACCCCATGAGTTGGTTCCTTGGCCTGAGCACTGTGGCGCAACCCGTTGCCGACCAAGGCGCCTTCGCAGCAAACCTGCTGTGCGAACGCCTGCTAAATACTGAATCCCCCCATCAACCCTCCAACCACCTGCTCGATACCAAGCTCATCGAACGCAAAACCACGCGCCACAAGCGCTGAACGGAACAATGCACATGACTGATCTTCGTAATGCCTGGACCGGCGCCTCGGCGCTGTTGTTCGACCTCGACGGCGTGCTGACGCCCACGGCCGTGGTGCACGAGCAGGCCTGGCAGGAACTTTTCGATGGCTATCTGGCCAGTACGGGCCACCCGCAGGGTTACCAGGAGAGCGACTACTTCGATCACATCGATGGCAAGCCCCGCTTTGATGGTGTCCGTGATTTCCTGACGTCCCGCGGGATTGCCCTCCCTGAAGGTCCGGTGAATGACCACCCGGACAACGAAACCGTGCAGGGTTTGGGCAACCGGAAGAATGCCATCTTCAACGAGATCGTGGATTCCCGCGGTGTTGAGCCGTACGAGGGTTCGGTCAAGTTCATCAATGCTGCGGTGGAGCTGGGGCTGAAGGTCGCGGTCGTCTCTTCCTCCCGGAACGCGCCTGCGGTTCTGAAGGCCGCCGGGCTTGACCACCACTTTGAGGTGGTGGTGGACGGTATGGTTGCCGCCGGCGTCGGACTGCCCGGTAAGCCGGACCCGGCCACCTACGTGTATGGGGCGGGTCTGCTGGGCGTTCCTGTGGAGGAATGCATCGTGGTGGAGGATGCAGTATCCGGCGTTCAGGCTGGCGCAGGTGCCAATTTTTATGCCGTGATCGGCGTGGACCGCGGAGCCGGCCGCCAGACCCTGCTGGACGCGGGCGCCACGCTGGTGGTCGACGACCTCAACGATCTTCTCTGACCCTACTTTCTACGAAGGACAACAACTGCCCATGGCACTCATCAGCTCCGACCGGCTTCGCTTCCCCTGCGAGCCCTGGAAGCTCGTGGAAAACATCCACGTCCCCGGTGACGAGGGAACGCTGGAAACGCTGTTTGCGCTTGGCAACGGCCACCTTGGCATCCGTGGCTCACATTCAACAGCGGGCGACGGCGAGCTTCCCGGCACGTTTATTAACGGTTTCCATGAGATCTGGGACATCAAGCACGCCGAGAATGCCTACGGTTTTGCCCGGACGGGCCAGAGGATCGTCTATGTGCCGGACGCCAACAATTTCACCGTATCCATTGATGGCGAGGCCTTGAGCCTGGCCGAATCTACGGTGTTGGACTACCACCGTAGTGTGGACTTTTCCACAGGCGTCTACGAGGAAAGCATCACCTGGGCCTGCCGTTCCGGCGCCACCGTCACCACGGTAGAGCGCCGCGCTGTGGGCTTCGATTCCCGCGGATGTCTTGGCCTGGAGCTGTCGCTGACAGCGGACCGGGACGTGTCTGCGGACATCACCTCCGGCGTCGTGAACCGCCAGGACCAGCCTGTGGAGGACCACTCGGTCCATGACCCGCGCCGCTCCGGCCGGCACGCGGGCCGGGTCCTGCTGCCGCTGCACCTCCAGGGTGCCGACGGCTCACTTCGCCTCGCCTGGGAGACGTCCGAGTCCCGCCAGCGTGTGGCCATGGCCGTGGATCACTGGATCTCCGCTGAAGGCCAGCCTTTTGAGACCTTGGTGGCTGAGGATGACTCCTCTGTCCGCTACGTTTTGGCCATCCACGACGGCGACACGTTCCGTTTGGAGAAGTCGGTCAGCTATGTGGTGGCCGGGTCTTCGGACGCCGAGGACCGCGGCGAAAGCCTCGCGACGGAAGCCGAAGCAAACCTCGTGCCTTTCGCCGACATCCTGGCCCAGAGCAAGGCCCACTATGCCGAGTACTGGACCACGGCCGACGTCTACATTGGGGGACAGCCGGAGATGCAACAGGCCGTGCGCTGGGGCTTGTTCCAGCTGGCGCAGGCCACTGCGCGTGCCGGTGTGGCTGGTATCCCTGCCAAGGGAGTGAGCGGTTCCGGGTACGAGGGCCACTATTTCTGGGACCAGGAAATCTACCTCCTGCCGTATCTGACCTACACCAACCCTTGTGGTGCCAGAAAGGTCCTGGAATCACGTCACGCCATGCTGCCCGACGCCCGGGTGCGGGCCAAGGAGCTCAGTGTGGACGGTGCGCTGTTCCCGTGGCGTACCATCAATGGCCTGGAAGCCAGCGCCTACTACGCAGCCGGAACGGCCCAGTTCCACATTGCTGCTGCCATCGCCTTTGCAGCCAATCGTTACGAGTGGGCCAGCGGAGATGCCACCTTCCGTGGGGAACTGGGCGCTGACCTGCTGATCGAGACGGCCCGCATGTGGGCTTCGCTGGGTTTCTTCGGCAAGGACGGACTGTTCCATATCCATGGCGTTACGGGTCCGGATGAGTACACGGCTGTGGTCAATGACAACCTGTACACCAACGTCATGGCGCGCTTTAACCTTCGGGCTGCAGCTGCGCTGGAAGACGAAGGCGTCAGCGATACCGAGCGCCTGGTGTGGCGGCAGGCGGCCGAGCGGATGTCGCTGCCCTACGATCCGCACCTGCAGTTGCACAGCCAGGACAACGACTTCATGACCCTGGAGCCGTGGGACTGGAACACGCCCAAGTCCAAGTACCCGCTGCTGCTGAATTTCCACCCGTTGGTGATCTACCGGCACCAGGTCCTCAAGCAGGCCGATACGGTGCTGGCGATGTTCCTGCAGTGGCAGGACTTCACGGCTGAGGAGAAGCAACGCGCCTTCGACTTCTACGATCCCATCACAACCGGCGACTCCACCCTGTCCGCTTGTGTGCAGGGCATCATGGCGGCCGAGGTGGGCTACGGTGACGTCGCGTTGCAGCACTTCACCGAGGCACTGTTCATTGATCTGGACAACTCGCACGGCAACACCATCGACGGCGTCCACATCGCCTCCACGGGCGGTATTTGGAGCTCCTTGGTATGCGGCTTCGCTGGTATGCGGGACCAGGGCGAAGTTTTGCGCTTCGATCCCCGCCTGCCTGTGGAGTGGGAAGGCCTGTCCTTCCGGCTTAAGGTGCAGGGACGTTTGTTGGCCGTGGATCTCGCACAGGGTTCCATCGCCCTGACACTTGTATCCGGGGAGGACTACAGCCAGGAGCCACTGCGCATTGACGTGCGGGGGGACAACGTCACCGTTGGTGCGGACACCGTCACGGTGCCGCTGGACACCGTACCCGTCCCGCCGCCGTCGATCTTCCCCAGCGTCTTTCCGACGGCGGGCCTTCCGATCATCCGATAGTTCAGGCTTTCCCGGGACTACTTTGCGGCGAGGTCCATGGTGGTCAGGCGCAGCCACAACCACAGGCGCTTCTGCGGGTCCGCCAGGTCCAGGTTGAAATCCCCGGCCAGGCGGGCCACGCGGTAACGGACGGTGTTGTTGTGTACATGTAGTTCAGCGGCCATGGCGGAAATGTTCCCGTTGGTGGCAAGGTAGGCGCGGAGGGTGTCCAGGTAGTCCGTTTGCTGCTCGGCATCGCGGGCTTGAATCCTGGCGATCTGGTCCGCGCCGCCCAGCCCGTTGTCTTCAATGAACTCCCCGATTTTCAACAGGTTCAGGGGGATCTGGAAGTCCTCATGGAGCGCCACGCCAGGCGACTTGCCCTGCCGCGACTTCCCCTGACTCGACTTGAGCTTCAGCAGGTAATGCAGGGTTTGGATTGCCTCGGACCTGGACCGGGGCAGGTGCTCGATGTCGTGGGCGATGCCACCCACTGTAGCGATAACGGGGAACGAGCTGATGGTGTGCGAATATGCTTCGATTTCCTGGATGATCCGCCCGTGCGCAGCTCGCGGCTCAGCCCCGTTACAGGGCAGCAGTGCATACACCACCGACCCGATCAGGGCACTGTGGCTGGTGCCGAACTGCACGTTGCAAACCGTTGTTACCAAGTGCAGCAGCCGGTGGATGTCGCGCACGGATTCCAGGCTGCCGGTCTCCGGACGGACAATTGAAAATGCTGCCACGGCCAGGCCATTGGCGGTATCCAATCCCAACTGCGCGGCCGCGAACGATGCGTGCGGGGTGTCGTCCATGAGGGTCCGGATGAGGTCGGCGTTACGCCGTTCCCCAAAGTCGGAGGCCGAGCGGGCGTGGAGCATGTGCAACCCGGCCAAGGGCGCCATCCGGTCCAAAGTATTCAAAGCCGTGGCGCGTTTCTCCTCGCCGGGGTCGATGATCCAGATGGAACCCAGCAGCTCTCCGCCTGCCCGGACGGCCAGCGCAAGTCGCGCCATACCGTCGTCGAGCGCCGGTACCATCACCGCTCCCGGGGCGTCGTAGACCATCTTGAAATCCTGGTCGAAAGCTGGCTGGATGGTTTCCTGCAGGGTCAGCGTGGTGATGCGCCGGAGTTCATCGATTGGCTGCCCGGGCAGTGTGGAATAGCCCAGGATGCGTCCCAGCGGATCCACAATGCTTGCCGCGCCGTTGGTCATGGAAGCCGCGGCATTGGCGAAAGCGTAGAGGTCACCCAACCGGACCCCGGACACCGAGTCTGCGGCAGCGCCCATCACCGAGGCCCGCGCTAGCGCCACCAATCGGGTCCAGTCGGCATGATCCGGCGCCACGAGCAGTGACAGGCTGTGCCGGACTGCCGCTGCACGCAACTCCTCCATCCGGGCCCCGTGCGCTTTGACGATCACCGCCGCTGCGCTGCTGTTCGCTGCCCTGTGGAGGAGTTGGTCAAAATCAGGGGATCCATACGTGCACCCCACGGCCAGGATGATGCGGTCGTCCACGCTGGACCAGTTGTCCAAGGGGTCGTACATCAGTACGTCTGACACTGGATGCCCCAGGTTCTCAGGCGTGGGGTTGGCGTGCACCAGATCGGCCTGCATGAGCTGGATGCAATCGGATAACCGGACAGTGGTTTGCTGCATGCCGGACTGCTGCGTCAGGGCCTGGGAGCGCTCGGTGGTTTGGGGCTCTGGAAGCGTCTCTGCTGGATCCATAGCTGGACGTTATCACAAGCCTATTTCTTATCTTATGGAGGAATTCACATATTGAGTGGAGGAGATCTGCGTCACTATTGGGAAAGAAGCTGGACGGGTAACCCAGCAGGAACTCAAAGGACACACCATGAAACTCAAGGACATCAAGGCGCTCGCCTCGGTGCAGGGACCGGCCCGAACCGTCTCGGAGCGCCTGTCACGTAAGTGCTACAGCGTGGAGGACATGCGGAAGCTGGCAGCCAAGCGCCTGCCCAAGAGCATCTTCGAGTACATCGAAGGCGGCGGCGAAGATGAGGTGTCGCTGCGCCGCAATCGCTCGTCATTCGACGATTGGTCCTTCCTCCCAAAATGGGGTTCGGTGGACAACTTGGACCTCAGCTCAACCCTCCTCGGCGGACCGGTTTCCATGCCGGTGACCCTTTCGCCCACAGGCGGTACCCGGCTGTTCCACCCCCAGGGTGAGTCCGCCGTCGCCCGCGCAGCGCTCGCCGCCGGCATCCCGTACGGCTTGGCGCACCTGAGCACCACCACCATGGAAGACGTCAGTGCCGCGGCACCGGGACTTCGCCGGTGGTTCAACCTGGAACCCACCTCGGACAAGGGTCTCCTGCAGGCCGTCTTGGATCGCGTGTCCAACGCCGGGTACGAGGCCCTGCTGGTCAACGTCGATTGCAGGGCCATCGGACACCGCGAGCGCGATTACCGCAACGGGTTTACCGCCCCGCCGTCCATCAAGCCGAAGACGGTTGTGGAGGGAATGTTGCACCCTGCGTGGGCGCTGGGGTTCCTGGCCAATGACGCAATTGCCTTCCCCAACCTGGACGCTGAGGTTCCGGCCGGTCCCTTGGCCAGCTCGCCGGACATGTGGCGCACGCTTCTTGCCGGTTCGTATGAGCCCACCGACTGGGATGACATCCGGGACCTGCGGGAACGCTGGAACGGGCCGATCGTCCTCAAGGGCGTTGTCAACCCGAACGACGCCGCGTTGGCGGCTTCCATGGGAATCGACGCCATCCAGGTCAGCAACCACGGCGGACGGCAATTGGACCATATGGCGGCCCCGCTGGATGTCCTTGCCGACATTGTTGAGAGGACTGCCGGCCGGATGGAAATCATCGTCGACGGCGGCATCCGCCGGGGTTCCGACGTCGTCAAGGCGCTGGCTCTCGGCGCGGATGCCTGCTCCATCGGGCGCCCCTACTTGTACGGGCTGGCCGCCGCCAGCGAGGCGGGGGTGGCCCACGTCCTGACCCTGTTCCGGGCAGAAATGACCCGCACCATGATGCTCCTGGGAGTGTCCACCATCGAAGAACTGCGCAGTGAAGGCCGGGATTTGATCCGGCACCGCAATGAAGCGTTCACCCGCACCCAACCCACGGAGCCCACCTGGGCTTTGCAGAAATGAGCATCCTGACATGAAAAATTCCCCAACGCTACAACGAACCAAGCTCGGCCTTCCGGTTGCCGTTGTCACTGCAGCGCTGATGCTGTCAGTGACGGCGTGCAGCCCCGCCGGCAACGCATCGGCGTCGAACCCGTCCGGCGGCGCTGCCGCAGCGGGTACCGGTGTCCCTGCGCTGGAAGTCAGCCAGGCCGCCGTCGACCTTCTTCCGGAGTCCATCAAGGCTTCCAAGGTGCTGCGCGTGGCCATCCCCACCAACGAACCGCCAACGCAGTTCTACCGCGAAGGCACGCAGGAAATGACAGGAACAAACCCGGACGTGGCTCGTCTGATCGGCCAGGCTTTGGGTGTCACCGTGGACATCCAGGTGGCCAACTTCGATTCCATCATTCCGGGCCTCGCAGCTGACCGTTACGACATGACTGTTTCCTCCATGACGCCCACGGAGAAGCGGATGGAAGTCCTGGACTTTGTTGACTACATGCAGATAGGTAATGCGATTGCAGTGCCCAAAGGCAACCCTGGTGGAATCAAGGACGAGAACGCGCTTTGCGGCAAGAAAGTAGGACTCCTCACGGGCTCCTACCAGCTGACCGTGAATGTCCCTACCTATGACCAAGCCTGCACAGCCGCCGGCAAAGACGCCATTCAAAAGAGCGAATTCCAGGACACCCGGCAGGCCATCTCCGCACTGACCAGCGGACGCCTGGACACGGTGCTGGCTGACTCGCCCATTTTGAATTACGCCGCCACCCAGAACCCGCAGATCGAGGTTGCCCGGACTTACGAGTTCGCTCCCGTCGGGGTGGGCGTGCCGAAGGAATCCGGCCTGGTGAAGTCCGTATCCGCGGCACTGGATGCCGTGATCAAGAGCGAGTCCTACGTCAAGGTCCTCGGGAAGTACGGCCTTGAATCCAGTGCCATCACCGACGCCCGCGTCAACTTCGCCCAGTAGTGAAAGAGGTGACTGCTATGAATACGCAACCCTCAGCCCCCGATACCAAGGAGCCGGCCACATCAGCGGCCGGTGACTCCATCCCGGTGGTGCCCCTGAAGCACCCGGTCCGTTTGGCCTTGGCGATCGTCCTCATTCTGGTGGCGCTGGGTGCTGCCTGGGATGTCGCAGTGAACGAACGCTACCGCTGGGACGTTGTGGTGTCCTATATTTTTGCACCGCAGATTCTTGCCGGTGCCGGCCTGACCATCCTGCTGACCGTGGTGTCCATGACCGTTGGCATAGCCCTGGGTACTTTGCTGGCCATCATGCGGCTCTCCGACAACCCGATCCTGAGCACTATCAGCCGCGGCTACATCTGGTTCTTTCGCGGAACGCCGCTGCTGGTCCAGTTGATCTTTTGGTACAACATTGCGGCGCTGTATCCGGTGATCGCTTTCGGGCTTCCCTTCGGTGGACCATCCGTGGTGTTGGGATCGGCAAATGTGCTGATCTCCCCGCTGGGTGCGGCACTGCTGGGGTTGTCCCTTAACGAGGCTGCGTACATGGCCGAGATCATCCGTGGCGGCATCGGCTCGGTGGACAAAGGCCAGTACGACGCCGCCCGGGCCCTGGGCATGAGCGGTGGCAAGCTGATGGGCCGGGTGATTCTGCCGCAAGCCATGCGCGTGGTCCTTCCCCCCACCGGCAACCAGGTCATTTCGATGCTGAAGGGCACGTCCTTGGTGAGCGTCCTGGCGATCTCGGACCTGCTCTACTCCGCCCAGATCATTTATGCGAACAACTACCAAACCATTCCGCTGCTGATCGTTGCGAGCCTCTGGTACCTGCTCATGACCACCGTCCTGAGCTTCTTCCAAAACAAACTTGAACGCCGGTACGGCCGTGGTTTCGACTCAGCGCCGCGACGGATCCGCAAGCCTAAGACAAGGACAGCATGATGACTACCGCCATGGTGGAAGCCCGGGGAGTCCGGAAGAACTTCGGCGTTATTGAAATCCTGAAAGGCATTGACCTTAGGGTTGAAAAGGGATCGGTGACCTGTTTGATCGGCCCGTCCGGTTCCGGCAAAACCACCTTCCTGCGCTGCATCAACCACCTTGAAAAGGTTGACGCCGGCCGCCTCTATGTTGACGAGCACCTGGTGGGCTACGCCGAACGCAACGGCAAGCTCTACGAAATGAAGGAACGCCAAACGGCCCGTTCGCGGCTCAACGCGGGCATGGTGTTCCAACGTTTCAACCTCTTCCCCCACATGACGGTGCTGGAGAACATCATCGAGGCCCCCGTGCATGTGCTTGGCCGGCCCCGGCGCGAGGTTGTGGTGGAAGCGCAGGCACTTCTGGACCGGGTAGGCCTGGGCAACCGCGGACAATCCTACCCACAGGAGCTCTCCGGTGGACAGCAGCAACGCATCGCGATCGCCAGGGCGCTGGCCATGAAGCCCAAACTGATGCTCTTTGATGAACCCACGTCCGCGCTGGATCCCGAACTGGTGGGCGAGGTCCTGGACGTCATGAAGTCCCTGGCTGAAGCAGGAATGACCATGGTGGTGGTGACCCACGAGCTTGGATTCGCCCGGCAGGTGGCCGATCAGGTGGTGTTCATGGACGGTGGCGTGGTGGTCGAAAGCGGCCCGCCCGAGCAAGTGCTGGGCAATCCGCAGCACGAACGCACCAAGGCGTTCCTCTCCAAGGTTTTGTAAGCATCGGTTTTGTAAGAACTCCAAGCACCACGAAAGGCATCACCATCATGACCCGACTCCAAGTCACTACGGACCTCGCACCAAGCCCGGCCGGCCCCTATTCCCAGGCCATCGTGGCCAACGGATTCCTGTTCACGGCGGGACAAACACCCCACCACCCCATCACGGGCGAGCGGGTTGGGATCACCATCGAGGAACAAACCATTCAGGCCATGAAGAACGTGGGCGAAGTCCTGGGTGCCCACGGCCTGGACTTCTCCCACGTAGTCAAGGCGACCGTGCACCTGCACCACCCGGGGCGCGACTTTGACGGGTTCAACGCCATCTACGAAAAGTACGTTGTTGCCCCATACCCGGCGCGCACCACCGTGGGTTCGTTCCTGGGCGACTTCTTGGTGGAGATCGACGTCGTAGCGGCCGTCCCGTAGCAACCGCACCCTCAGGAATGTCGGGGCCAGGGTGCCTGCCTGCCTCAGGCGGCATCCTTGTCCGGGGCGGATGGCGGCTGTCCTTCCACCACTGCGTCACCGACCGGCGCCGTTCCGGACGCCTGGCTACCTGCCAGGCGCCGGCGCTCCAACTCGCAGTTGATCAAATCCAGCAGCGCCTGCGCCGGTTCGGATAAGTGATGAGTGTCCGGTGATCCAAGTTGGTCGCAGTGGATCAGCACGTGTCGGATGCGTTCCAGTTCGCGGGAGGGCACCAAGGGCCAGCGGTGGAACAGTTGCCGGACGGCTATTGCTCCGAGGAGGGCATCGGGCTTGTTTGCCACTACATGATTGCCGTGCTGAGCGGCGGCCCGTCGCCTGGCGATCGTGGCCGCCGACAGCGCGACGCCATGGGCCATGAGATTCTCGGCCTTAAGTGAATTCGGGGCCATGTGAGGA
This sequence comes from Arthrobacter sp. TS-15, assembly GCF_006964045.1. Taxonomy (NCBI): domain Bacteria; kingdom Bacillati; phylum Actinomycetota; class Actinomycetes; order Micrococcales; family Micrococcaceae; genus Arthrobacter; species Arthrobacter sp. TS-15. The sequence goes on along the minus strand of NZ_SDXQ01000006.1, from coordinate 364,539 downwards.
CCTCCCCGGGTAGGGCGAAGGAAGCCGGATGCCTGACTGTGGAATTAGCTTACAGAATGTGACTTATGTCATGTCAATATTAACGGGAGATATCCGCCGTCGTCATTGCAGAACCGTTCCGCCGCGGCGGCCCCCCGTGTCCTGTGTGCGGCACCGCATCAATAGTTGCGCCGGACCGCCGTGCTGTCCAGGTCGCGGTGATGCCGCGCCCGGCGGAGAAAGCTGCGCAGCGCCTCTGTTTCCGACTGGGTGCGAAGGATGGTGAAGTCCATGATCCCGGCTCGTTCGTCGGTGTCCCACACCCGCCAGCCCGTGCCGTCGCGGTCGATCCAGGTGGAGTTTTGTGAACGGCCGGTCGGACCGAACCAGTTCGCGGTCGCCATGCGATGCGCGGCGAGGTATTCCGCTACCTTCGCCACGGTCAGGAGTTCGCCGTCCGCCAGCAACTCGTCCAGGCCGGGCAGCTCTCGATTGTGCATGGTCCCATTCTCCTTCGGAAGAGGTATTTCGCCACAAAGCATCGACACGATGATGGCCCTGAGGCTCAACCCAGGTGAACGTGCGGGGTATCGCTTGTTCCGCTGAAGGTCCTACGGTCGATCCTGATCAGGAGCAGTGCGACGGGGACGATCAGCAGCGCCACTCCGGCGGCCCACAGGAACACCAGCGAGTAGCCCGAGGTCAGCGCAGCCAGCGTCCCGCCGCCGAGCGCTGCTGTGGCCGCCGCCGCGATGGTGCTGAAAAGCGCAATGCCCAGCGAGCCGCCTATCTGCTGTGATGCGTTGACCAGCGCGCTCGCGACGCCGGCATCGTCCTTGCCCACTCCGAACAGGGCCAGGTTTTGCATGGGGACAAAGACCATTCCGAGGCCTACGCCCATGAGGATGAGGGCCGGCAGCATGTTGACGGCGTATGTTCCCCCGGGAGTGACTTGGGTAAGCCACAGCATGGCTGCAGCAATGAAGATAGGCCCCAACGCGCTGGGGATCCTTGCCCCCAGCTTGGGGAGGTTCTTCGCAATAAGGCCAGCAGTGACGATCAGGACCACGGTCATGGGTAGCGAAGCGATTCCGGCTGCGAAGGGCGCGAAGGCCAGTACGATCTGCAGATAGAAATTGATGAACAGGATGCCGCCAATCAGCACCGCTCCGGCCAAGAATGAGGCCAGGAAGGCAGCCGCCCGGTTGCGTTCTGTAGCGACGTGCAACGGCAGCAGTGGATTCTTGACCTTTCGCTCGACGGCGACGAACAGGACCAGCAGGGCCACGCCTGCGGCGATGAAGCCCCATGACTCGATAGCCGCCCAGCCGTGTTCGGCATTCGCGAAACCGTAGACGAGGGCGCCCAGGCCGGACGCGGCAAGAACGACGCCGGGCCAGTCGTATTTGGTGGAGCCGCCCGCTTTGCTTTCGCTCACCAGGGTCCAGACGCCAACGAGGGCGATGATGGCGATGGGGACGTTGACGAAGAAGCACCAGCGCCACGAAACGAACTCGGTGAGGAAGCCGCCAAGCAAGACGCCTGCGGCCGCGCCCACCCCGCTGATGGAACCGAAGATGGCGAATGCGGTGCCGCGATCCTTGCCTCCCGGGAAAGCGACCGTCAGCAGGGCCAAGGCTGCGGGTGCCAGGAGTGCAGCAAAGATACCCTGCAGGGCACGGGCCCCGATCAGTTCCCAAGGCTGCTGGGCCAGGCCACCGATGAGTGAGGCGATCGCGAAGCCCGCGGAGGCGGTGATGAAGGTCCGCTTCCTGCCCCAAAAATCAGCGATCCTGCCACCTAGGAGCAGAAGCGCGCCGAAAACCAGTGCGTAGGCCGTGACCACCCATGCTCGGGTGGAGTCGCTGATGCCCATTTCCATTTGAAGCCGGGGGAGTGCCAGGTTCACGATGGTTCCATCCAGGACCACCATGAACTGGGCAAGCGCGAGGAACGGCAGGGCCCGCCAACCCATCGCTTTCTTCCCGTCCGGTCCCCCCGAGGGAGTGGTCTTATCGAGCAGTTGTGAGGTCACGGGGCACCAATCATCGAAGTAGTAATACTTACAAAAGTATAAGTACTTTTGGAGATGACGGTAAGCGTAGGTGGCGTGACGTCGCTTACGCCCGGGTGGACTTGGTGGCGGGGCCGTTCACGTGGTGCTCAGGCTCGGATAGTATTCCCGCCAGCTTCTGCAACGCCGGAAGGCTGGCTTGGATGAGTGCCCGTTCCTCGGGGGTGAGTCGCTCGCTGGCACTGTCCAGAACGCTGGCCCACACCCCGTCCAAGAGGGCCTTGATCCTCTTGGATTCGGGCGTGGGGTGTAGGGAAACGTAGCGCTTGTCCGATGCGTCTTTTACGCGCGTGACCAGCCCGGCAGCAACCAACTCACGGAGCTGGACACTGACATTGCTGAGTTGGCGTCCCAGGCGTGCAGCGACTTCCGCCACCGTGACGCCCGGGTGGCCTTCCACCACGCGAAGAATTTCCAGGACGCCGTTTGAGATGGGTGGCAGGCCGGTCTCATTGAGTGACTTGCGCCGGATATCTGACGAAATGTCAATCATGCAGACGGCCAACGCCGCAAAGTCCACTGGCTTTTCTCCCATTCGTCAAGCATAGGTGGGGCGCATCGCCGGCCCGTCTTGCTCGCGGTAGGTAGCCCGCCCTAGTCATTCATCCTTTTGCCCGAACAGGCGCCGCATGCCTCCGCGCGCCAGCATCAGGACGATGATGAGTGCAGTCACTGCGAAGAATCCGCCGAGCTGAACGGCGTCACCAAAGGCGAACGCCACCAGCTCGAGAACCAGGAACTTGCTCCCTGGCAGGATAAGGAGCAGCGCCACGATGCTAATGACCCGGACAACGACGGTCTTCCCGCCCCGAATTCGCCCCACGATCTTTTTCTTGGCGAGCAGCACAATCTCAAGCACGATCTTGAGCAGGATTGCCGTCAGCAGGGCCAGTATGAACGACTCGGAAATAACAGCCGGGAGTAATTGGATAAAAACGCCCAACACCACCAGATAGACCAGGACATCCACAAGATCGATCGGGCGGATCCGCATTCGGTGAGCGTACCAACCATGGAGATGATGGCATAGGGATATCTGCCAGCACGTTCCGATTGCTAGGCTGGACTCATGACCCGTCGCCTAGCCGCCCTGTCCGCCGCCCCGTTGTTGTTGCTGCTCGTCGGGTGTGGAGCCGTGGAGGAAGCTGCCACAAACGCTGCCAGCGACGCCGCCTCGAAGGTGGCTACGGCCGCGGCCGATGAAGTGACCAAGCAGGTCTGTGCTGTAGTTCAGGACGACTTGGTCAGCGTTCAGGACAAGCAACTCCTAGTCGGCTTGGTCTCGGCCGCCGAAGCTGCCGGTGTCCCCGCAGAGATTACGACGCCGTTGAACCAGATCGCGGAAGCAGGAGACGAAGTGCCGGCTGAGTCAGTCCAAGCATTGAAGGACGCCTGCGCACCGTAGTAACTGGTGCCCGAAGCGCCCGGCATCCCAATGATTCGCATCTAGGTGCGGACGAGTTGTCGACGGGCACGACGAGGCGGTTCCTGTCTTGAAGGCGGGGGCCTCTCGGTACCTGATGGTTCGCCATCCGATGATGACGCGTCACCCGATGAATTGGGGTCGCTTTCGCCTCCCAAGGCACGCTCATAGCCCGGTAATGGTGGCGCAGTGGATTGGTACGTGTGCCCGGTTGGTGTGCTGAGCTCCATGGTGTGGACCTCTCCTGAGAGCGGTTTGCTGTTCCAGCCGGGGTTTTCTTTGGTGTGGTTGCAGGCTTCGCAGAGTCCTGCGCCGTTGTTAGGTGTGGTGGTTCCGCCGGAGCGCCAGGGGACCACATGGTCGATGTGCCGGATGGGCGCGTCGCAGTAGGGGGTGCGGCAGGTGTCGTCCCGGGCCTCGATGAATCGTCGGAGCCGGGGCGGGAAGAGTCGGGCTGTGGAGTCCATGCTCAATAGTTCGCCCGTTCCGGGTGCGGTGTAGAGCCGCCGCAGCCACACGGTGAAGTCGCGGTCCGGAACTGGTGAGCCCGCCCGGCCGGTCGCCAAACCACTTGCTTCGTCTTCCTGGCCGGTCGCCAAACCACTTGCTTCGTCTTCCTGACTGGTCGCCAAACCACTGGCTTCGCCTTCCTTACGTTCACCAACCTGATGTTCACCAAGCTGACGTTTACTACCCTGAGGTTCACGAAGTAGTTTCCGTGCCCACTGGGCCGGGACGATTCCATAGCCTTTGAGCCGGGCCGGTTCGCTGTCTGCCTGAAACAGGGTCCGGTCCGTCATCACGAGATCGAGGTTGATGCCCGCGACCCCGCCCGGGGTTCCGGTAACGCGTTCGACCAGGGTGTCAGCCATGACCTGACCGCGGGAACGGGAGTCACCGCCGGACCGGGCAGTATCAGCCTCACGGGTCAGGGCCGCATACGCCGCGACGCCTTGGGCAACTGGCAGGAGGGCGGTCAGGTAGGTCATGGTGTCCGGGGCGGGTCGCAGGCTCACGGTCCGTTCGGTGGCTGCGTGACTGGCGCGTTGGGCCACCGAGCGGGGATCACGACGATACGCGGCAGCCTTGACCGCGGCGATGATGGCCCGGTCGCCCTTGCCTTCGAACGTCCCCCAATCGGGGGCGAGTTCCTCATCCACCGCGCACCGGTCCTCCACGGACAGGCACGCTGTTTCCTTCACCAGCAGCATGGCCCGCCACTCATTGAGCTGGCCCGATTCCAGGGCAGCCAGTGTGCGGGGCATCTCCGTCACCAACGCCCTCGCCAAGCCCAACAACCGAGAACCCTTATTGGGAGACTCCCTCCGAGCCAACGCCACCTGCGCCCCGACACCCTGACCCTGCTCGGACGCAGGAACACCAGCAGCGGCCTGCTCAGCCCGCTGCGCAAGATCAAACGCCACAGCAGCCCGCGCCTGCAGGCCCGTGATGGCGGACTTCAGGTCCTCCAATCCGCGGATGTGGTCAATCAGGTCGGCACTGGAGTCGCCCAGAGAGACAGAGCCAAGGAGCGCAATGAGGTCAGAAACCCGGGGCGCCGAGCAATCGGGCAGAGACCCAGAGGCAGGGAGTGCGGAGTGGGAGTGCCCGGGTAGAGCTTCCCAGGCGCGCCCGAGCTCATCATCGTGTGACGGCGTCTGCGTGGCCCGGATCTGCTCCATGCCCCAACTCTTCCAGCACGCAGCAAGCGCTATAAGACCACAACTTCCGTATGTGGAAACCACGGCCTATGTGGAAAACAGTGCCCGTGCGGAAAACAGTGCCCTGGAGGAAAACAAGTGCCCGGTCGGCAAAGAGTTGAGATCTCGCCCCTCAGCGGTCGCTCGCAACTCCAACTCCAGCCCCAGCCATCACGCTCCTGGCCCGCACCGTGACGGCTGCCCCGAGAACTAGAGCAGCAGCAACAGCCGCGGCCACCGCCGTCGGGATTGACTCGGGTGCGTCGGCGCTGCGGCCCACGGTGATCCACAAGAGGCCCCACGCGATTGCAGCCGCCAAAGCGAGACGGCCGTGACCCTTGATTGCCAAAGCGATTCCAACCACGGCTACCACCACCAGCACAGCCACGGACCAAATTTCGGGACGCAACCCAAAGCCCTGAAAACCAGATGCCTTCAGAGCCGCCGCGATGTTGGCGCATGTGGCCACACTGACCCAGCCCAGATAGAGGCCAAGGGTCCCGTCCACCACCACAGCTTCAACCCAGGAGCCAGCGCGGGTCTGGCTGTAGCGGAGGAATGCCACCACGAGCGTCGCCAGCAGGGCCAGGATCACCACAACACTGACCAAAAGAAGACCCGCCTGCACGGACAGGATCCACGCCGCATTGAGAATCATGGACGCCGCAACGATCCAGCCAAGGGAGCGCTGCCGTTCCGAGGACCGCTGCGAGGGCAACCACTGCCACACCGTGTAAGCAACAAGCCCGGTGTACACCACGGACCATATGGAGAAGGCAGGCGTGGCTGGCGCCAGCAGGGTTGAGTCGGCGGCCAGGGCGCCGCCGGCGGCCTGCGCGATCGGTGTCCCGCCAAAGACTCCGACGCCGATCATGGAACCAACAATGCAGATCACCAAGCTCACAGTGACTGCGATCTGCCGCCGAAGATCCGGGCTTTGGGTTGCCATGTGCAGTGCCTCTTTCCTGGTGCTATACGGGGGTGGGATGTGCGGGGTCATGCATTCAGGGGGTACGTGACTTACTATCAAATTGCTAGTGAAACGAGCTTTACGCTTATCGAAGGAACACGGGATGGACGCTCAAAGTCACGCAAAGGGCTATTGGTACGGCAAGGACCCTGGTCAAAAGGCCATAGCCATCGACGTGCTGAACGCCCTGCGGGATTACCGTGCTTCCGAGCAAGCGATGCGGCGCAGGACGCGTTCGTCCATGGGCATGGGCGAAAAGGACCTCCTGGCGCTGCGTTATCTGTTCGAAGCCGAGGCCGACGGCAAGGTGATGAAGCCGAAGGATCTGGGCGACAAGCTCGGCATAACGTCGGCGTCCATGACAACCCTGATCGACCGTTTGGTGGAGTCCGGCCATATTCGGCGGGAACCCCACCCCACCGATCGCCGGGCACTGATCCTGAAGGCAACGCCTGGCTCGGACCAGGAAGTACGGCACACCTTGGGCGGGATGCATCGGAGGATGCTGGATGCGGCGTGCGCTTTGACCCCCGAAGATTCCCGGGTGGTGGTGCGCTTCCTGCAGCACATGCGCGAAGCACTCGACACGATTGATGACGAGACTGAAGACGGTGCGCATCCTGAGGGGCCCGCCCAGTCATGACGTGAGGCTCCACTGCAGGATGAAAATGAGCGTCACCAGGAATCCTGAACCGTAGTTGAGCCAGATGAACCGCCGCCATGCCACATTGGTGCGTGCCGCCGTCGTGTCCGTGACGTTCCAATAGCGTGCGCAATTGATGATGTAGGGGACGGCGATGATCGCCGCGAGCGGTCCGGGCCACGGAGTGGCCAGCATGGCCAGTCCGGCAACCAGCCAGAGCACGACGGCGAGCCTCACCGTCCGGCGGGCACCGATGACTGTTGCTATGGAGCCGATCCCGGCCTGACGGTCGGGTTCGATGTCCTGGACGGCGCCGAACGCATGGGCCGCCATGCCCCACAGGAAGAACGCCACCAGAAGGATCACCAGGCCGGGCGTCACGTCCACCCCCGCCAAGGCCAGTCCGACGACGGCGGGACTCACGAAGTGCGTACTGGACGTCAGCGAGTCCAAGACAGGGCGTTCCTTGAAGCGGAGTCCTGCGACGGAGTAGGCCACCACGGCGAAGGCGCTGACGGCCAGGCTGATCCATGCCGCAGGCCCGCCGGCGAATGCCAACACCAGCAGGAAGGGAACGTTGGTGATGGCTGCGAGCCACAGCATGGGGCGATGGAGCCTCGGCTGGAGGAGCGCGCCTTCCATGCCGCCTTTGCGCGGGTTTTTGAGGTCCGACTCGTAGTCGAAGACGTCGTTGATCCCGTACATGGCCAGGTTGTAGGGGATCAGGAAGTAGAAGGTGCCCACGATCAACACCCAGTCGATTTCCCGCGTGGTGAGGAGCATGGCCGCGGCAAACGGGTAGGCCGTGTTGATCCAGCTGACCGGCCGTGATGCGAGTAACGCCTGTGGGATAAGGCCTTTGAGGTTACCCCCACGGTTGGATTCTCCGGAACGCTTGCGCGTCAGCCACATCCACAGACCAGGCAATGCCACGGCGCCGGCCAAGGGGTAGGCGAAGTCCTCGATGGGTGCCAGGCCTACTTTGAGGCCAAGGATGTGTGCGGAGTCGTAGTGGAAGAGTTCCATGCCGATCATGACGGAGTCGAACACCGCCGTGAGGACGGCGAGCGCAGCGAACGCGAGGCCAACGGCTTTCCAGTGTTTGCCGCTTTCACCAGGACGGGCGCCCTGACGAGCAAAGATCACACCCGCGGCGACTGCCGCGGCGATGAAAGCGAGCGCGAGCCACAGGTAGGTCATACGTTCTCACGCTCCCGTGCTCTTTCACTGCGTTTGGCCGGAGTCCGGTCAAGAAGCTGCCGTGCGCCTGTGTACAAAACCATGGTGCACAGCACCAGGAAAAGCAGGAATACGGGTTCCTCTATTGGCAGTTCTGGTGCCAGGAGCAGCCCGGTGGCGATGGTGCCTTCGCCGCGCAGAAAGATCCCCAGGCCGATGCCGGCCACGTCCCAGCCGAGCAGGAACAAGACCCCGACGGCGGTCACGATCGCCGCCGCTTTTGCGTCCCGCCAGAAGAACAGGCGGAAGCGGTGGTCGAGCAGAAGCATGCAGGTGATGCCCATGAGTAACGACGCCAAGTAGAGAAAACCCATCAGCCAATCCTGCTAGCTACAGGCCTCACAGTGGTAGGGCCGGTGCTGTGATCGCCGCGGATTCGCTTCAGGACCAGCTCGGCACTGATGAGGCACATGGGCACGCCCACGCCTGGAGCGGTAGTAGCCCCGGCGTAGTACAGGCCGCGAACACGCTTGGAAGCATTCTGGGCCCGGAACATGGCGCTTTGCTTCAGGGTGTGTGCCGGTCCCAGCATGCCGCCGCGCCACGAGTTGTAGTCCCGGGCGAAGTCGGCCGGTCCGATGGTGTGCCGGACCACCACTCGTTCGCGGAGATCCGGGATGTTGGCCCACTGGGCGATCTGGTCGATGGCGGCGTCGGCGGTCCGTTCGATGAGTTCGTCGCCTGCGCCGTCGGGTCCGCCTGCTCCCAGCGAGGGGTCGGCGGGGATGGGAACCAGAACAAAAAGATTCTCGTGGTCCTTGGGTGCGACGCCGGGGTCGGTGGCGCTGGGTTTGCACACGTAGATGGAGGCGGGATCCGGGATGCTGGGGTCGTCCCCGAAGATTGAGGCGAAGTTGGCCTCCCAATCCCGGGTGAAGAACAGGGAGTGGTGGGGAAGATCCGGCAGGGAACCTTTCACGCCCAACATCACCAGGACTGCGCCGGGCCCACTGGTCCGGCTCTGCCAGTACTTCTTGTTGTAGCTCCGGTCCTGGACTCCGAGTAGTTGTGTCTCGGTGTGGTGGAGGTCGGCGCCGGATACTACTTGGTCGGCAACGCTGTAGTGCTCCGCGCCGGAACTGTCGCGCCACTTGACGCCGGTGACTTCCCGGCTGTCTTTGCCGGTAAACCATGCAGGAAGTTCCAGGCCGTCAAAGCGCCCGATCTTCTTGGGGTGGGCCGCCTCGCGGGTGGTGATCTTGAGGGCTTCGGCCCCCGTGTGGATCCTGACTCCCGCGTCGATGGCCAGGGTTTCCAAGCGTTCAACCAGCGCCCAAAAACCGCCCATTGGGTATTGCACGCCGTCGCCCAGGTCCAAGGCACTCATGAGGTGGTACATCGCCGGAGCAGCGGACGGGCTGGTGCCCAGGAAGACCGCCGGGTAACCGAGGACCTGGCGAAGGACGGGGTGCTGGAAGCGCTGCGAGACGTATTTGTCCAAGGGCGTCAGCAGTAGCTGGGCGAGCTTGGGCAGGCTCCGCACAACGTCCGGTTGAAGCAGTGCCTGCAGTTTGGTGAACGGGTTGTAGAGGAAGAACCGTTCAGCCATCTTTGTGGTGTGTTGCGCCGAAGCGAGGTAGGAACGGAGTTCCTTGGCGCTGCCGGGCTCAACGCTTTCGAAAGTGTCCAGAACCTGGTCGCTGCCAAGGGGGATGGTCAGCGGGTCCGGCCGCACGCCGTCGTGGTTTGGCTCGCTGAAGATCCGGTACGCGGGACTGAGCGTGCGCAGATCCAACTGTTCGGCGGTGCTGGTGCCGAGCAGCTCAAAGAAGTGATCGAAGACGCCCGGCATCAAGTACCAGGAGGGGCCGGTGTCCCAGCGGAAGCCGTCGCGTTCGAGGCTTCCGGCGCGGCCACCCACTTGGTGGCGTTGTTCGAGGAGCTGGACCTCGTGTCCTTCGTGGGCGAGGAGTGCGGCGGTGGCAAGCCCAGCGATGCCACCACCGATCACCACTGTCCGGGTCATCGCTGAAGCTCCATCCACGTTGAGGCGACGGCACGGGCGGCGAGCCCGGCTTTTACCGTGTCCGGTACCCGGACCCGGGATCGGTAGAGCTCGTCCACAGTGGTTTGCTCAATTCTGTCCGTCAGTGCCTGGAACAGTGCTGAGGCGCTCCGGACGGCGGCCCTGGCGTCACGCGGCAGCAGGGGAATGACGGCGTTGGCATCGGCCAGCTGCGCACGGATGGTACGGACCCAGTCCATGCGCTCGCGGTCCTCAAGGTGGTCCGAGGTGCCAAGGTAGCTTCGGCCCAGGCGGGTTGTGTCGTCGGCCAGGTCCCTCAGGAAGTTGATGTTCTGGAAGGCAGCACCCAATCTGCTGGCGCCGTACTCCAAAGCCGCGGCGTCGCCGTCGTCGATGTTCTCATCCCGCATGAAGACGCGCAGGCACATCAGCCCAACAACCTCGGCGGAACCGTGAACGTAGCCGTCGTGGGCGTCGGCGTCGAAGCGCAGCGGGGCCTGCTGTGGGGCCTGCTGTGGGGCTACAACGGGCGAGCCTTCAGTGTGCTCGCCAAGGTCCATGCGCATGGAGTCAAAGAACGGATCGATGAGCGAGTCATCAATCCTTGCGGTGCGGGCTGTCTGGGCGAACGCGTGGATGATGAGGTCGCTGCTGTAGCCGAGCTGGACGGCCCTGTGTGTCTCGTCAATGAAGTGGGTCAGGGCGTCGCACTGCTCCTGGTAGCTCAGGCCGGCTTCGGCCGTCACTCCGTCAACGAGTTCGTCGGCCACCCGCACCAGGGCGTAGATGTTGCGGACGTGCTGGCGGTGCCGGGAACCCAGGAGCCTGCACGCCAGGCCAAACGAGGTGGAGTAAGCGGAGATGACCTGGTTGGCGGCACGTTCGGCCGTGCGGGTGAAATGCGTGAATGAGGTATCCGTCGCGACGCTCATGATTGCCGTCCCTCCAGCTGTCCCGCGAGATCGAGCATCACGTTGCGGACACTTTCCGGGATGGTGCTGGTCAGTTGATGGTTGAAAGCTTGCATTTGTTCCTCGATGAGGCTTTGGACAAATGCCTCGGCCCCGCAGTCGGTGAGATGCCGGCGGACATGCTCGCCGTCTCCGACGCTGAGTTCGGGCCTGCCGAAGAAGGGTTGGATATCCGTCCACGCGATGGTGGTCCGTGCGTGGGCGATGATGGCCGTCTCCTTGCCTTCGCGGAGGTCCGAAAAGGGATCCTTACCGTGCCGGCGAGGATCCCCGAAAGTGGACAGGAGGTCGTCCTGGAGTTGGAAGGCGAGGCCAAGATGCCTGCCGGCTGTTGCCAGCGCATTTTCGATCCCGAAGTCGGCGCCGGCCAGCGTAGCGGCGGCTCGTAGCGGAAGTTCGAACGTGTAGGTCGCTGTCTTGTAGCCGCACATCACCAGGATGGTCTGGAGGTCCGGGGCAATAATGCCGTCGCCCAGGCCCACGTCCAATTGTTCGCCCGCTACGGTCTCGTTGATGGTGTGTTCCAGGAGGTCCAGCAGCCGCAGGCGGAGCTCGTGGGGGAGGTCTGCGCGGGCAAAGGACTGGTGTGTGGCGGCAAGGAGCATGTCGCCCATCAGGATGCCGCCGGTCTGGGCCCAATGAAGGCCGTTGCCGGATCGGGCGCTATCTTCGCCGGTGGTTTGGGCGCCGGCGGTTTGGGCGCGGGCGGTTTCGCCGGCTTCGGCGAGGAGGGATCCGATCAGGTTGGGGTGTCCGCGGCGGACGAGGTCGCCGTCGATCACGTCATCATGCAGGAGGAAGGCGTAGTGCAGGAGTTCGATGGCGGCGGCGATGCTGATGGCGGTTTCGCGGTGGCGTGGTTGTGCGGAACGGCGGTGTTCCTGCTGTAGGGCGTCGTAGGTCTCCATGAGCAGGAGCGGCCGAACGAACTTGCCGCCGAGGACGTTCTGGCCGGCGAGCGCCCAGAGTCTGGCGAAGTCCGGTCCGTAGGCTGTTGCTGCGCTGGCCCTCTTGCCGATCAGCCCGCTGAGCTCGTTCTCGATCGCGGTGCAGAGATCGGTCCGGCCACGGACGGTGTTTGAGGTGACGGTCATGCTTGGGCTCCAGCTTGGAGTGGCAAGGCGTCGGCCTCGAGGAGCTGAGGGAATTGAAGTCCAAGCCAGGGGCTGAACGCGGCCGGCGTGTGTTCAAGCGCGTCGGCGAGCAGCGCAGGCGAGATCCAGGCCCAGTCCGCAACTTCGGCGGGATTTGGCTTCAACACCCCGGCGATGCGGGCTGTGTATACGGGGCAAACTTCATTCTCGACGATCCCCAGGGGGTCTACGGCCCTGTAACGGAAGTGCGGGAGGACCAGGTCAATCCTGGTGACGTCTACTCCGAGTTCGAACTGTGCCCGCCTGAGGATGGCATCCTCGAATTCCTCGCCGGGGCCGGGGTGGCCGCAGAAGCTGTTGGTCCACACCCCGGGCCACGTCTTTTTCTCGGGTGAACGGCGGGTGAGGAGAACTTCCCCGACCTCGTTGAGCAGGTAGCAGGAGAATGCCAGGTGAAGGGGGGTGTTGAGTGTGTGGACTCCTGCTTTGGGAGTCTGCCCAATGGGCGTTCCTTCGTCGTCAAGGAGGACTACCATCTCTGTCGCGTTCATGTTGCGCCTTCCTCCGCACCTTCGTTTCTGCCTAAACCCGAATATTGCTAGACAAGCTAGAAGAAAGGCTACCATGTAGGAAGTTGGGTGTAACATACCAAACATGTCCAGATCTGAAGATATACCCGAAGAAGCCGGGACCCCGGTATCTGCCGGCATTTATCATCTGGACGCCAATGACCCACATCAGGAACTGGTGGATCGCTCCGGCCTTTCCGGCGAGGACGTTGAGCAGATCAGCGAGCTCATGGCAGCGCTGGGACGGCTGCGCGAGGCCGAAGAACGCCTCTCCGACGCCTCGCTCAGATACATGAAACTCAACCAATCGGACATGCGCGCACTGCACTATCTGATTGTCTGCGCCAATCACGGTGTTATTGCCACACCCGGCGCCATCGCGTCCAGATTGCACATCTCGACGGCGTCAACCACCAAGCTGCTCGACCGGCTGGAACGCGCCGGGCACGTCACACGACACGCCCACCCCTCCGACCGCCGCGCGCTCGCCATCGCCATTACTCCCGAAACGCACGCGGCCGCCATGAAGACCGTCGGCCGGCAGCAAGCCAAGCGGTTCCTGGCCGCAGCGCGCCTCACCCCCTCCGAACGGAAGACGGTTGCGCGCTTCTTGGATGACATGGCGCAAGAGATCGAGGTTTCCGGTGAAGCGTGGGCTGGTTCTGGGGCGCAGCCCGGGGTTTAGGACGGAACCCGGCACCAGTGCCGGACGCCCGGTTCAGGAATCTCGGTTCAGGAATCAAATCTCGGTTCAGGAATCCCAGTTCAGGAATCTCAGTACAGGAAGATCGGCAGCCAGTCCCTGTTGTGCGCATGAACCAGCGCGAGGAACAGCACCAAGTCGAAGAGCAAGTGCACGGACACCACGTAGGTGAAGGATTTGGTGAGCTTGAACGTGTAGCCCTGGAGCAGGGCGAAGGGAAACGTCAACAGCGGACCCCACGACTGGTAGCCGATCTCCCACAGGAATGACGAGAACACCGCTGCTTGCAGGAGGTTGGCCAGCCAGTCCGGAAAATGTTGGCGCAGCAGGGTGAACGTGGTGCAGATGAAGAACAGTTCGTCCCAGATTCCCACGGCGTTAACGCCAAGGAAGAGCCTCCAGAAGATCTCCGGATCGGAAGCATCCGGCCAGTTTTGGTAGACGCCCGTCCTGATCAGGTACACCGGCAGGATGAAGTACCCGAGTGCAACCACGCCTATGAGGTACAGCTTCGCGGCCAGCGGCCACTTGCGGCCCGTGTTCACCGGGAATCTGATGATGTCTTCCCGGTAGAGGAACCGCGACACGAGCCACGGCAGCAGCACAGCCAAGGCCAAGGCGCCGCCCATGAGGGCCATGTGCTCCGTGCTGAGGTCAGCGTTGAGGGGCACCAGGCTGAAGATGGTCATGCCTGCTGCGATCAAGGCGAGGTGCCGCATCAGTTGGTGGTCGATGAACGCTGCCGTCGCCACGCTCGCCACCAGCAGGCCGTAGCCGAGCATCCCGTTTCCCCACGCAAAGAGGGGCACGCCGGACATGGAAAGCAGTGCCGCAGGCAGCAGCTTCCACGTCATTGCGGTCCGGGGTAACTCCGTTGACATGCGTGTCACCCCTCCAGCATGTCAGGGCTTCCCGTCCTGCAACACGTTTTCCCTCGTCAGGAGTCATCCCGGTGTCTCAGGTGCAGCGATTCGTCTGTAAGATTCGTGACAGGGCCCACACGTTTTTCGTGGTGGCTCCGTCATGGCTGGCTTTGCCCAGTGGGGGACACACAAAGGAATAATTTATGGCTCAAGACGCGGGCTCTTCACGACCGGAAAGCGGCGACTCCACAAAGGGTGACGCTGCGGCATCACCGGCCGGAGAAGACATGACCATGCGCGAACAAGTGCTGGACATCATCGAATCCATCCTTGCCGACAGCGATGCGCGGAGCGAAGGCGTCAGGAACAATCTTCGCGCGCTGCTTGATGCACGCCCCGAAGACCCGGAGCGCGTTCTGCTGGAGCACTTGCTGGGGACCCGCAAGACGCAGGGCTCAACGGCCAAGGTACCGGTCCAGCGTGAAGCAGCCAGCCTGCACTTGGAGTCCTCGGACATAGCCCGGACCGTATCGGTCCCCGTCAGTCATGAAGTCCGCGAAGGTATCCAATCCATCCTCGCGGACAAGCTCCTGTTGACAGCCTTCCAGCCTGTTCACGCGCTGCCCGGCGGCGAAGTGGTGGGTGTGGAGGCGCTCACCAGGTTCGTCGGTGAAGATGGCGCCGGTGCAGATGTGTGGTTCAACGAGGCAGCGGCAGCCGGCTTGGGCACAGAACTCGAAATTGCGGCACTGCATTGCGCCCTGACGGCCGCACACGATGTCCCCGAAAACATGTCCGTTGCGCTGAACCTCACTCCCGCAACGTCCAGCGACCCCCGTGTGCGGAACCTGCTGGCCGCGGCGACGCTCGCCCCGGACAGGATCATTATTGAACTGACCGGCAGCTTGGATGCCGTTGGAGGACAAACCGGCGACGACGGGCTGGGCCCACTGCGCACCCTGGGTTTGCGCCTGGCCATCAGCGCGTCCGGAGCCGCTTTGGTTTCCATGGAACGGATTGAACAGCTGCGCCCGGACATCATCAAGCTGGATCGACACTTGATTGAAGGTATTGAAAGCAGCGACGGACAAAAAATCCGGGCCAGGGCCATCGTGGAGCTCGCGCGCGAAATCGGTGCGGACATCATTGCCGAGGGCATCGAAACAGCTGCTGAGCTTGATGAAGTCACTGCGTTGAAGGTGACGGCAGCGCAGGGGTACCTCTTGGGCCGCCCCTCCGTTCACCCCTTGGACTGGTCCGCGTGGAGCATCCGTGCGCAGACCGAAGCACAGCCCGCAGGCTAGCCAACTGCCCGGCATTTGGGTGACTCGCGTAAAGTAGCATGCGGGGGTTTTTCGGTCCCAAAAAATCGGGGACTGCTAAGGCAGGGACCCACCTAGCCAGGAAGTTCTTCGTTGATGGACAGTTTTTTCAGTATGCTCGCGGATCTTCGCGATAAAACAATCCCAGCGAGGTTGGCGGCACGCATGAACTCCCCGCGGGGCCTTCTGTGGGGCTTCGTGGTGATTCACCTGGTGTTTCTGGTCTTCGCCGCCGTGCTGTCGTTGCGCGGGGAGGCCTTCAGCGACACCTTTATCTACCGTGACTGGGCGCTCGCAGGATTCAACGATGCCAACCTGAGCGGTGGTCCCAGCCCCTGGGTGTACCCCATCCTGGCGCTGATTCCCATGGGCCTGGCAGCAGTTGCCGGCCCCGGCCCTTTCTTCTTTTTGTGGGTCCTGCTCACCACGCTGTTGAACGGTTGGGCGGTCCTCAAGCTCACTGACCGCGGCCGTCGGCAGGAAGCAATTCCGGCTGCCTGGTGGTGGCTGGTCTTCGTCTTCCTCATGGGCTGGTTGGGATTCGCCCGTGTTGACGGGCTGACTGCCCCCATAGTGCTGGTGGCACTGGTCTACGGCGCCACGCGGCCCTTCGTCGCGTCGATCCTCCTCAGCGTCGCCACCTGGGTGAAGGTGTGGCCCGCGGCCGTCATGCTGGCCCTGTTCGCGGTGGTCAGGAAACGCCTGCACGTTGTGGCGGCAGGAATTGCGACGACGGCGGTGGTGGTTGGGCTGGCCGCGGCAGTTGGCGCCGTGCCCAAGTTGCTGAACTTCCTGACACAACAGGGAGACCGTGGCATGCAGCTCGAAGCGACCTTCACCACTCCATGGTTGTGGTTGTCGGTCCTCGGCGTCGGGGATTCGCGCATGTACATGAACACCGACATCAATTCCATGCAGGTTGACGGACCCGGCACGGCGCTCATGTCCGTGTTGATGCAGCCGCTCCTGCTCCTGGCTGCGGCCGCCGTCGCCGGTCTAACCTTCTGGGCACTGCACCAGGGGAAGCTCAACGGAGGCGTGGACCGCACGGAGCTCCTCCTTTCAGGAGCCCTCACCCTGGTGACCGCCTTCATCGTTTTCAACAAGGTGGGTTCACCACAGTTCATGGTGTGGCTCGCTCCGGCCGTGGCTGTGGGACTTGCGCACAACTGGAAAGAGTGGCGTGTGCCGGCCACCATGCTGATAGTGATCGCGGTTGCCACCTACTTCATTTATCCGCTCTTTTACGATGCGTTGAGCCACAACAATCCGTGGATGGCGCTGGTCCTTACTATCCGTAACGTCCTGCTGGTGGTCCTCTTCTTCTGGTCAGCGCGTCGCTTGTATTCCCTGGGCCGTAAGCCATCCGTGGTCACGGCACCTGCAGGCAAGGAGCACTAAGATTTCAGCGACGTTCTTCGACCGGCTGGTCCAAATCCGCAGCCGGGTCCTGCCCCCTGCCGTTGTGGCGTGGTTCGCCCGCCCCTCCAGCGTGTGGTGGGGATTCGCCGTGGTCCACTTTTACTTCCTGTGCTGGATGGCGTCCTTCTTCCTCAACGGCAACACCTTCAGCGACACTGAGCAGTACCGTCAGTGGGCGATGGATGGTTACAACCCGGAGAACCTCAGCGGGAAAATCAGTCCGTGGGTCTACCCCGTACTTGCCCAGATTCCCATCTTCCTGGCAGGCATTGCCGGTCCGGATCTCTACTTGTTGATGTGGACCCTGGGGATCACTGCCCTCAACGCCCTGGGCCTCTGGTACCTGACGCGCGGCCCACGGCGTGTTACCGGGATCGCGCCCGCATGGTGGTGGCTGTTCTTCACCGTGTTCATGGGGTATCTCAGCTTTGCCCGGGTTGAGGGCATCACAGCCCCCATCGTGCTGATCGCGTTGATCTGCGCAGCCCAAAGGCCCGTTGTTGCGTCCGTCCTGCTGAGCATCGCGACGTGGATCAAAGTGTGGCCGGCAGCGGTGCTGGCACCCATGATCATTGCTTCGAAGAACCGGCTGCAGATGGTCGCTGCCGGGGTGGGCGTCACCGTCGTCGTAGGCCTTGGAACGTACCTCGCCGGTGGCTTCAGCCACATCCTGGACTTCTTGATCAACCAGGGTGAGCGCGGCATGCAACTGGAAGCTACTTTCTCCACGCCCTGGGTGTGGCTCAGTGTCTTCAACATTGCCGGATCCAAAATGGCGGACAATACGGCCATCAACTCCACGGAGGTTTACGGGCCCGGTGCCGAGGTTGCTGCGTTCCTGATGCAGCCATTGCTGATAGTTGCCGCTATCGCGGCCGCCATCCTTCTCATCCGTGCCTTGAGGCGGGGAGCGGAGCGCGAGGAACTGTTCCTCGAGGGCGCCTTGATGATGACTACCGCGTTCATCGTGTTCAACAAGGTGGGCTCGCCGCAGTTCATCATCTGGCTGGCCCCTGTGATCATTGCCGGGTTGACGCACGACTGGAACCGTTGGAAGGTGCCGGCGGCCTTGCTGATGGCCATTGCCATGACCACGTTCGTGATTTATCCGCTGTTCTACACCCCGCTCATTCACGCCCACCCGGTCATGGCTGCGGTGCTGACCACCCGGAACGTCCTGCTGGTGGTACTGCTGTGGTGGTCGGTGCAGCGGACAGTGGAACTCGGGCGGCGAGTAAAGCACGACGACGCCCCGGTGGTCCCGAAAGCGCTCTAGCGGATAGTCGGAGGGCGGTGGAGCAGGCGACGGTCAGTCTGCCCCACCCAGCGCGATAACTTGCCTTGAACCAGCAGCCTGCGGGTATGGATGTCCAGGAACACCAGGTAGAACGCGAACAGCAGCGCAATGGCGAATGCCAGCGAGGACAGGTCCACGGAGACCTCCACAAAGGACCATACCGACAACTGATCCTGCGCTCCGAACACCACAAAGAACGTCACCCCCACGTAGAGGCACCGCATCTGCCAGTCATCCCTGATCCCCGTCACAGCCAGGAACGGGACGAACCACAGGATGTACCACGGCTGGATGATGGGGGAGAGCAGCACGATCGCCGCGAAGGCAAGCGCCATTCTCCGAACCACCCTGGAATGGTCCCCGCGGAACATCAGCACCAGCACCAAGGCCACAGCGCCCCACTTCATGGCGGCTCGCAGAATGTCCGCCATGGCATTGCCGGGAAGCCCCAGGGCATTGCCGAGGAACTCGATCTGCTGGCCTATGAAGCCGGACGGCGAGTAGCCCGTAAAGCCGGGGGTGGGGTCCGTGATGGCCCACGCCCAGCCCAGGCCAAGGCCGTAGGGGATGCCGCTGATCACCAGGATGGCGAAGCTAATGCTGGCCGTTGCTGCCCAGATTCCAAACTTGCGCGGCCAGGACGCACCGGCACCTGCCCACATGAGCCCGATGAAGGGGAGCAACAAGACGGTGGCGGGTTTGATTCCGATGGAAAGTGTCACCAGCAGGATGCCCAGGAGTGGCCGCTTGGTTGCCGCGAAGTAAGTCCCCGCTACAGCGAAGCCCACCATGATGGCGTCGTTATGGGCACTGGCCACGAAACTGATGAGGAACAACGGGTTGGCCACCGCGATCCACAGCGCACGTGCACCGTTGATCCCATGGAGCTCCGCGAGCTTGGGCACATAAATGACGCACAACAGCACCCCGCCTGCGGCAAGTAGCCGGAACAGCAGGACTGATACGTCCGGCTGGGCGCCCGTGATGGCAACCACGGCGTGGGCCATCCACAAGAAGTAGGGGCCGTACGGAGTACGGGCTTCCGCCCACGCCGGGTCCGCGCCCAAGGCGAACCAGTTGTTCAAAGCCGAGATGCCGACGTCGTAAGGGTCCTGGCCCTCCATCATCAGCCGGCCTTGGCCTATGTACGCGTAAACGTCACGCGAATAGACGGGCACAGCGAACAGCAGGGGAAGAGACCAGGCTCCGATCGCAGCGACAATCGGTTTGAGGGAGTTCCCCTCCCAGCTGCCCATCCGTTGGCCCAAACGCAGCCAGGAACGCACCAGCAACATGGCACCCACGGTCAAGAGGACAGCGGAGACCGTGACGCCCCAGCCCTCAGTGCGCAGGGCAATGACTATGGGATGGCGGATCATGGGGGAGCCATTGGCGATCCAGCCGATGCCAATAGAACCGGCAAACATGAACAAGGAGCCAAGGAACCCTTGCAAAATAGCGGGATACGCAACGGGCTTTGTTGCTGGTGTTGTTGGTTTCGGGGACTTGGTAGCAGTGGAGGTAGACGGGCTTGCTGCTGCTGAGGTCTCTGGATGTGGACTGGGGGTACTGCCTGCCGTCATGACTGGTCGGTTCCCCCACTCACGGTATGGCGCTTCCAAGAAATGAAACGCGGATTGAAGCCGAAGAGCTTGTACTTGCGGCAAGTGAAATTTTAGCGTCGATCCAGCCAACACCACCACAGGCGCGGCAAAGGGTGACGGACTCCATAGCCGTGCACCGTTATGCCGCGGAATATTCCCCTGATGTCATGACTGCTGAGGAATGGTCCCCGGGTCCCGGCCTATATATGCTCCTGGAGGCATGCTTGCTCCGAATACGGGGCCTGGCTCCGGCCGCTTTGCGTGCCGCCCGTCGTCGGCCTTTCGCTGCGTCAAGCGGCGCACCACCCACGGAAACAGGTGCTCCCGCGCCCAGATCATGTCGCCCGCGCGCGCCTCACGCCAGTTCCGCTCAGGCAGGGCCTTGGGCGTCAGCGGTTCCAGGGAATGCGGGACGTTGAGTGAATCGAGCACCATGATGGCAATGGTGTGTTGACCCAGCGGGGAAAAATGTAGCCGGTCCGCATTCCACATGCGGGGGTCCGTGAGTTGGCGTAATGCCCAGAGGTCGGCGATCAGGGCATCATGCCGTGCCGCAACGACCCTGATGTTCTCGTTGAAAATGGCCACTTTGCCGCGGGCGAGCCCCAGCACAGGGGTAGCGCCAAAGTCCGGCCCGGCAAAGAGCAGGATGGTTGCGCCGGTAGCTGCCAGCCGCTCAACACCCGCGTCCAGCTCGAGGGCGAGCTTGTCCGGATCGCTCCTGTGGAAGAGGATGTCGTTTCCGCCGGCGTTGAGGGTGATCAGATCAGGGCGCAGCTCGATTGCCGGGCCCACCTGCTCGTCGAGTATTTGGTGGAGCAGCTTTCCGCTGATGGCCAGGTTGGCGTAGGCGAAATCCTCATGACCAGTGCTCAATTCCTCGGCAACCCGGTCCGCCCAGCCTCGGAGGCCGCCGGGGCTCCGCGGTTCGGGATCCCCCAAACCTTCCGTGAACGAATCGCCCAAAGCCACATAACGGCTCCACGGGTGCTGGCCGGTCCGGAAACTTCCGGAACCGGCCTGCCCCGAGCCATCCGTATATTGGGCGTTCATCTCCCCATAGTGCGCCGAATCATCGGGTTTTAGTACAGTTAATGCCCCTAAGAGCGCGTCTTCCGGGCGATATCTGTATCGAAAATCCCCATCAACCGCTGCATCTGTTCCCCGGCGTCGCTCCCCGGCGCCGGGGTGTAGACCACTATGTGCAGGTCCGGCCTGTCCGAAGGCGAGACCTGGTGGTGCTCCATCTGCAGCACTCCGACGGCGGGATGGTGAAACTGCCGTTCGCGGGACTCAAAGCCCAGGATGTCGTAGCGGTCCCAACTTTCCTGGAACTCCGGGCTGGCTTCCTTGAGCCGCTCCACTTGGTAGGCCACGTCCGGGTCTCCCAGCCGCTGCCCGGTTTCTGCCCGGAACTCCGCAAGGAACCTTTTGCTGGTGACGTCCCAGTCCGGGAGCAGGTCCCGGACATAGGGGTCAGTGAACACCAACCACAACAGGTTCCTGTCCGCGGCGTCGAACGTTCCTATATTCGGGTACAGCGCCTCATAGGCGCGGTTCCACCCGGCCACGCCCCAGTCCGGGGACAACGCATAGGACGGGTTGGGGTCCAGCGCGTCCAGAAGCCGTTGCACATGGGCGGGGGCATCGGCCGCCACGGGCCCTTTGGGCAGGGCAGAGGAGTAGCCACCCAGGGACAGCACGTAGCTTAGGCCGGTGTCCGAGAGGTGCAGTGCGCGGGCTATGGATTCCAGGACCTGCCGCGACGGGCTGATGTCCCGGCCCTGCTCCAGCCAGGTGTACCACGTGACGCTGACCCCGGAGAGGAAGGCGATCTCTTCCCGTCGGAGACCGCGTTCCCGGGACCTGCCCACCGGGGGCAACCCGTAATCGGAACGCAGGGCCTGGGTCCGGCGCGTCCTGAGGAACAGTCCCAGTTCTTTGCGTCTCTCATCTTTCACGGGCTCAACACTATTACTCTGGTACTACCAGTACTAGTAGCAGCACCGTCTTCCGCCCTGTGACGAACGACAGCAGGATGGTATTCATGCCTGCACTACGCTCAAGAACTGTCACCCACGGCCGCAACATGGCCGGAGCCCGCGCGCTGTTGCGTGCCTCCGGCGTTGCCAACACGGACATCGGCAAGCCGATCATTGCCGTCGCCAACTCCTTCACCGAGTTTGTCCCCGGCCACACCCACCTCGCTCCAGTGGGCCGGATCGTCTCCGACGCGATCCTCGCCGCAGGCGCCGTGCCGCGCGAGTTCAACACGATCGCCGTGGACGACGGCATCGCCATGGGCCACTCCGGAATGCTCTACTCGCTGCCGTCCCGTGACCTGATTGCCGACTCCGTTGAGTACATGGTCAACGCACACTGCGCTGATGCCTTGGTCTGCATCTCCAACTGCGACAAGATCACCCCGGGCATGCTCATGGCCGCCCTGCGCCTGAACATCCCCGTGGTGTTTGTTTCCGGGGGGCCCATGGAGGCCGGCCGCGTGACCCTGACCGACGGATCCGTGCGCTCCCTTGACCTGGTGAACGCGATTGCCGACGCCGTGGACGAGTCCATCTCCGATGAAGACATCAACCTGATCGAAGAGAACGCCTGCCCCACCTGTGGCTCCTGCTCAGGCATGTTCACCGCCAACTCCATGAACTGCCTGGCCGAAGCGATCGGGCTGGCCCTGCCGGGCAACGGTTCCGTGCTGGCCACCCACACCGCCCGCAAAGCGCTGTACGAGAAGGCCGGTTCCACGATTGTTGAGCTGGTGAAGCGCTATTACGACGGCGACGACGACTCCGTATTGCCGCGCGCAATCGCCACTGCCGAGGCTTTCGACAACGCCATGGCCTTGGACATCTCCATGGGCGGCTCCACCAACACCATCCTGCACTTGCTGGCTGCGGCCCAGGAAGCAGGCGTGGACTACGGCCTGGCCGAAATGGACGCCAAGTCCCGTCAGGTTCCCTGCCTGGCCAAGGTGGCTCCGAACGTTGCCGGCAACAAGACCTATTACATGGAAGACGTGCACCGTGCCGGCGGCATCCCGGCGCTGCTGGGTGAGCTGAATCGTGGTGGCCTCCTGCACAAGAACGTCCACTCGGTGCACTCCAACGACCTTGACGGCTGGCTGGATGATTGGGATGTCCGCGGCGGCAAGGCAACGGAAGAAGCCAAAGCGCTGTGGCACGCCGCTCCCGGTGGTGTCCGGTCCTCCACAGCTTTCTCGCAGTCAAACGTATGGACCTCCCTGGACACGGACGCTGAAGATGGCTGCATCCGGTCGGTGGAGCACGCGTTCTCCAAGGACGGTGGTTTGGCTGTGCTGCGCGGCAACGTCGCAGCGGACGGCGCCGTGGTGAAGACTGCCGGTGTGGACGAGTCCATCTGGATCTTCGAAGGCCCCGCAGTGGTGTGCGAGTCACAGGACGAAGCCGTGGAGAAGATCCTGAACAAGACCATCAAGGAAGGCGACGTGGTGGTGATCCGCTACGAAGGACCTAGAGGTGGACCCGGTATGCAGGAAATGCTCTACCCAACCTCGTTCCTCAAGGGCCGCGGCCTGGGCAAGAAGTGCGCCCTCATCACGGACGGCCGCTTCTCCGGCGGCACCTCCGGCCTGTCGATCGGGCACATCTCCCCGGAAGCTGCCTCCGGCGGCACCATCGCCCTGGTGGAGAACGGCGACATCATCAGCATCGACATCACCCAGCGCGCCCTCCAGTTGCAGGTCTCCGACGAGATCCTCGCCGAACGCCGCGAAAAGCTCCTGGTCAACGGCGGCTACAAGCCCAAGGACCGCGAACGCCACGTGTCTCCCGCACTGCGCGCCTACGCCGCCATGGCGCTGTCCGCAGACAAGGGCGCAGTCCGCGACGTCTCCCTGGTGGAAAACCTCTAAGGGTTTCGTTTTCAACAGAAAGCCGCCTGCCGTCGTCGTACTTCACCAACGTACGACGACGGTGCGGCGCCAACAGAACCGTCGACCTGCCCGGATGGGCAGGTCGACGGTTTTAGTTGAGGGCTGGATCAGTTGATGGCTGCCTTCAGTTCCTTCGCGGCCAGCTCGGGATCTGCGGCACTGTAGATGGCACTGCCGGCGACGGCGACGTCGGCGCCCGCCAGTTGCACTGCTGCGATGGTCCCAGCATTCACCCCGCCGGCCACGGAGAACGGGACGCGTGCTTCCTCGCCCGCGTTGAGCAGGGTGCGCAGGTTGTAACCGGGCTGTGCCTGCTCATCCAGGCCTGCATGGAACTCGACGAACTTGGCGCCCAGCGCGCGAACTTCCTTGGCCCGGGACACCTTGTCCGCCACGCCGATCAGGTCTACTACGATGCCCTTGTTGTGCGCCTTGGCGGCCTTCACCGCGCCGGCAATGGTGGAGTCGTCAGCGGTGCCCAGGACCGAAACGAGGTCCGCTCCAGCCTTGAACGCTATATCCGCTTCGAGCTCGCCGGCGTCCATGGTCTTCATGTCGGCGAAGACGATCTTGGTGGGGTGGGCATCCTTGATGGCGGTGACGGCGGTCAAACCGGCAGCCTTGATGAGCGGCGTCCCGAGCTCGATGATGTCCACGTGCTCGGCCACCTTGCCGGCCAGGTCAAGGGCGTCCTCGACGGTGAGGAGGTCCAGTGCTACCTGCAGTTTCATGGGTTCTTCTTTCTTTCGGAGGGTTTCGTTTGGAACGGATGGTGAGTGTTGGGGCGAAGCGGGTTTTGGCGCGAGCTATTCGAGGTTGGCGTGGCGCAGCCAGAGTTGCTCGGCGGGCTCTTCGGTGTTCTCCCACAGGGTTTGGAACACTGCTTCGGTTGCCAGGAAGAGGGATTGCTCAAACAGGCTGCCGGAGTATTGGCGGGAAAGGCCGGAGCCGTGATCGGTCTTTTGCACTGCGGGAATGATCACCAATGCATCGGCCATGCCGGCCAAAGGTGATCCCGGGTTGGTGGTCAGAGCAGCCACGTCCGCGCCGGCGGCGATGGCTGTTTCGGCTGCCTTGACCACGCCTGAGGTGGTCCCTGAGCCGGAGGCCACCACAAGGAGGTCGCCGGAGGTGATGGCAGGTGTGGTGGTGTCCCCGGCAACATGGACCGTCAAGCCCAGGTGCATGAGGCGCATGGCCGCCATGCGGAGAACCAACCCGCTGCGGCCGGCGCCGGCAAGGAAGATCCGCTCCGCCCTGCGGATCCTGCCCGCCAGGGCCGCCAGCTGGTGGGCGTCGATTGCATTGGTGGTGCTCACTATTTCGTCCTGGATCAGGGACAGGTTGAGGGCGACCTGGGCTGGTGTAGCGCTCAGGGAGGGCTTGTCTACTACGGCGTCCACACTCTCTCCTTTACTTGCCGTGGTTCTGCTTCCCTTCCAGCTTGGTGCAGTAACCGGGTGGGCGTAACGCTGATTTGGGATGGCTCTTCCCACCCCTTTGGGTAGTTTCTGCCGGGGCTGGGCACGTATGCTGGCCGGATGCAGAACTGGGCACTCCTCCACTCCATTAGCGATCTGGCAGCCGCGCCGCTGAACCGCATCGCCGAAGCCCTCCGCACCGCCACACTCCCGTTCCTCGCCAGCAGTGCCCTGGTGATCTTTACCGAGGACTGCACTGGGCGGCCCCAGAAGAAGGCGGGTGATGAAGGCGTGGTCAGCCGCGTATCCATCGCCGAACTGGACCGGCTGAGGTCGGCGATGCCCGGCGAGGTCCCATGGCGCACTTCCGCGCTCATCGCCGGTGAGGAACGGGAAATTCTCGCCTTGGGCTATGGGCCCAGTCAGGCGCTCCTGGTCCTGACCGACCCTTCGCCGGTTGAAGGACCGCAAAAGGAAGAGGAGGCACTTCGTCTGCTCAGCTATCTTTGGCGACTCACCGCCCGACGCATCCAGGAAAAAGTAACCGACGCGCCGCCGTCGTACCTTTTGGAATCGCGGGCGGCATCCGCTGAGCGGATCCGTGTGACGGCCGAGCTGATCGACCAGCACTCCACCACTCTGGAAACCCTGCTGGCGGCCCTGCGGTCGACCTCCATGGACGACGCCGCGGCCCGAACCTCAGTGACGGACCTCGCGGTCAAGGCTTTGGTGGACCTGCGGACGGTTAGCGACCGGACCAGCGATCTTGTGGAAGAGCCGGTGGTGACTGCGTTCGAGCGGCTTCGCGAGGATCTTCGGCCCTTGATGCACTTCAGCAATATCGACATTCAGTTCATCGAGCCGCCCGCCAACGGGCGTGCTCTGCCTGGCGAAGTAGCCCATGCTGCCCGCGCCGTCGTTCGCGGCCTTGTGTTGGCCATCGCGGAGCAGCCGGATGTCCGGCGCGTCCGTGCGCAGTGGGACTGCGACGGTGAGAACCTGCTGATCAACGTGCGCGACGACGGCCTTGGAGCCCTCACTCCGGACTCGCCCAGCATCACCCGGTTGCAGCAGCGGGTGCAGGCCGTTGATGGGCGGATGTCCCTTGACGTGATGCAGGGGTGGGGTGCGGATATCTCCGTGGTCTTGCCGCTGGACCCGCCGGCAGCGCCCATTGGTGACGTTGCCGTCTGGGATCTGGCGCCGAGGGAGCTGGAAGTTCTGCAGTTGCTCACCGCTGGGCAGCGGAACCGGAGCATCGCGGGCGCTCTTCATATCAGCGAAAACACGGTGAAGTTTCACATCCGTAACCTCTTCCGAAAACTCGACGTGCGTTCCAGGGCAGAGGCGATTGCCTTGGCGCACTCGGCCGGACTTCGCTAGCTGTACTTACTTCCTTGCGTCGGCGCATCTGCGGACACGCTGAGCGATGCGCCGACCGGTGATGGCAGAGAATATTTATTTCCCTTGGGGCGCGGGGGTCAAATGCGCCTCATTGTGGGCTATCTTGATCGTTATGCGGCCCCGGATCGTCAATTGGTGCATCGCCTCAATTGGCAGGTTGCTTAGCTAAAGGGGCTAATGTTCTACAGCACGTTTGCAATTGTTCCGTATCGATGAAAGGAAATGCCTTGGCTGTTTCTGTTGAATTGGGCAAAGCACTCGATAAAGCCTACGAGAACTCCACCCTTGACGAAATCCTGGCGGCCCCGCCGTCGGCGCTCGCCGGACTTACCGACAAGCACAGCGAACTTCTCGCTGAACTGGGTATCAAGACCGTCAGGGACCTCGGGAGCAATAAGTATTTCGCCACCGCCGGCGTGCTGGTCGCGCTGGCTGGTAAAGCCGGCTAACTCGCACCGCATCAGCGGACGACGGCGGGAGGTCCTCGGCGTCGTCCGCTGACTGTTACGGTGCTTCCGGTCAGAGTGGCGCGTCGATGCCGAGGTCTTCGAGTGCCCAGGACAATATCCGCAGCTCGAAGGGGTGCCGTTCCTGAATCTCAAAGACGTAGGCGTCAAGCTCGAGGACGGGAGCATTCCCTCCCTCGGCCCAGTACCTGATCCATAGGTCTTCGAGATCTATGGTCCGGTTTCGTATGAGCTCTCTCGCTGTTTTGCGTGGATCTTCCATGGCAGGTGTCCCGTTGCAAGCGGCGGGTCGCTCTCGGAGTAGATTAATCAGGTTCCTTACTTATGAACCATACCTTCTGCTTGGATTCCCGGGCAATGGGTGACGGGAAGCCGAAGTGTTCCTACGATTAGGCTCATGGAACCCACTGCAAATGCTGAACACATCAGAAGCCTGCACGAGCTGGTGGTCGGTAGTTCCGACATCCACGGGATTTTGAACGCGGTGACCGGCTTTGCCCGCGATGCGATGAGCAAGGTAGCAGGCGAAAACATCGACTGCGCTTTGACGCTGCGCCGGCGCAAGCGCACCGCCACAGTTGCCGGCAGCAGCGAGAGGGCCGTGCAGCTGGACAAAATCGAACAGGAACTTCAGCAGGGACCCTGTTTGGAAGCCCTCGACGCCGGGCATCCTGTGCTTCTGGCTGACGTCGCCACAGACACAAAATGGCCGCTTTACAGCAGAGCGCTCGCAGCTGAGGGCGTCCGCAGTGCGTTGGGCGTTCCCATGGACTTGGGCGAGACATCTCAAGCGGTCATCAACTTCTTTGCACCCACAGCGGGCATCTTTACGGATGCTGTGATTGCTGAAGCTACCGCCTTCGCCGATGTAGTGGGCAGCACGTTGCGTCTGGCCATCAGGATCGAAGCGGTGGAGCAGCTCAACGCCGACCTCAAGACGGCGATGTCCTCCAGAACAGTCATTGACCTCGCATGTGGTGTCATCATGGCCCAGAACCGTTGCAACCAGGACGAAGCCTTCAGCGTGCTGACCAAGGCGTCAAGCCACCGAAACCAAAAACTGCACGCCGTTGCCTCGGAAATCATCGCCAACCTCAGTGGCAGTACTGACAATCAGTTGCGCTTTGACGACTAGTTGCGCTCTGACGACTAGTGGTCAGTGCAAGCGGCCCCTTGCTTGCCGCCGCCAAGTGACGACGGCGGTCGCGGCGCACCGCCGTCGGGCTTGCGGGCAGGTGCGGTGGAAACTGTGGCAAGCCTGCGGGGCCTGGTGCGCCCCAGAAAGAGCGTGGCAAAAGGTGCAAGCAGCAGGAGCAGGCTAACAGTGCCCAACCCGGCGAGGCCTGCAACGAAGACCAAACCGGCCATGAACAGAAGGTGGATGTCCGACTGTTCCGTCAATGACAGGGTGGTTACGAAGGCCGGACTTTGAGATAGTTTCATATTTGCTCCTGCGGGGCGTCATTTACTCACTTTTCCTACTGCTGATGAGTGTTGTGAAAAGCCGGAAAGTGTCGGCAATTTTGGCGTGTTTCTTTGGAGCTGAAACTTTAGTCCGAATTCTGCATCACGTTTCCGCAGGTCAGAGCACATATCCAGTGCCCATGTCGTTGAATCGCGCACTGCGCCGTTGCCCTTTTCGGCCGCGTTGCGGTTCACCGACGGAGTTTGCAGTGGTGGGTGTGGCGGGTTCTGGGGCCCGCCCGGGGCGCCATCACTGCGTAAACCGGGCTAGTGCGGTCGGTCGTCTGAGTCGCGGCCGACCGCACGATCCGGTAGACTGCCGGATTGCGCAAACCTAGACTGACCGCATGGCGCACATCCAGCCCCGCATCCTCCGCGCTGTTTCCCTGGCATTCATTGCTGCCATCGTGATGGCAGGCTGCGCCGGAAGCGGCACCAGTCCTTTCGTCGGTGTCTGGGGTGACACCAGCGATTCCAAGCAACCCTCCCTGGACCTCACCTCAGATGGCAGTGCCACCGGAACAGATGGCTGCAACAGGCTCATGGGAACGTGGAAAGAGGACGGCAAGACCATCTCGTTCGGAGGTTTCGCGTCCACCCGCATGGCCTGCGAGGGCGTCGATACCTGGCTTTCGCAGGCCGCGACGGCCAAGATCCAGGAAGACGGAAAGTTGGCTGTGTTCGGCCAGGGCGGGGAGGTTATCGGGACGCTCGCTCCCGGCAAGTAACCGAAACCCGATTGGAGCCCGAGGCAGCGAACTATACGGAGTCCGGCTGGGTGTCTGCAGATTCCGGATCCGCGGTGCTGGAGGACAAGGGGTTCTCAATCTCGTCGGTCATCATGCGTGCTGCGAAGAGCGCCACGAAGGCCATGATGGGGCACACCAAACCGGCAACGAAGAAGATGAGCCAGATAGGAATTACCTCGGCCATGGGCCCGGCCAGCGCCATGGACACCGGCATCAAGGCCAGCGAAACGAAGAAGTCCAGGCTCGAAATCCGGCCCAGCAAATGCCGTGGCACCCGCCGTTGCAGCAGTGTCCCCCAAATGACCATGCCGACTCCCTCGGTGGCACCGAAGATCAGCATGGCGGCGCCGAGCACCCAGAAATTGTCCATGAATCCTATGGCGGCCACAGGGAGGCTACCCAAGCCCCACGTCACAACCATCACCGTCAGGTAGCGCCGGGGGAGGCGGACCGTTGCCGTGGCCAGCGCGGCCGCGGCGCTGCCTACCCCCATGACTGCCAGCAGGAAGCCGAACGTCCTCGAATCGCCGCCCAACTGATCGCGGACGACGAACGGCAGCAGGACCTCGATGGGGCCAATCAGGAAAAGCACGGACAGGCAGGCCCAGATCAAGGTCCACAGAAGCCACGGTGTGCGGATGGTATAGCTGAATCCCTCCCGAAGGTCCTTCAATAGTGAGGACTTGCCAGTCGCTGCAGCGTCCGGTCCAGCGTCACCCCAGCCTGGAGCGAGTGGCGCTTGACGGCTCAGGAGGTTCACCATCCCAAACGCCAGCAGGTGGCAAACGGCCACCCCGGCCACTGCATGGGCCGGGGACAGCACTGCCACCAGGATTCCCGCGATGGCCGGACCGGCCGCCTGCTGCAAAACCGGCCGAACTGTTCCTTCCAGGCCATTTGCCGCCAGGAGATCGTCGGCGGGCAGGATCCGCGGGAGCATGGCCGAATACGCGGGGAAGAAGAATGCCTGGCCCACACCTATGACGAAAGCACCCACGGCCAGATGCCACAGTTCAATGACATTGAACATGGCAAGCGCTGTGATGGTGGCAATGACAGCCAGATTGGCGCCCTCCACCGCGATGATCAGGAGCCGCTGCGGGAACCGGTCCGCCGCGATGCCACCGGCCAGGACGAAGCCCACCAACCCGATGCTGGCTGCGGTGGCCACCAAGGACAGTTCAAGCGGGCCACCGCCAAGGTGTATCACCTCATAAACCATCGCCACCGCCCACATACCGGAGCCGAAGATGGAAATGGACAGCGCGGAAATCAGCACCCGGAATTCCCGGTGTGCAAAGGGACGCAACGCTCTCAGCGAGGCCATTTCACTAGCCTAAACCTGTGTGTTGGTGGCGTGCCTGGCACCCCGGTTACCGAACCCGGGTCCGGGAGGAAACTCCAGTTAGGAAGCGCCCGACGGCGGCGCGTCGTCGTCGTCGATGTCCGCACCTTCTGCGGGGTCCTGGCTGTGCAAACCGGTATCGTGCGGAACCCAGCCTTCAGTTTCACCCTCCGCCGGTGTGTCGGCGTGGTGCCGGACGGCATGTTCGTTCCTGTCCGAGGCGTTCATAACGGATACTCCCTGTCCTTGATTGGACTGCTTCCGTGAGTGCATCCCAGTTTACGCCCGGAGGATGGTCGATGGGGGTCCGCTCTCCGCGGAATACTGTCCACATACGGCCTTTACCGTGTCTCGCAAAGCGAGGGCGTGGCATAGGCTGAAGCAAGCAGTTCCCCGTGAAACGACTAACTGCCAAGGAGAGGTGAAGATGCCCAAGCGCCCCAACCCGGCGGTGAAGATCGCCCAGGAAACAGCCCACAACGCAGTCTTTGACGCTGAAGGCAACACCAAGCCCGGAGTGCACAATGTGCTGCTGAAGGCTGTGGAAGTCCAGCGTCCCCTGGTCCTGGCAAACCTTCGCAGGCTTCAACGCCGGCACCCCAATGACTCACCGGCTCAGCTTGCCGCCAAACTGGAACGCCACTACCTGCTTGCCATCTCCGGCGGGGGTGCAGCGGTGGGAGCTACCGCCGTCGTGCCTGGTATTGGAACCGCAGCGTCGCTTGGACTATCCGCGCTCGCAACCGTGGGCTTCCTGGAGACCACCGCGCTCTATGCCTCATCCTTGGCGGAGCTGCACGGGATCCGGCTGACCGATCCCGTCCGTGCTCAAACCATGGTCATGGCCATCATGCTGGGAGAAGAGGGCACGTCCATGCTGGGTGCCCTGAGCGGCCAGTCGCTGGGTCGTGGCAAAGGAGTGACCAACGCATGGGGCCGGACGCTGACCAAGAAGATTCCAGGTAGTGGATTCGGCGTCATCCGCGACTCCATCCAGCGTGCGTTCCTGAAAAACCTCCTGAAACGGCAAGGTACCGCGTTCCTCGGGCGCGCCCTGCCGTTCGGCGTGGGCGCCGTGGTAGGTGGTGCAGGCAACCTGATGATGGGCCGGGCCGTGGTGTCCACAGCCAAGGAAGCATTCGGTCCGCTCCCGGATACCGTGCCGGGCGAGCTGCTCCCGAACGCACCAAAGAATGCCCTGAACACAACGCTGGAAGGCGGTAACGGTGGATCTGAACGCTGATCTGGGGGAGTCCTTTGGCTCCTGGACCATGGGAGACGACGCCTCGATGTTCCGCATCGTGAGCAGCGCCAACGTGGCCTGCGGCTTCCACGCCGGGGATCCCCTCACCATGCTGGACAGCTGCCGTGCAGCATTCGAACTGGATGTCCGCGTCGGCGCCCACGTGGGGTACAGGGACCTGGCTGGTTTCGGCCGGCGTTCCATGGACATGACCTTCGA
Source organism: Arthrobacter sp. TS-15 (assembly GCF_006964045.1). Lineage (NCBI taxonomy): Bacteria > Bacillati > Actinomycetota > Actinomycetes > Micrococcales > Micrococcaceae > Arthrobacter > Arthrobacter sp. TS-15. The sequence goes on along the minus strand of NZ_SDXQ01000006.1, from coordinate 332,457 downwards.
TGAGTTGTTCGGAGACGTCCTGTACCAACTGGGCGCCTTGGACGGCATGGCCCACGCGGTGGGAGCTTCAGTGGATTACGTGAAGCCCCACGGCGCGCTCTACAACAGGATCGTCCGCGACGCTGAGCAGGCCGAAGCCGTAGTGGCGGCCGTCCACGCCTACGATCCCGGGCTGCCGGTCCTGGGTTTGCCGGGGTCAGCGTGGCTTACCCTCGCTGAGGAATCCGGGCACCCGGTGTTCCGCGAAGCATTCGTTGACCGGGCCTATCTCCCGGACGGGACGCTGGTACCGCGTACTCAGGAAGGTGCCGTGCTGCATGACCCTGACGCCGTCGTTGCCCAGGCCGTGCGGCTCGCAACGCGCAAGGAAGTGCTGGCCATAGACGGAACAGTGGTGCCAGTGCAGGCCGATTCGCTGTGCATCCACGGCGATACGCCCGGCGCGGTGAACATGGCTGCTGCGGTTCGGGAGGGCTTGGAGAAGGCCGGCGTTGAGATTGAAGCGTTCGCATAAATCCGTGTCCGTAAACGTGTGACTGGGGAGGTCCGATGGGTGCGGTAGTGGTGGAGCCGGGATCGAGCACGCTGGTTCTGGGCCTGGAGAAGGTACTGGACCGCGCGTCCATGCATCTGGCCAATGCCTTGTTGGGTAACCCGGACGCTGCAGCCGGACTTGAGGTGCTGCTGGGTGGGCTGAAGCTGAGGTTCGTGACGGGCTCGGCCGTGGCGGTCACCGGCGCCGAGGGCATGGTGGCCCTCGGCGGCAAGGAACTTCCCCTGAACAAAGCGGTTCGTGTCCCTCCCGGAGCGGTGCTTGAGTTCGGCCCTGCCCTGTTTGGTCTCCGCTACTACGTGGGGGTCCAAGGCGGAATTTTGGCGCAAGGAGAGGTGGCGCAAGAAGAGGCGCTACGCGCTGGTGCGGCTCTGACGTTCGGGCGTCCGCTTGCCCATGGTTTCCCCGAGGTGAACCACCCCGCCCGGCGTGCTTTGGATCCGGAACGCCCGGTGGTGGTCAGGATTTCGCGCGGGCCGCAGGCAACGAACTTCGACGCCGGTACGTGGCTTCGATTGACCAGTGAACCCTGGATTCTCTCGCCGAAATCGGATCGGGTGGGTGCGCGGCTCGCTGGCCGACCACTTGACGGTGCTGCTGCTTCTTTGGATGCCGCTACGGAATCAGGCCAACCCCAACCGCGAATATCGGGCTCTGTCCTGCTGCCGCCGTCGGGCCTTCCTGTTGTTGCCCTGGCCGGCCACCCGGGTACTGCCGAGTCCCCGGTCATCGCAGTGGTCCGGGACGAGGACCTGGACCTGATCGGCCAAGCCAGGCCTGGACAAATGGTGCATCTTTTGGGCTGAGGGGGAAAGCTCAGCTCCGCCCACAGAACCGCGTCCGGGTGCCACAGCACATGTTCCCAATCAGGGTGCGTGGCATGGACGTGTCTCCCTTTAGAGTTTCTGCGCCAGCATGACCAGAATCCCGCTGGGGCCGCGAAGATACGTGAGCTTGTAGACGTCCTGGTAGTTCGCCACACCGCGCAGCGGGTGGCATCCGTGCTTGGCGGCTATCTCAAGGGCGTGGTCGATGTCGTCAACCGAGAAAGCCACGCGATGCATGCCGATCTCGTTGGGAAGGGTGGGATCTGTCTCTATCGCGTCAGGGTGCAGGTATTCGAAGAGCTCAAGTTGGCCCGTGCCGTCCGGGGTTTGGAGCACCGCGATTTTTGCGTGGTTGCCGTCCAACCCCACGGCGGTGTCGGCCCACTGACCGCTGACCGTATCCCGGCCCAAGACTGTGAGCCCCAGATCCGTGAAGAAGGCGATGGTTTCTTCGAGATCCCGAACCGCAATACCGACGTTTTCAAGTTTGATAGGCATGCGTTGAAGCTACCAAGGCAGACTTCATAGCTCCAGCGCCTTAGCCAAACAGCAGATGCGCCACAGTGAAGATCGCCAAGCCGGCCAGGGCGCCCACCACGGTTCCGTTGATGCGGATGTATTGGAGATCCTTGCCCACCTGAAGCTCGATCTTTTGCGATGTTTCCTCGGCGTCCCAGCGGGCTACGGTATCGGAGATGACGCCAGCGATGTCCGAGCGATACGTATTCACCAGGTACCCGGCAGCATCGCCAATCCAGGTGTTCACTTTGCCGGCCAGTTCGTCATCGTTGACCAGGCGCGTGCCGAAGTCGCGGACGGCACTCTTGAAGCGCTGGCTCAGTTCGCTGTGGGGATCGTCGACGGCGTTGAGCAGCGCAGTCTTTACCGTTCCCCACGTGCGGGACGCCAGTTCGCGGACCTCGGGGTCGCCAAGGATCTGTGCCTTGATGGACTCGGCACGCTCGATCATGGCGGGATCATGCTGCAGGTCCTGGGCCAGGTCTGCAAGGTAGGCGTCGATCGATTGCCGTACTTGGTGGTTTTGGTCCGCCTGCACAGCGCGAACAAATTTGGATAGTTCCACGTAAACCCGGTCACCAACCAGGCCGTCCACGAACGTCGGCACCCACAGGGGTGAGCGATCCGAGACGAGCCGGTTCACCGTTGCATGGTTGGCGTCCACCCAGTCGGCCGCACGGTCTACCAGGAGGTCAACCAAAGTGTGGTGGTGGCCGTCAGCGAAGATCCGTTCGGCCATGCGGCCCACGGGTGGTCCCCATGGCGGGGTGAGCAGGTGCTTGCGGACCATGCCCTCGATGACCGCCTGTACATCGTCGTCATTCAGTACGGTGAAGGCGCCACGGATCACCGCGCCGCCTTCCTTGGCTACGCGCTCTGCACCGCCGGGCGCTGACAACCAGGTGCCGGCTTTGCGTGCGATGTCGATGCTCGCCAACTTGTCCTGCACAACCTCCTGGGACAGGAAATTGCTTTCTACGAAGTCGCTGAGGGATTCGCCGATCTGATCCTTTCGGCGGGGAATGATTGCAGTGTGCGGAATCTTTAGGCCCATGGGGTACTTGAACAGGGCGGTGACGGCGAACCAGTCGGCCAAGGCGCCCACCATGCCGCCTTCGGCCGCCGCCCGGACGTATTCCAGCCACGGGTACTGCTTCTGGAACGCGAACGCCACCGTGAAGATCACCGCCATGGCGATCAGTAGTGCCAGGGCCAACCGTTTCATGCGGAGCAATGCTGCCGCTTTTTCCATGTCTCCTGTGGGGGGAGCGACGACGCCGGAAGCCCTGCGTGGGAGCACGGCGCCAGTGGTGGAATTGGGGTTGGTGAGGTCGTCGGTTGGGATTCGTTCAGAGTTCACCTGCATTAGCCCAGCGTAGCCCCCGAGCATGCAGCGGTGTGGGCTAACGTGTCTGCATGACTAGCGACGACTTCGCCCCAAGCCGGCCCAAGGTCTATGCACATCGCGGCGCCAGTGCTGCGTTTGCCGAGCACACCCGGGCCGCCTATCTGAAGGCCATTGCCGATGGCGCTGACGGCGTGGAGTGCGACATCCACCTGACCCGGGACCAGCATCTCGTCTTGCTCCACGACGCAGACCTGGACCGCACGTCCACCGGGACAGGTCCGGTTGCGGAGCGCACTCTTGAGGAGCTCCGCGCCTTGGACTTCTCCTCATGGAAGGGTGCGCGGATCCCTGAGGCTTATGGGGGTGTGTCGGATCAGTTCCTCACGTTGCCGGACCTGTTGGACATTTTGCGTGAGGCTGGACGCGAAATTGGCCTGGCCATTGAACTCAAACACCCGAGTCCCTACGGACTGAAACTTGAAGATCGTGTTCTTGCCCTGTTGGAAGAGGAGGGCTGGACGCCGGAGGAGTCACGGCTGGAAAACATCCACATCTCCTTCATGAGCTTCGACTCGGACTCGGTGGGGCGCCTGCTGGAGACCGTTCCCGGGAAGCACATCTGCCAGTTGGTGGACAATTTCACGGCGAAGGAAATTCGTGAGGAGTTTGGTCTGGGATTCTTCACCGGAGGGGCTGTTGCCAACGTCATGAGGGCAACTCAAGAGGATGCGGAGCGTGTACTGGATGAGGGCTTGGTAGGTATTGCGGGCCCTGGCATTGAATACGTCAGGGAGCATGCACGCAACGTTCAGCGCTGGTTGGAGGCCGGCCGCATCTTCCGGGTGTGGACCGTTGACTCGGAGAAGGACGTGGCCCTGTGTCAGGGACTCGGCATCCACGAGATCACCACCAACAAGCCGGCCCAGGTGCTCGCACAGTTGATGGTGTCCAAGTAGATCGCAGCAGAGCGCGTTTTGAGCGGTCAAAACGCGCTCTGCTGCGACTCAGTTGGGTCCGGCTTTGGGTGCCACCCCGCCTGTGATTGAGTGGTCTCATGTCTTTTCGCTGGTCAGCCCAAGCAACCCGAACCACCTCCGCAGTCGCTCTGAGCGCATTGCTTCTGGCCAGCGCCGCGAAGCACTTCCGCACGCCCAGGTTCTATTACCCGGTGGTTCCGGATTACCTGTGCCGCAAGGATGAGCCCGGCAGTCGTCCGAATGGCCCGCTGGCAGTAATGTCACGCGAGGAATGGATCGCGACGTCGGGCCTGCTTGAGGTGACTGCCGGCGTCGGCCTCCTGATCCCCGGCACCCGTAAGGTAGCCGCGGATGCCACTACAGCGATGTTCACTGCATTCCTTGCGGGGCATATAGATGCTCTGCGACGCGCCTACGGTCCGAAGGGCACGGCCGCCGAACGGCGTATCCACACACTCCGCTTGCCTCTGCAGATTCCGCTCATCCTGTGGTCCTGGAGCCTGCGGAAATGAGCAGCAGTGCTCTTCCTATGAGGCTCAAGGACTCCCCGGCCTTCAAGGTGGCGCTGTCCCTGAGCATTGCGACCGGCCTCTACGGGGTGTCTTTCGGTGCCCTGTCGGTGGCGTCGGGGTTTGATTTCTGGCAGACGATGGTGCTGAGCCTCCTGCTATTCAGCGGCGGTTCGCAGTTCGCCTTCATTGGCGTGGTTGCCGGCGGCGGCTCCGGAGTTGCGGCCATGACAGCCAGCGCGTTGCTGGGTCTTCGCAACGGCATTTACGGAATGCAGATCAACGCCATGCTCCGCCCCAGCGGGTGGAAACGTTACGTTTCCGCGCACATCACCATAGATGAATCGACGGCGACGGCGTCCGGTCAGTCGGATCCCGACGAGCAACGACGCGGGTTCTGGACAGCCGGAATCGGAATATTCATCTTGTGGAATATTTTTACGGCCATTGGTGCGTTGGCTGGTGACGCCATGGGTGATCCCAAACAGTGGGGCTTGGATGGGGCTGCCGTTGCGGCGTTCCTGGCTCTGTTGTGGCCACGCTTGAAGGGACGCGAACCCTGGGCGATCGCCGCTGCCTGTGCGCTTGCGACTATCCTGGCCGTGCCGTTTGTTCCTTCGGGTGTTCCCATTCTGGTGGCCGCAGTTGTGGCCGGAGTGATCGGCTGGTTCAGCCACGCACGTTTGGATGAAGGTCTGGAACCGGACGTGGATCCGTATGCGGAGAAGCACCAGCGCGGGGGCGGAAAATGAACCTCTGGCTGTGGATCCTCATTGCCTGTGCGCTGGCGTATCTGACCAAGCTGGTGGGCTACTTCGTGCCGGCCAAGTTACTGGAGAGCCCGAGGATCATGCACGTCGCCGGCACCATGACCATTGGCTTGCTGGCATCCCTGACCGTGGTGAACGCCGTGGCGTCGGGACAAGGCCTGGTCCTCGATGCCCGCATGGGCGCCTTGGTTGCTGCCGCCGTCGCGCTGTGGCTGCGCGCGCCGTTCCTCGTCGTCGTGATTTCAGGTGCAGCAGCCGCAGCATTGCTGCGGCTGCTGGGCTGGGGGTAGAACGCGGTTAGTGTACTTCGGTCAGCGTCACGCCGGGTATGGCTGACTGTTCCGGAAGGGGCCGGGACGGCCGCTCGGTCCGGATAGCGTCTTCAATCAATGCCACGGGACGCTTCCACGCTGCTGATCCCGGTTCCATGGTGTCCACGGCGCCGATCAGCATGGCGACGAGCCGGACCATGTCCTCAATGGTGATATCGCGCCGCAGGGAGCCTTGGTCCTGACCGCGCTTGAGGAGGAATTCCATGGAACCGATGATGCCTCGGGTGATTCCAATCAGGAGCCCGCGTCTGCCGGCAACGGCGCCAAGAAGGTTCGCGTCCTCGCTCGCTACCTGCATCACGGCGTCGATGACTTTGATGAGTCCTTCGGCAGCGTCCATACCTTGCGCTGCTTCAGCGGCTACCGGGTCTACGTGCAGCCGCAATTGACGTGAGAGTGCTGCGAGCACCAGTTGCTCTTTGTCTGAGAAGTTGCGGAACAGCGTTGCGGGGCCAACTCCAGCGGTGGCGGCAATGGTCTGAAGCGGTACTTCCGGGCCGTGTTCCCGGAAGCACTGCCGGGCGGCGGTGATGATTTTGTCCACGTTTCGTGCGGCGTCGGCCCTGAGGGGCTTGCGTTCAGAGGGCTGTTCCATGATTGTCAGGGTAGCAATGGAGCGCCTCGGGTCCGTTGTTACGCGGGAGTACGTTCTTATATGACAAACCGGTACATGAAACACTGGATTTCATGTTGCTTGCATTTTCAGTCGCCCCTTCGGGCCAGCCCGCTTCCGCCGCCAACGGGGGACCAACCCCTGACGCTTCCGTGCACGACGCCGTCGCTGCCGCGGTCAGGATTGTCCGCGAGTCAGGTTTGCCCAACCACACGGACTCCATGTTCACCACAATCGAAGGCGAATGGGACGAGGTTTTCGACGTCGTCAAGCGCGCCACCGAGGCGGTTGGCCGCTACGGCAGCCGCGTCTCCCTGGTCATCAAGGCAGACATCCGGCCCGGCTACAGCGGTGAGCTGACCGGCAAGGTTGAACGGCTCGAAGAGGCTATTTCCGCCACGGAATAGATCCTTCCCCCAAGGTGCGGTGAGTGCCAGACTGGGGGCCATGATTGAACACGTAACCGAGCCAGGCTGGGTTGACGTCGAACGTTACCTCACTGACGTCGTCGTTCGTCCTGATCCTGCGCATCAGCGCGCCGTGACATCCGCCGTGGAGGCCGGCATGCCGGCAATCGAAGTCGCCCCCAACGCGGGAAAGCTCCTCCGGATGCTCGTGCAGATGTCCGGTGCAAGGCGGGTGCTGGAGATCGGGACCCTGGCAGGGTTCAGCAGTATGTGGATGGCACAGGGGCTGCCCGACGACGGCAGGATAGTGACGTGCGAATTCCTCCAAAAGCACGCGGACGTCGCACGCGCCAACCTTGATGCCGCCGGTGTGGGCCACAAGGTGGATATCCGGGTGGGCGCTGCCCTGGACACCCTTCCCACCTTGGCGGGGCAGGAAGCGTTCGACTTCGTTTTCATTGACGCCGACAAAGAGAACGACTCCAACTACCTCGACTGGGCTATCCGCTTGGGGCGCTCAGGCACGGTGATTGTGGTGGACAACGTCATCTGGGACGGGGCCATCCTGGAGCCTGCACGTGACCCCGATAACGCGCCGGGCATCGTGGCGATGCTGGAAAAGATGGGCCAGGATCCGCGCCTCGATGCCACGGCCATCCAGACGGTCGGCAGCAAGGGCTGGGACGGCTTCGCGATAGCCAGGGTGCGGTAGCCGATGGATTTCACGATTCGCCCGGCAACGGTTGACGATGCCGAGGCCATGGCCCACATGCACGTCCAGTCGTGGAAGGAGAGTTACGGGCACTTGCTGCCTCCGGAGTTCTTCGAGAAGCAGGAAGCGGCACTGCCGGACCGCATCGAACGGTACCGGGCGTTCATCGCTGCGGGCCACACCCGGATGTTGGCCCATGACCCCGACGGCCACTTGGTGGGCCTTGGCGCCGCAGGTCCCGGACAAGACGAGGACGGACCATGCGAACGGGAGCTGTTCATGCTTTACACCTTGGAAAGCGTTCATGGACGGGGTGTGGGGCAGGCGTTGGTGAAGGCCTTGATCGGCGACGGACCTGCTTACCTGTGGGTGTTGGATGACAACCCTCGCGCCCAGGCTTTTTATCGGCGCAACGGTTTTGTGCCGGACGGAAAGCGCCAACTCTGCGACCCGTCCTGGTACTCCCTGCCGGAACATCGGATGGTGCGTCCCGGCGTCGTGTCTTAGCGGGAATCACATCCGCCCAAGCTGTTCCCACAGCTGACCCATATGGATATGGTGATCACGGGCGGTGCGGCTGAAGATCGCCCGGGTTGAAAGCGGGCGCCGAAATCGGAGCCTGAGTACGCCATTCGATTCTCGGGAGGAAGCATGACTGATCCAGAGCAGGATCCAAACCAGCAGGAAGGCCCCGCGGATGGTGGCGCGGCTGGCGTCCCCGGCACTCACGACGGCGGTGCTGATGGTGGTGCCGACGGCGGTGCCGATGGCGGTGCTGAAGGCCCCGCGGACGGTGGCGCGGCTGGCGTCCCCGGCACTCACGACGGCGGTGCTGACGGTGGTGCCGATGGCGGTGCTGAAGGCCCCGCGGACGGTGGCGCGGCTGGCGTCCCCGGCACTCACGACGGCGGTGCTGACGGTGGTGCCGACGGCGGCGCTGACGGCGGTGCCGATGGCGGCGCCGAACAACAGGGCAGCTGAATTTGAGCTCTACCAGCACTGATTTCCCGGGGCCCGGCGCCGTGAAGGGCGCCGGGGTCCTGGAAACACGACTGATTGACGTCGGCCTCGAAAAGTTTGCCGGCAACGTCTGGGGGCGCACCGCGCTGCTTAGCCGCGGTGTCAGCGACTTCTCCGACGTGTTTTCTGCCGGCGCCGTTGACGAACTGATTTCGCGTCGCGGTCTGCGCACCCCTTTTCTTCGGGTAGCCAAGGGCGGCTCCACGCTTCCCGAATCCTCTTTCACGTCCCCGGCGGGCGTTGGGGCCACCATCTCGGACCAGCTTGATGACACCGCCCTGTGGCGCAAATTTTCTGACGGAGCCACCCTTGTTCTGCAGGCGTTGCATCGAACGTGGGATCCAGTTTCACGCTTCAGCGCTCAGTTGAGCACCGAGTTGGGGCATCCTGTGCAGGCCAACGCTTACATCACGCCGCCTCAGAACCGCGGTTTCGACGACCACTACGATGTTCACGACGTTTTCGTCCTGCAGATCGAAGGAACCAAGCGCTGGATTATCCACGAGCCTGTCCACGTGGACCCGTTGCGTAGCCAGCCGTGGACCGATCGCCGCTCGGACGTCGTCGAGGCTGCTCAAGGCCCCGCTTACATTGACACGGTCCTCGAGCCCGGCGATGTCCTTTATCTCCCGCGTGGTTGGTTGCATGCGGCTCAGGCACAGGGCGAAGTTTCGATTCACCTCACGTTGGGAGTCCACACGTGGACTCGCCATGCGCTGGCCGAACAGCTCGCGCAGGCCGCGCTTGCTGCGCTGTGCGATGACCCGGAGATGCGCGGATCTTTGCCCCTGGGCGTGGATGGACCCGAGGGGGAACTCGCTGCTATCCGTGAACGCCTTGCCGCCGCCGTGCTTGAGGCTGATACCAGCTCCCAGTTCCAGCGCGCACGGAGGGGGCAGGGGCGTCCGGCCCCGCTTGGTCCGGTGGCCCAGCTCGCAGCTGTTCAGCGCCTCGGGCCAGGGTCGCTGATTCGACTCCGGGACGCGTTGGAAGCCCGGCTCGAGGGCTCGCGGCTGAATACCCGCGTGGGGTGGCTCGACTTCCCCGAGGCCGATTTGCCGTCCGTGAAACGCCTGCTGGACGGAGGAGAGCACCTGGCAGAGGATCTAGGGGTTGAACTCGTGGAAAGGCTGTTGCGCGCAGGAGTCCTCGTCCCCGCTGAGCATTGATATTGATGAACATTGATATTGATGAACAGGGACGGTGAGCCGTGATGTCCCCGGTGGCTGCAACTCCAGGTTTCTTCTGTGCCAACAGCGCCCGCGTGCGCGGCGACTCGATGGCAGGCACGGCGTCACCGGGCACGGTCTGGGTCCTCATAGAGCATCGGGCCGGATGGCCGCCCAGTGGTTTCGAAGGCCTTGATCTTGAGGCCGGAACCAAAGCCCTCGTTTCCACGGCAGCCCGGACGGCTGGTGCAAGGGTCCTCTTAGTGCGACGTCCAGGCCCCCGCCCGCGGCACGGTCCAAAACGTTGGGCAGTATTGCGTTATGAGAGCTCCGGCGCCCATCGGCAGCTCTGGGGATCGTGGGAGCAGGATGCGGACCTCGCGGGGATCGTTCCTGCATTGGCATCCCCCGGAGACCCTGGACTCCCGCCGGTCATCCTGATCTGCGCGCATGGCCGGCATGATCCCTGTTGCGCAGTGCGTGGCCGGCCGGTGGGGCGTGCGCTGGGCGAGCGTTGGCCGGACCTGGTGTGGGAGTGCTCCCATGTTGGCGGTGACAGGTTCGCTGCGAACGCCGTGCTGGCTCCGGACGGTGTGTATTACGGAGGTCTGGACGCCGAGTCGTCCGTAGCCACGATTGAGAGTCATTTCTCCGATCGCATCCACGCAGAGTATTTGCGCGGGTACACGGACCTTTCCCCGGTGCAACAAGCGGCCATTGTGGCCGTGCTGGCCCGTTTCGGTCCTGCCGGCCGGCACCACTATGTGGTCACGGAAACCGTGCGCGACGGCGAACTGTGGCGTGTTCAGATCACCGGCAGGCCGCCCCGCCCGGCGAATATCACGGTGGACCTGCTGGCCCGCCGCTCCGTGCCGAGCCAGCTCACGTGCTTGGCGCCGTCGACGGGTTCTGTTGTGGTTTACGAGCCGACGTCAGTCCGGTCTGCCTGACGAAACGGCCGTCAGCCTCTCCCTGGGGGGCTCACCTCTCCTCGGGGCCCCACCTCTCCCCGGAGCCTCAGCGCGGTTTCGTTTCCTCGGGTCGATCCATGTCCAGGGGCGAGCCGTCCAGGGGCGAGCCGTCCAGTGACGTGTCGAGCAGGCTGGGTGGTTTGGGCACGCGTGCCAGGAGGAGGCAGACTACCGTCAGCCAAGCGACCGCCACGGTCAACACCTCCGCCCATACCGATGCTCCGAGTTCCATGTAGAGATCATATGGCTCTTACAGGCAAAACTGTAAGTAGCCTTACTTTGTTGTGACGGGTAGAGGTCATGCAGCGCTCCACTAGGCTTGGAGCATGACTCAGGCAGGACGAAAGTAGTGGCGAAACGCGGCAGGATCAGTAAGTCGCAAAGGTCGACGGCGGGAGTCGTCGAGGTGCCCACAGGCACCCGGCCTGACGGTCCGGTGGCGGGGGTCTATTACATCGATACCGGCGATTGCGAGTTGCTTCAGGACCAGGACAACTCCAACGGCTGGCTGCTCAAGATCAACGGCGTCATGAGCTCGCACATTGACCTCTCGGACCCGCTGTTCCTCGATTTTGAGTACATGCGCTGGATTGCGGCGCTGGTGGAATCCCGGTGGCCCCGGGAGCAGAAACCCAAATTGCGTGCCCTGCACCTGGGCGGGGGAGCTTGCTCCATGGCGCGGTACTTCCATGCCGCCTACCCGGAAGCGCGTCAGGTGGTTGTTGAGCTCGACGGGAAGCTGGCCGAATATGTGCGTGGCTGGTTCGACCTCCCCAAAGCACCTATGCTGCGGATCCGCGTGGGTGAAGCACGGCAGGTCACAGAGTCCCTTACCCCGGACAGCCGGGACCTCATCATCCGGGATGTTTTCGCCGGAGCCTTCACGCCCCGCGCCCTGACCACCAGGGAGTTCACTGCTCATGCGAACTCAGTCCTGGCCCCCGATGGACTGTATGTGGTCAATTCCGGCGACGCCCCTGACCTCAAGAACGCCCGGGCCGACGCCGCCACCATCGCGGACACGTTCGAGCACACCATGATCATTGCCGATCCCGCCATGCTCAAGGGGCGACGCTACGGCAACATGATCATGGCCGGCAGCCACGCGCCGTTCGGCGACGACCCCACGTTGGCCCGGAGGCTCCTGGGTGGCGGGGTCCCGGCACACATCTGGGACGACGCCAAAGTCCGTGCTTTTGCCCAAGGAATCCCGGTGCGGCACGACCCTCCGGTGGAGACGCTGGGGGAGGGCCCTTCAGCTTCGGCTGAGTGAACTGTTCCAGGCTTCCCACAGGTGGGAGTAGCGCCCGCCGACTGCCAGCAGATCCTGATGGGAACCCGACTCGACCATCCGCCCCTGCTCCATGACCACCACGGTGTCAGCCGAGGCTGCTTGGGACAACCGGTGCGCGATCACCACTGAGGTCCTTCCGGCCAAGGCTGCTTCGGCAGCCTGATCCAACATGTGGGCCGATCCCGTTCCGGCCTCAGCTGTAGCTTCATCCAGGACTACCAAGGGTGGGTCTTTTAGCATCAAACGTGCAAGGGCCAACTGCTGCGCCTGCTCGGGAGTGAGCTGGTGGCCCCCCGCGCCCACGGAAGTCTCCAGTCCGTCGTCGAGCGTTTCAACCCAAGTAGCCCCAACTGCCTCCAGCACCTGCGCAAGCTCATCGGCGGACGCGTCCGGTTTGGCGAGCCTGAGGTCCTGGGCGAGTGTGCCCGAGAAGACGTGCACCTCCTGGCTGACCATGGCGATGCGCTCGTGGAGCTCTGACGGGGCAGCAGCGGCGGAGTCCAGCCCGCCCACCCATGCTGTCCCGCTGTAAGGGTGTTCCAAGCCCATGATGACTTTGGCGAGGGTGGTCTTCCCCGCGCCTGAGGTGCCCACAATGGCCACTCGCTCCCCGGGTTGCACCGTGAGGGAGACTCCGTGGAGAGCGGGCCGCTGGCCAGGGTAGGCGAAGGTGACGTTGTCCAGGACGATGCCGGCATCAGCGGCCGGTGACGAGGATCGGGCGGTGGATGGCCCCGCAGCCATGGTGAGCCCAAACATCCTGCCCAATCCGGCCGCGGCTTTTTGAAGCTCATCGAACTGCCCAAGAACCAGCCCGATCGGATCGAACAGCCGGTAGAAGTACAGTGCTGCTGCCGTCGCAGCGCCGATGGTCACGGTTCCCTCGGCGTGAAGCCAGAACCCCACCACCAGGACCGCGGACAAGCCGATGAGTTCGGCCAGGTTGAGGCGGTTGTAGAAACGGGTCAGGTAACCCACCCCGCGCAGCGAATGGCCGATGTTTGCGTGGGAGGCGGCCGCCACCAGATCAGCGTGGCGAGAGCCGAGGCCCAGCGCCACAACAGATGGCGAACCGTGCACGGTCTCAATGATCTGCTCGGTCCGGCTGGCCTCAGTGATCCGAACGGTCCGGTAGATGGGCGCGGTTCGCTTGAGGAACCACCGCAGGGTGAAGACCTGCAGGGGTGCCGCCACGAGCACGGCCACTGCGAAGCGCCAGTCGATCACGCCCAGGCCCAGCAGCGTCACGGCGATGGTGAAGGCAGCGCTGGTGAACGCCGGCAGCACGCCAGAGATGGCCTCGCTGACGGCTTCAACGTCGCCGGACACGCGGGCCACGACGTCGCCGATGCCCGCCTTTTCCAGCTGGGCGAGCGGCTTCCGGACGGCGGCGGAGAACACTTCCTCACGCAGTCCGGCGAGGGCTTCCTCGCAGATCCGCGCCAGCAGGTTCTGGCCCAGAATGCCCAGCAAGGCGCCGAGTCCACCAGCAACCAGCAGCCCGATTGCCAGCCAGAGCAGGGGCATGACGTCCCCGCCAGAGGCCGCGATGTTGACCATCACACCCAAAATTGCCGGGGCCGCCAATCCGCAACAGGACGCCGCCAGCAACACCACAATGGTCAGCGTGAGCCTGGCCGGGCGTTGCGCCAACAGGCGCCACATGGCCCTCCGGGTCTCACGTGGCGTGGCAATGGGCAGGATTTCCGCGCTCATGAGCCCACCACTGCACGGTAGCCGGCGGACGTGGCAAGAAGCTCCCGGTGCGTTCCGGTTTCCGGTGGCCCATCGGCTCCGCCCACCACCACCCGATGGCAAATGCCCAGCAGTGTGGGGCTCGTGGTCACCAGCACCAGGGCCTTGTCCGGGAAGTTGCGCAAGCCATCGGCAATGACGGCTTCGGTAGCGGTATCGACGGCGGTAGTGGGGTCGTGCAGGACAATCACCGCCTGCTTCTGGTGCAGCGAGCGGCCGAGCACCAGTCGCTGCCGCTGGCCTCCGGAGAGACTCTGGCCGTGCCCGGTGAGAACAGTTTCCGTGCCTTCCGGTAGTTGCGAGACGAAGTCCTCGACGGCGGCAGCCACCAGGGCGCGTTCCTCAAGTTCCGTGCTGGCCACCGCCACGTTTTCGCGGACACTGCCGCGGAACAGGACGCCATCGTGGCGGTCGGCAAAGACCCGTGAACGAACGTGTTGGGGGTCAAGATGGGCGGCATCGCGGCCATCGATGGATATCAGACCCGGGGGAGCCGGTGTGCGGAAGCCGAGAGTGTCAACGAGTTTCCGCGCTTGGTCACCGTCCGGAAGAACGACGCCCACGATTTCGCCGATTGACGCAGTAAAGGGCGGGAACACGCTGTTGTCTGCCTTGCCGCTGAGTTCGAGCAGCGGCGCTGGGTCCCCGTATGGCGCTGGTTCCGTCGGCGAGGTGAGTGTTGCCGCTGAGCCAACTGCCGCCGTCGTACGTTCTTCCGCGTTCCGGGCGGGTACAGCGTTTGGTTCCTCAAGCAGGACTGCGATGCGTGCGGCCGAAGCGCGTTTGCGTGCGAGTTCCACGCTGAGGAAACCCAATGACGCCATGGGTCCTTGAACGAATTGGGCCACGCCAACAACGGCCACCAGTTCCCCCACTGTGATGGTTCCTTGAACGGCGAACCAGGCTGCGAAGAAGGCGATACCGGCCAGGAAAGCTGCGGACAGGGCTGTGCTGGCTCCTGTGTAAGCGGACTTGGCGCGAATGGCTTTCAGGGCGGAAGTGAGGGACTCCCGGCTCGTGGCACGGTAGCGCGCGATGGCCGCATCCTCGGCACCAAGGCCCTTGAGGGGTCGCGATCCGGTGATGAAATCGGTGGCAAGGGCGCCGGCCTGAGCAGCCGTGGACTGCTCCATGTCGCTGCGGTTTTCGAGCGGTTTAGTGAGCCGGTTCATCACCAGCAGCACGACCGGGGTTGCCAGGAGAACGGCAAGGCCCAGGGGTACCGAGATTAACAGGAGGGTAACGGCCGAGGTGATCACCCCGGCCACGGCAGCCAGACCACCGCTGATCAGCCAGGACAGCCCGGCCACCCTGTCGGCGTCGGAAGAAGCAATGGCCACAATTTCGCCGGGTGCCCGCCGCGCGGCCATGCCGCGGTGGTGAAGTGTCCGTTCCACCACCAGTTGCCGGAGGTCATGGGAGCCGTAATTGAAGGATCGCTCAGTGGCCAGCGTGCCCAGGCGCCACGACAAAGCAAGCACAACGAACACCACAGCCAAGGCGCCCAACCATCTCAGGAGGGCGCCGACGTCGTTCGGTTCAATGGCGTTGTCCACCGCGGCGCCGATAGTTGCCGGCACCAAAGCCTCGCTGATCTGATGCAGGGCAAGTCCGGCGCAGCCCACAAGCAATAGCCTCCAGCGGCGATTGGCGAACAAGGTGAGGGTGAAGAGACGGGAAACAGTCCAAGGTGCTCGCTGTTTGAGCCCGGGCGGGCAGGACGTAGTGGCGGAACCGGAGGGCATGCTTAACATAGTAAGGCTTGCCTAACATCGAGAACGTCGGATGGCCCACCAAGCCCGCCACCCCGGGCACGCTATTTAGCCCCCAGCAACTCCTCCCGCCGGCTCTCCGTCTCCTCCCGCAAGGCCTGCACGACGGCGGCAACTGCGGGGCGGCGCATGGAGTCCGGGCGGAGGACCATCCAGTAGGGGAGGAGCTCGGCGAAATCCGAGGGCAGGAGCCGCACCAAATCAGCGTGCCGGTCAGCCATGAAGCACGGCAAGAATCCCACGCCCGCCCCGGCGCGGGTAGCCTCAACATGGACGAACACATTGGTTGAACTCAGGCCGTCGCGCATGGTGGGGACCAGCCGGCGGGGCGCATCCAGATCGTCCACTTGCAGCATCGAATCAACAAAATAGACCAGTTGGTGCTGAGTCAGCTCTTCAATGCTTGAGGGTGTCCCGTTGTCTGCCAGGTAAGCGCGTGAGGCATACATCCCCAGCCGGTATTCGCCGAGTCTGATGGCCTCAGCCCGGTGCACTTGCGGCGTCCCCACCACTACTTCGATGTCCAGCCCCGAGCGTTGTTGCAACGCCCTGCGCGTCACTGTGACGATCTCAAGGCTGAGGCCGGGGTGCTCGCGTCGAAGCCGCGCCACCGCTGGTGCCGCGATATAGGCGCTGAAGCCATCAGTAGCGGTCATGCGCACGACGCCGGTAATGGGGTCGGGTGCGCGGTGGCTGGGTCCCAGCGCCCCCACCGCAGCTTCGATCCGTTCCGCGACCAGCACAGCTTCGGCTCCCAGCTCCGTTACCTCCCAACCACCAGCCGCGCGCGCGAGGACGCGGCCGCCCAGCGCTTTCTCCAGCGCCGCTATCCTTCGCGAAACGGTGGTGTGGTTCAGTCCCAAGGCTTGTGCCGCCGTCGTAAATTTCCCGGAGCGTGAGACGGCCAGGAGGATGAGAAGGTCGTCGGGGTTTGGATTCATATCTGCAATTTTGCACATACTCAGTGCCACTTTGGTCATTGAGTGCGGAAGAATCTGCAGCAATACTCAGTGGAGCATTTCGTGTTGTGGATCACATCACGTTCACAAGGGTCAAAGAGGACACTGAGGAGATGGATATGAGCGTAGAGCAGCGCTCCGCATCAAGGGCAGGGAAAGGCGCCGGCGAGGGTTCCGGACTCAAGAAGATCGTCGCGGCGTCAATGGTGGGCACCGTGGTGGAGTGGTACGAGTTCTTCCTGTACGCCACCGCCGCCACGCTGGTTTTCGGCAAGTACTTCTTCCCGAGCACCGGCAACGAGTTGGACGGCATCATTCAGGCCTTCATCACCTACGCGGTCGGCTTCGTGGCCCGTCCGCTCGGCGGAATCGTCTTCGGCCAGATCGGCGACAAGCTGGGCCGCAAACCCACCCTGCAGCTGACCATCGTGATCGTGGGTGTATCCACCTTCCTGATGGGCTGCCTCCCCGGCTTCATGGAAATCGGCTACTGGGCGCCGGCCATGCTGGTGGCTCTCCGCATAATCCAGGGCTTTGCCCTCGGCGGCGAATGGGGCGGCGCGGTGCTGCTGGTGGCTGAGCATAGCCCCAACAAGTCCCGCGGCTTCTGGTCGTCGTGGCCGCAGGCGGCAGTGCCGGTGGGCAACCTCCTGGCCACGCTGGTCCTCTTCGTCATGTCCTCCACGCTGAGCAGCGAAGCGTTCCTCGGCTGGGGCTGGCGTGTAGCCTTCTGGCTCTCCGCAGTGATCGTGTTCGTTGGCTACTACATCCGCACCCACGTCACTGAAGCCCCGATCTTCCTCGAAGCCAAGGCACAGGTGGAGGAGTCCAAGGCCATCAGCTACGGCGTAGGCGAGGTCATCCGCAAGTACCCCAAGGGCATCCTGCAAGCTATGGGCCTCCGCTTCGCCGAGAACATCATGTACTACCTGGTGGTGAGCTTCGCGATCGTCTACCTCAAGAGCGTGCACAAGTACGACACGTCCTCGCTCCTGCTGGCACTCCTGATCGCCCACGTCATCCACTTCCTGGTCATCCCGCAGGTGGGACGCCTTGTGGACTCGTGGGGACGCAAGCCCGTATATCTGGTGGGTGCCATCACCGGCGCAACCTGGCCGTTCTTCGCCTTCCCCATGTTCGATACCAAGAACGCCGTGGTGATCGTGCTCGCCGTGACTATCGGCCTGTGCCTGCACGCCTTCATGTACGCAGGGCAGCCGGCCATCATGTCCGAGCTCTTCCCCACCCGCATGCGCTACTCCGGTGTATCCCTGGGATCACAGGTCACCTCGATATTCGCTGGCTCCCTGGCTCCGCTCCTGGCAACCCAGTGGCTCAAGGACACCGGATCCTGGGTTCCCACAGCGATCTACCTGGTGGTCGCCTGCGCGATTACCGTCGTCGCAGTCGTTTCGCTCAAGGAAACCAAGGGCATCGCGCTGCAAGAGGTGGACGAGGCGGACGCAATCCGGCATGGACTGACACCGGCCTCCGCAACCTCGAAAGGCTAGTTCCATGGACAACTCCTTGAACGGACGCAAAGCACTGGTGACCGGCGGTGCCAGCGGGATCGGGGCCGCCTGCGCCCGTGCGCTCGCCGCCCGCGGGGCGAAAGTAGTAGTGGCCGACGTCGATGCCTCCGGAGCTGCGGCCCTCGCCGACGAGCTGGGCGGCACTGCCTGGACGGTGGACCTGTTGGATGTGGGCGCACTGGCCGCGCTGAGCCTCGACTGCGACATCCTGGTCAACAACGCCGGCATCCAGAAAGTTGCGCCGATTGAGGAGTTCGAACCCGCGGAGTTCCGGCGGATTCTGGCCCTGATGCTGGAGGCCCCGTTCCTCCTCATCAGGGCCGCGCTCCCGCACATGTACGCCAACGGGTTTGGCCGGATCATCAACATCTCTTCCGTCCACGGGTTGCGGGCCTCGGCCTACAAGAGTGCGTATGTCTCGGCCAAGCATGGGCTCGAGGGCCTCAGCAAGGTCACTGCCTTGGAGGGCGGCGAGCACGGGGTCACGTCCAACTGCATCAATCCGGGCTATGTACGCACGCCCCTGGTGGAGAAGCAGATCGCCGATCAGGCGCGGCTCCACGGGATCCCCGAGGCGGAGGTCCTGGCCAAGGTGATGCTCACAGAGTCCGCCGTGAAGCGGTTGGTGGAGGTGGACGAAGTGGCGTCGTTGGCCGCCTGGATGGCCTCCGACGACGCCGGGATGGTCACCGGCGCGAGCTACACCATGGACGGCGGGTGGTCGGCGCGGTAAAGGCGCCGCCGGGTTAGTTCTGGCCGCCGATGATGGCGTCGGCGTTGTCGAAGGCCCACGTCACCAGAGGAATGAGGAGCGTGCTGAGCTCTCGGCCGCGTTCGGTGAGGCTGTAATCCACGCGGGGCGGGATGACTGGTTGCGCGTCACGGCGGACCAGCCCGTCCCGCTCCAGTGTCTTCAGGGTTTGGGCGAGCATTTTCTCGCTGATGCCCTCAGCCCGGCGCCGCAGTTCGCTCCAGCGTTGATCGCCTTCGGATAAGGAAAGCAGGATCAGCACACCCCATTTGCTGGTGATGTGATCCAGGACTGTCCGGCTGGGGCAGCCTGCCGGGAAAACGCCGTCGGCGATGGTTGCCGGCAACCGCGCTGGAAGGTCACTTACTTTCATGTCAGTACCTTACCTTAAAGTGCGTACTAACTTTTGGGAAGTTTCTGGATGTAGGGCTCGTTGTCCACCATGACAGAGCAAGACTTCCGTTGAAAGGAACCACCCATGAGCATCGTTATCACTGGAGCAACCGGACAGCTTGGCCGCCACGTTGTAGAGGCGCTCCTGGAGCGCAACGTTCCGGCGGGGGACATTGTGGCCACCGGGCGTTCGGTGGAGAAGCTGGCTGACTTCGCCGAACGTGGCGTCACAGTCCAGGAGATGGATTACGAAAACCCGGCATCAGTCGCCGCGGCACTGAAGGGCGCCACCAAGGTGCTGCTGATCTCCAGCAGTGCAGTGGGCCAGCGCGTGGCGCAGCACCGCACGGTTATTGAGGCTGCCAAGGCGGAGGGCGTGGAACTGCTGGCCTACACCAGCATTGCCAACGCGGACACCACGGGCATGAAGCTGGCCGCCGAGCACCAGGCAACGGAGGAGCTTCTCAAGGACTCCGGCATCCCGTTCGTCCTGCTGCGCAACGGCTGGTACCTGGAGAACTACACCGAGCAGCTCCCGGGAACCCTGGCCCAGGGTGCCATCGCAGGAAGTGCCGGCGAGGGCAAGGTCAGCGCAGCCGCGCGTGCAGATTACGCGCACGCCGCGGCGGCGGTCCTGGTGGCGGATGACCAGGCCGGGAAGGTCTACGAACTCGGTGGGGACCACGCGTTCACCATGGACCAGTTGGCCTCTGAAATTTCCTCCGCTGCCGGGCGAGAGGTGACCTACAACGATCTTCCTGCCCACGAATACCAGCAAATCCTGGTGGGCGTAGGCGTGCCGGACGCCTTCGCCGAAATCCTTGCCGACTCTGATCTGGGAATTGCGCGCGGCGATCTTCTGGTCACCAGCGGTGATCTCCAGAAGCTGATCGGCCGCCCCTCGACTCCGCTGTCCGAGGCCGTACGTTCCGCCGCTGCCTCCCTCTAGAACAACCCTCCGATTGGTGGTTGGTTCCAATGTTCGGCGAGAACATTGGAACCAACTGTCTCTTGGGTTTTCCACATAGGCAACTTTGGGTCTGATGTCCGGCGAAGGTGGCTGGAAGAGTGGCTTCATGGACGGAATTCGGCGATCGCAGCGGGCAACAGTGGCTTCGCCCCCGTTAGTTTCTGCCGGTGTCGTGGCTCCTGCACCTTCCGTGGCGGTTGCGTCCGGAGTGGCAGTCAGCGGAGGGAGCATCCGGGAGCTCGTCTTTGAGCTGGGGTCACTTCCGATCACCGCCGATAGCTCGGCGCTGATCGATGAGTTACGCGATCTTGAAGACCTGAAGTCTGCCATTTCAGCCCGGCAAGCCCGGATTGCAGTGGCGTTTGATCTGGCGCAGCGGGCCGAGCAGGCCCAGGCCGGGGTTCCTGCGGCAGAGCGTGGCATGGGCGTTGCTGCACAAGTGGCGTTGGCGCGGCGGGAATCACCCAATAAGGGATCCAGGCTCTTTGGCTTCGCCAAAGCGCTAGTTACGGAAATGCCGCGAACCATGGCAGCACTGGAGTCGGGTCAGTTGAACGAGTGGCGGGCCACGCTGCTCGTGAAGGAAACAGCTTGCCTGTCCGTTGAGGACCGGGCATCGGTGGATGAGGAACTCGCCCCGGACGCCGGGACCTTCGACGGCACGGGCGACAAAGCCATCATCGCCGCTGCAAAAGCCGCCGCATATCGTCGTGACCCGCGGTCTGTGTCGCAGCGAGCCAGCCGTGCGGCTGCGGAACGTACGGTCAGCCTCCGTCCTGCGCCGGACACCATGACGTACCTCACCGCACTACTCCCGGTCGCCCAAGGCGTGGCCGTCTATGCAGCGCTGACTCGGACAGCTGATTCCGTCCGTTCCAGCGGGGACGCGCGGACCCGTGGCCAAGTCATGGCTGACACCCTGACTGAACGCGTAACGGGCACGTCGGGTGGCATTGCGGGGATCAACCTCAACCTCGTCATGACCGATCGCACACTCTTTCAAGGGGACCCCGAGCCCGCTCGGCTCGAAGGCTACGGAATCGTACCCGCTGAATGGGCAAGGGCACTTCTGGTTGATGAACAATCCGGGTATGAGGATCAGCTTCATGGGAACCTGGAGCCCACGGACCGCAGCGAATTTAGAGTGCTGCTCCGCCGCCTCTACACAGCTCCCAGCAGCGGCGAGCTCCTGACGATGGACTCAAAAGCACGGTTCTTCCCCCAAAAATTGAGACGCTTCATCCACATTCGGGACAATACATGCCGTACTCCGTACTGCGATGCGCCTATCCGGCACATCGACCACATCATTCCCTGGCATTCTGCAGGCAGCACCCACCTCAACAATGGGGCCGGGCTTTGCGAAGCCTGCAACCACACCAAGGAGACTCCGGGCTGGACCGCAAAGAGCATGCCCGGTGATGTGCACACGATCCGCGTCAGCACTCCCACCGGGCACAGCTACAAATCCAAAGCGCCACCTCTGCCGGGAAGCAAGTCCACACGGCTGAGAAACTAGACGCAGCCCGCGAACTACAGCGCAGCCAGCGAACTACAGCGCAGCCAGCAAACTACAGCGCAGCCAGCAAACTAGGTTGCCTTCACCATTGGCATTTGCGCCGTCTCGTCCACCAGCTCGGCCCGGCGGAGCCCGCCACCGCGGACCCACATCTTGTAGGCCACGAACAGCAACACCAGCCAGGTGCCACCAACGTACAAAGCAACACGCGTGTCCTCGAAGACGCCCAGGATCACGATCACCATGGCCATGAACGCCATGGTGAGAATGGAAGCGACAGGCCACAGAGGCGAACCGAATTCCGACGCCGGCAAGCCCTTGCGCTTGATCTCCCGTTTCATGGCAACGTGCGAAGCCAGGATCATCACCCAAACCCACACGGTGGCAAAGGTAGCGATCGAGGCAATGAGCACGAACACGTCCTCCGGAATCACGGCGTTCAACACGACGCCCACCAGCAGGATGCCGCCCATCATTAACACGGTCATCCAAGGGACACCATGCCGGGAGATCTTGCTGAAACTCTTGGGTGCGTGACCCTGCTGGGCCAGCCCGAAGAGGATACGTCCGGCCCCGAAGATGTCGCTGTTGATCGCCGAGAGCGCTGCGGTAATGACCACGGCGTTGAGGATATGCGGTGCGGCCGGGATCCCCAAGCCATCAAAGATCTGCACGAATGGACTACCGCTGCTGCCGATTTCGTTCCACGGGAAGATGCTCATCAGCACGCCCAACGTCAGTACGTAGAACAACAAAACGCGGACGGGCACTGTATTAACTGCTTGCGGGATGACCTTCTTGGGGTTCGTGGCCTCGCCAGCCGTGATACCGATCGTCTCGATCCCGCCAAAGGCAAACATCACGACGGCGAATGCGGCCAGGAGCCCTTCAAAACCGTTCGGGAACAACCCGCCGTGATTCACGAGGTTCCCGAGTCCCGGTGCCACGCCGCCGCCGTCGCCCGTTTGGAAGCCGAACACGACGATCGCTGCACCGCCGACGATCATGGCGATAATCGCCACCACCTTGATCAGCGAGAACCAGAACTCGAGCTCGCCAAACACCTTCACGCTGAGCAGGTTCATGGCGCCCAGGAACAGGATGATTGCGAGTACCCAAATCCATCTGTCCACCTGTGGGAACCAGAAACCCATATAGATACTGAAGGCCGTGACGTCGGCGATGGCCACAATGGCCATCTCGAA
Source organism: Arthrobacter sp. TS-15 (assembly GCF_006964045.1). Classification (NCBI taxonomy): domain Bacteria; kingdom Bacillati; phylum Actinomycetota; class Actinomycetes; order Micrococcales; family Micrococcaceae; genus Arthrobacter; species Arthrobacter sp. TS-15. The sequence goes on along the minus strand of NZ_SDXQ01000006.1, from coordinate 309,580 downwards.
CACGTAAGTCCACCCGGTCACAAAACCTGCGAACGGTCCCAGGTACTTGGACGCGTATTGGCCGAAGGACCCGGACACCGGGTGTCGGACGGCCATCTCGCCCAGTGCTCGCATCACCATGAACACGGCCGCGCCGCCGATGATGTAGGCCAGCAGGACGGCCGGCCCGGCTTTTTGGATGGCGGAGGCGGAACCGTAGAAAAGGCCGGTGCCGATCGCGGATCCGAGCGCCATGAAGCGAATGTGACGGACGTTGAGGCCTCGGCTGAGCGCCGTACCCGCGGCGTGGAGGACAGAGCTCTCCACAGCCAGCTTGGTTTGTTGCATAGTAAAACCTTCTCGTCTTTGGGAGGGGATCGCTATCCAGCAGATCACTTTTGGACGACTTGTGATGGGACTCACGGGCCTTTGGTGTCTTTGATCGCAGACAGTCAGTGGTGTCGACTTTCGGCGTCGACATTCACAGTGGTAAAAGTCATAGTTCCCAGTCGGATATGATGACCGCGGACAGCTCGTCACCGGTCAGGCATCCCTCGCATCCGCGTCGCCCCCATTGAACTCCGTGCTGCCGCCGCATCCGTTACTTGGGGGACCCTTGTTTTCTTCATTCCGCGCTACCCGGCGCCGTGTTTCTGCTGCCCTGATGGCCGTTGTAGCTGGGGCTTCTCTGCTTTTCGCTGCGCCAGCGCAGGCCTATGACATTCCTGAATTCGAGGTGCCCCACGCCGCGCAGGCCCCCGTTCCGTTCGTGGAGCGGGCTACTGATACTGCCGGCGTTGTTGAGCTGTGGAAGACAGGTGGCCCCGCAACCCGTGCCGCTGCTGCGACCGCGCTGGTGGGTGGCGCAGATGCGCTTAATGCATTCCTCGACGCCGGACAGGATGTCACGCTCGCCGCGGATCGCAAGCAGCTGGTCACCGAGCTCACGACGCGGGGGAGTGCGCATGTTCGCTCATCTGCGCAAAAGATCCTGGCATTAAACGACCCGGCGGCCATCGATGCTTTTCTCTCGACAGGTTGGGCCGGAGCGTGGCAGCTTGACCTTGATATCACTGCCTACAGGTTTCTAACTCTGAACGGCGTAATCCGAACGCAGGCCTCCGACAGTTTGGACAAAGGCGACCAAGCAATAGAGGAGTTCGTTCTCGGGGGCTGGCTGGAAGCCGCCGAGATAGACGACCGCCAGGCTGCGTTCCAGCTCTTTGATTCTCCTTTTGTGGGTGTCCGCGCTGCGGCCAAGGCAGCGGTCATGACGGACGACAGGGAAATCGTTGCTGATTTCCTTCGCTACGGGCAGCTCGTTGCAGCCGACCGGGACGCTGAGTCGACGGCTGTTGCCGCGCTCCTTCAAAAGGTCAGATCAGACATTGCTTCGAACCCCAACGGCACCGCTGCGGTCGCGGACCGTGCGAAGACCGCTGTCGAACAAGCCCGGAGCACCGCCTCTGCGGCAAGGGCGGCAGACTCATCGCGGCTCGCGACAGACAGGGACCTCCTCTCATCGCAGGCCACACCGAGACGGATCGCGGACGAAACTCAAATGGCATCGCAGGAGCCGGCGAAGGCCGCCTTTGCAAAGGCGGCCCGTGAAATTCCGGAGCTCCTTACCAAGCTGGATGCCCCCGGAACCGACCTTGACGCGCTGATCAGCGAAGCCCGTCAGGCCACCTTGGATCTTGCCTTGGTGGGGACACCCAAAGTTCGGGAAGCCGCGGAAACGGCGCTGTCGGGTGGAGATACTTCCGTAAAAGCTTTCATCATTGAAGGCCACGCAGCAGCTATAGAGCTGGACGCCATTAAGCCGTCGGCATTCACCGCGGATCGACAACGCTCTTTCCAGCTTCTGGCAGTCGGAGGCGAATTTGTGGAGAAGGCCGCCAAGAAAGCGCTCGAATCAGTCAGTCACGCAGACGTCCGCTACTTCCTGGAATACGGTTTTGATCAAGCCCGGAACCTGGATAATCGCATCCAGACCAGTTATGCGTTGGATTCGACGCCGGAGGTTCGTGCGGCAGCGAGCGTTGCTCTTGACGGCAGCCGTGCAGATCTCGAGGCCTTCATGACCACAGGCCAGGCCGCGGCTGCGAATCGAGACGCGGCAACCACTGCCCACGTTGCCTCCATCGACGCCATGATCGCCGAGCTTGCCGGTTTGGCAGACACTGCAACCGTCGACGCCGGTAAGGCGGCTGACGCTGCCAAAGCCGCGGAAGCGGAAGCGGCTCGTCAAGCTGAAGCTGCCCGTCAGGCGGAAGCTGCCGCGGCCGCTGCTGGTGGACAGGCCGGGCAGGCTGCAGCCGGCCAGGTCGACGTTTCGCAACACTCCGGAACCGGAGTAGCCCCGATCGTCGTTCCTTGGCCGCGCGACTATGCTCCCGCCGTCGGGCTCGCCGAAACCGGTACGCCAGCCGAAGCGGCGGCAACACCTGCGGCAACTCCGTCGGCCATGCCCAGCATTTCAGTGCCGCCGGCCGCTTCGGCTGACAATGATGCCGCGTCGGTTGATTCGCAAGTGCAGGAGGCGGCCAGCCCGTTGGCCGCTTCGTCTGCCGGAATGAGCGGCTGGACCATTGGCCTCATCGTGGCGCTGGTCTTGGCTGCGGCCGGAGCCATCACGTTCCTGCTTCGGCGTACGGGTGCCGCTTCCGCGTAAGGGCCGCGTTGCCTAGGGGTAGAGATTCGGGCTCGCTAAGGGAGTCCGGCATCCCAGACACCGATCAATGCATTCACGCTGGTGATTGACTCTCCGAGGGTGCACGCTTGAGTACGGGATACCGGACAGCGGTACCTTCATCCACCGGACTAATCCCGCAAGCAGCTCGAGCAGCGAGGAACCATGACAACCACGCCAACCGCACCAGGCAAAGCCACGTCCAAAGTCCCGGCGGCCGAAAATACGCTGCGGATTTTGAAACTGTTGGCTTCGCGCCGCGGTCCCATGGCGGCGTCGAACATTGCCACCGCGCTCGGCCTGCCGCGATCCAGCGTGTACCACTTGCTCGGTGTCATGGAGGCGAACGGGTTCGTCCTTCACCTGCATGAAGAGCAGCGCTACGGGCTGGGCATCAGCGCCTTCGAACTCAGCTCGGCGTATTCGCGCCAGGAACCCTTGTCGCGACTGGGCCGGCCGATGCTCGCCGCCCTGGTGGACGTGATCGGTGAGAGCGCGCACTTGGCGGTGCTTCACGGCCGTGACGTGCTCTACATTGTGGAGGAACGCGCCAAGAACCGCCCCAGCCTGGTGACCGACGTCGGGGTCCGCCTGCCAAGCCACCTCACGGCGTCTGGCCGCGCGATCCTGGCCGCCCTGCCAAAGTCGCAGGTGCGTGCGCTGTATCCGAATGCCGCCGCCTTCACTTCGCGGCATGAGGTGGAGTTCCCCATCATGAAGTATTCGGCGTTGTCGTCGCACTTGGACCAGGTCCGGCAGCGCGGCTACGCCACGGAGAACGGCGAAATCACGCCGGGATTCTGCTCCATCGCCGCCGCAGTAACGGACCATGTTGGATGGCCGACGGCGGCAGTCGCCGTCACGTTCCTCGAGGACAAAGTGCCCGCTGAGCAATGGCCGGTCCTTGCCGCGCGCATTCGGAAAGCGGCGGACGAACTATCGGTGCGGATCCACGGGCGGCCTGGAGCCTAACCCGGCGCTAGCTTCGCCCCGTGGATTCCTTCTCCACGAGTTTGCGGAAGGTCTCCAGTTCGCCTTTGAAGCTGCCCTTGTAGGAGCCCATGGCGAAAAGCCGCCCGAAAATGGCGGCGACGAATCCGCGGGTCACGAACTCCTGCCGGATACGGGTGCCGTCACCCTCGGCCGCAAACCGCACATCAGACTCGCCCTTGAGGATCGCATTGCCGAACCGCGTGCGGATGTGCCAAGGCCGTTCTACTGCGAGGATTTCGGTGGGGCTTTTCATCCTGCCGAACCACACCGTGTAGCGGCTGCCTGCCTCATCCATTGAACCGACGCGGTCAGTCACCCGGGTGACCCCACCGATCCACTCCTTGAACCGGTCCAGGTCTGTCCACATTGCGAAAACCCGCTCAGGCGGTGCCGCGACGAGCGTTGTTACCCGGTACGTTGCCATGGGTCCAGCATGCGCTCATTGTGGCGTAAATGCGAGAGGTTGGAGATGTCTGTAATCCCGGACGGTGCCACTCCAAAAGCCGTTCCGGCCGCGTGATAAAGGGGCTTTAGTAGAAGCAGAAGATCTTTCCACCACCTACTTCCCACAGACGAAGGAGTCACCATGGCACCCGCCGATTTCACCACTGGTGCCCGTCCGGTCAAGGCCGCCCGGGGTACTGAACTCACTGCCAAGTCGTGGCAGACCGAAGCTCCGCTGCGGATGCTGATGAACAACCTTGATCCTGAGGTCGCTGAGCGTCCGGACGATCTTGTGGTCTATGGCGGAACTGGCCGTGCAGTCCGGTCCTGGGCCGCGTTTGATGCGATCACCCGGACCCTGGAAACCATGGAGAAGGACGAGACCCTCCTGGTGCAGTCGGGCAAGCCGGTGGGTGTGTTCCGCACCCACGAATGGGCTCCCCGTGTGCTGCTGGCCAACTCCAACCTGGTGGGGGATTGGGCAACGTGGCCCGAGTTCCGCCGCCTCGAAGCCGAGGGCCTCATGATGTACGGCCAGATGACCGCTGGCTCCTGGATCTACATCGGGACCCAGGGCATCCTGCAGGGCACGTACGAAACTTTTGCCGCCGTCGGAAACAAGCTCGCTGCGGAAGGGCGCCACCCGGCGCCTGCTGCTGAAGGCTCAAACGAAGGTCCGTTGGCGGGGACGCTGACCCTGACCGGTGGTTGTGGTGGCATGGGCGGCGCGCAGCCGCTGGCCGTCACGCTGAACGATGGCGCCTGCCTGATTGTGGACGTCGACGAAACCCGCCTGCGTCGCCGCGCCGGCAAGCGCTACTTGGACGAGGTCGAAACGGACCTGGATACCGCGATCGCGAAGGTCCAGAAGGCCAAGGAGGAACGCCGGGGCTGGTCTGTTGGCTACGTCGGTAACGCTGCAGAGGTGTTCCCGGAGCTGCTCCGCCGTCACAAGGCCGGGGAGATCACTTTTGATGTGGTCACCGACCAGACCTCCGCGCATGACCCCCTTTCCTACCTGCCCGAGGGCATCACGGTAGCCGAGTGGCACACCGAAGCCGAAGCTGACCCGGAAGGGTTCACCAAGAAGGCCCAGGCTTCCATGGCCCGCCACGTACAGGCCATGGTGGAGTTCCAGGATGCCGGCGCCGAAGTTTTCGATTACGGCAACTCCATCCGGGACGAGGCCCGCAAGGGCGGTTACGAGCGTGCGTTCGAGTTCCCCGGCTTCGTTCCGGCCTACATCCGTCCGCTGTTCTGCGAGGGCCTCGGCCCGTTCCGCTGGGTTGCCCTGTCCGGTGATCCGGAGGACATTGCAGTGACTGACAAGGCCATCAAGGAACTGTTCCCGGAAAACAAGCACCTGCACAAGTGGCTCGACGCCGCGGCGGACCGGGTGGAGTTCGAAGGCCTGCCGGCACGTATTTGCTGGCTCGGATACGGCGAACGGGCCAAGGCCGGGTTGTTGTTCAACCAGTTGGTGAAAGAGGGCAAGATCAAGGCCCCCATCGTGATCGGCCGTGACCACCTGGACTCCGGGTCCGTGGCCTCCCCGTACCGGGAAACCGAATCCATGGCTGACGGCTCGGACGCGATTGCTGACTGGCCGCTGCTCAACGCCCTGATCAACACCTCCTCCGGTGCCACCTGGGTATCGATCCACCACGGCGGCGGTGTCGGCATCGGCCGGTCCCTGCACGCCGGACAGGTCTCCGTCGCTGACGGCACCGACCTCGCAGCAGAAAAGCTCGAACGGCTCCTGACCAACGACCCCGGCATGGGCGTCATCCGCCACGTCGACGCCGGTTATGACCGCGCCGTCGAGGTCGCCAACGAACGCGGCGTCCGTATTCCTATGAACGAAGGCAAGTAAGTGACTATCACTACCCATGAACCCCTCACCGTCACCCTCGGCTCCAGCGGCGTAACCCCGGAAGACGTCGTCGCCGTCGCCCGCCACAACGCCAAGGTGACCATCTCCCAGGATGCCCTGGACACCGTGGCCAAGGTCCGTGCACACATTGACGATCTGGCCACCAGCGATGTCCCCGCCTACGGCATCTCCACCGGCTTCGGCGCCCTGGCAAACCGCCACATTCCCAACGATCTCCGCACCCAGCTGCAGAAGTCGCTGATCCGCAGCCACGCCGCAGGCATGGGCCCGGCTGTTGAACGTGAAGTGGTCCGCGGCATCATGTTCCTCCGCGCCAAGACCCTGGCATCGGGCCGCACGGGTGTTCGTCCGGTGGTCTTGCAGACCATGGTGGACGTGCTCAACGCCGGCATCACCCCGCTGGTCCGCGAGTTCGGTTCGCTGGGCTGCTCCGGCGACCTTGCGCCGCTGTCACACTGCGCCTTGGTCCTCATGGGTGAAGGCGAAGCAACAGGACCCGACGGCGAACTGTACGGAACCGCTGGCAAGCCGCCGGTTGCTGAGCTGCTCGCGCAGCACGGCATCGAGCCGGTCACCCTCGCCGAGAAGGAAGGCCTGGCCCTCGTCAACGGCACTGAAGGCATGCTCGGCATGCTGCTGATGGCTATTGCCGACATCCGCATGTTGCTGGCGACGGCGGACGTCACCGCCGCGCTCAGCGTCGAGGCCCTGTTGGGTACAGACCAGGTGTTCCTGCCGGAGCTTCACGCAGCACTGCGGCCGCACCCGGGCCAGGCAGCCAGCGCCGATAACATGCTCCGCGTGCTGTCCAACTCGCCCATCGTGGCCTCGCACCGGATCAACGACACCAAGGTGCAGGACGCCTACTCACTGCGTTGCGCACCGCAGGTTGCTGGTGCTGTCCGCGACACCGTGGACCATGCAGCGCTGGTGGCTTCCCGCGAACTCGCCGCAGCGATCGACAATCCTGTGGTCCTCCCGGACGGCCGCGTCACCTCCAACGGCAACTTCCACGGCGCACCCGTGGCGTACGTCCTGGACTTCCTGGCCATCGCCGTCGCGGACCTCAGCTCCATCGCCGAGCGCCGCACGGACCGCATGCTGGACCCGGCCCGCTCACACGGTCTCCCGGCGTTCCTCGCCGCGGATCCCGGCGTGGACTCCGGCCTGATGATTGCCCAGTACACGCAGGCCGGCCTCGTCTCGGACAACAAGCGGCTGGCCGTTCCGGCATCCGTGGACTCCATCCCGAGCTCCGCCATGCAGGAAGACCACGTATCCATGGGCTGGCACGCTGCCCGGAAGCTGCGCAAGGCCGTGGAGAACCTCCGCCGGGTGCTCGCCGTCGAGCTTGTCACCAGTGCCCGCGCCATCGACATGCGGACGCAGATGTCCGACGGCGAACTCACCCCGGGTCCCGCTGGCACGGCCGTGCTTGAGGTGCTCCGCGAAGTGGTTCAGGGCCCGGGAACGGACAGGTTCCTGTCGCCGGAACTGGAAGCGGCTGACCGTTTGGTTGGCTCCGGTGCGGTCCGTGCGGCCGCCGAATCCGCCGTCGGGATTTTGGCCTGACGTCGAATAAAACGCTCATTTGATGGGCATATTTGTCACGTCCCGGTCTTTGTTCGCAACGCAATCACCGGGGCGTGGCAAATGTAGTAGAACTTATGGTGTACGTCACGTCCACGCCAACGATGTCGTGGGCTTGACGGTCAACTGTTCAATAACTCAATACACAACAGAGAACATCCACAAAGGGGTAGAAGTTCAATGAAGGCACGCGGAGCAGTCCTGTCCAGGCGAAGCGCTCACACGGCTACGGTTACCGACTGGAAGACGCTGAAAGTTGGCGAGCGGGTGGAAGTGGTCAAATACGCCCACGTGATTGCCGCCGGTCTGATCGAGGAAGTATCCAGCAGCGGCAACGTGGTGTGGCTTGAGCATTCGGGGCCGGGCGTCACCGAAGAGGGTAAGGAACTGTTCATGAAGTCCGACGGCGTCACTCTCCGCCGGGCGTAGGCGGCAGTTCGGCCCGAGGTACTTGTTTAACAGAAACCGGGGCTCGTTCCCTTCCGCGGGTAGTAGAAGCGGAAAGGAACGGGCCCCGGTTTTTGGCGTCGCTGCCTAAGAATACTTTGGGTGTATCAGGCGGCGAGGACTTCGCGGGTCTGACCGAAGGGAACGGATTCGTCCAGAGCCACGGTGTAGGTGCCGGGCTCGTGGCGCGTCACCAGAATGCCGCAGTTAGCGTCTGCTGCTGCGTTTTCGATCAGGGCATCCACGGCGCGGTCGAGTCCGTCGTGGATCTCGTCTGCCTTCGAAAAGGACAGGCGAATTTCGCGTTCTGCAGTCATTGCAGGGGTCATTGGGGGCCTCCTATTACGTGCCGCATGCGAGGGCGACCCGTCAATCATAGTGGCCGGACCTGAAAATTTGTAAGATGACCGGCAGGCGAGTGACGTGGGTCTCCGCCTGAAGTCCGCCTTGGTGACATCTCGCGAAGGGGGGCGCCCTCTTGAACCCATGGACGTGGTGGCGGGATTCGAACCCGCGTACGCTGCTTTGCAGGCAGCTCCCTGGCCTCTTGGGTACACCACGTGCAAACGACACTAGGTGCCTGAACGCGGGCCGGGCAAAGTTGGTGTCCCCGCCTTTCGCAGGGCTACGAACCGTTGCTAAAGGTTGCTGCCCGTGAAGCCGTAAGCATCGTAAAGGGCTCATTACGAAGCAAAATCGCGTGCTCGTTGGGAGTCTCACTGGGTAAGTGGAAAACCGAGATCGGCGCGTCCGCCTGGTCCACCCTCCCGATGGTTGATTAAAGACTTTGGGTTGCCCGCCCGAGCGGCCTATCACGTTTCGGTGCCGCCAGCTTTGAAACTCCCGCAGCAAGGAGCAGCGTCAGGATGGCAGCAGCCATGTGCGTGTAGAGAAGGAGATGAACGTTGCCCCCGCTGGCGGCTGCCCCGGCGGGCACGTCCGCCAGGTCCTGGCCGCCGTGCAGGTGATCCAGTAAGCCGTTGCCGGGGAAGTAGCCACCGAACGCTGCAAAGCCGAAATGAAGGAGTTGCTGCGCCACCCCGGACGCCAGCAGCAACAGCAGAGGCCCGTGGATCCAACGGGCAATAACCTGGGCAGCCAAAGCACCGATGGCGGCGAAGGCCACGAGGACGGGGATGGCCGGGGCGCTGCCGCCAGCCACCATGTGCGCTGCAAGTCCCAGGGCCACAGCCACCGGCCCGGCTACCCAAGCCCACTTGTCCTGCACAGGAGTTGCGCTCATTGCCGTCCTTCCCTCCCCACAGGCTAAGTGGAAGAGGAAGGCTGGAAAAGGGGCGGGGAAAATCTAGGCAAGCAAGGTGTTGACCAAGCGGGCCGCAACCTTCGCGGTCCTGGAGTCAATGTCGAACTCCGGATTCAACTCTGCGACGTCCACGTGGAGCAGCTTTCCGCTCGCAGCAACCTGCCGGCAGATGGCGCCGATCACCGGCAGCGGCACGCCATAAGCAGCGGGCGCACTCACTCCGGGCGCCACCGACGCCGGCATTACGTCCAAATCGATGGTCAGGTACAGCACATCAACGCCGGCCAGGAAATCAGCAACGAACACTTCCACGGCTTCCGGCGTGCAGAGCTCATCAAGGAGGTACTTCACGCCCAGCCGGTTGGCCGTATCGAAGAGCGTTCGTGTGTTGTTCGGCTCTGAAATTCCGACGACGGCGTACTGCAGTTCGCGCCCAGCGGCAGCTTCCGCGTTGGCCATCTGCAGGAACGGCGTTCCCGAGCTCGGCGTCGGCTCGTCGCGCAGGTCAAAATGGGCGTCCAGGTTCAGTACACCCAGCCGTTTGCCGCGTACCGCTTCGGAGCCGGCTACACCAAGGTAGCTGGCGAAGGCAGTCTCGTGGCCGCCGCCCAGCACCACGGTGAGGTTTCCGGCGTCGAGCAGTCCCGAAATGGCGCGCCCGGCTCGCTCTTGGCCCGACTCCAGTGAGTCGTCCTTCACAACCACATCACCGGCGTCGAACACGTCGCGGTCAAGGTGGAAAGCCAGCGGACCCAGAGCCGCACGGATGGCGGCTGGTGCGGCGGCGGCCCCCACACGGCCCTTGTTGCGGAGGACGCCGGCGTCGCTGCAGAAACCAAGCACGACGGCGGGGCGCGAGGCTGCTGCGGTGCCGGACATGGTGTGGGGTTCTACAGCTTGCCACCAGCGGCGGTGCTCGGCGCCGTCCCCATCAAAGCGGCCGGTCCACGGCGTGGGATTAACGTCAACGGTGGGGGCGCTTGTTTCCATGCTTCCAGCACACCCGACGCGGGGCCCAAAAACCAGTGACCCAGCGCCGGGAGTGTCTGAAATCCCGGACTGGGCTACTTGACGCCCAGCAGCTCTTCCACGGTTCCGATGCCGAAGAACAGCAGGAAGGCAGCAGCCACAGCCCACATCAGCGGGTGGACTTCGCGGGCGCGGCCCTGGAAGGTGCGGATCAGGACGTAGGAGATGAAGCCGGCGCCGAGGCCGTTGGCAATCGAGTAGGTGAACGGCATGAGCGCGATGGTCAGGAACGCGGGAATTCCGACGCCCCAGTCCTGCCAGTCGATCTTGCCCACCTGGGAGACCATCATGAAGCCCACCACTACCAGGGCGGGGGCCACGGCCTCGAACGGCACCAGGTTGATCAGGGGAGTGAAGAACATGGCAACCAGGAAGAGTGCGCCGGTGACGATCGAGGCGAGCCCGGTTCGTGCACCTTCGCCGATACCGGCACCGGACTCCACAAAGATCTGGTTGGACGAAACAGAGGCCCCACCGCCCACGATCGCTCCGAGCGCGTCCACTTGGAGGACCCGGTCCACGTTGGGAATGTTCCCGTCCTTATCCACTGTCCCGGCCTCGTTGGCCAGGCCCACCATGGTGCCCATGGCGTCGAAGAAGATGCTGAGCAGGATCACGAATGCCAGCAAAGCTGCACCGATGAAACCGAGGTGCTCAAAGGCGCCGAACGGGTTGGCCTTGCCGATCAGGGACAGGTCCGGTGCGCCCCATTCACTGAGTTTGGGGGCCACCAGGGACCAGCCGCGGGGGTTGACGTTGGTGCCGTCAAAGCTTGGGCCAATGTGGAGAGTGAACTCGAGGATGGCAGCCAGCGCGGTGGACACAACGATGCCTATCAGGATGGCTCCGCGGACCTTCCGGACCACCAGTGCGATGGTGAGGATCAGGCCCACTGCGAATACCAGGGTGGGCCAGCCAAGGAGCTTGCCGTCCACGCCCAAACCGAGTGGAACGGTGGTACCGGCGGCGTCGGGGATGCGCCGGACGAAGCCGGCGTTGACCAGGCCGATGAGGGCGATGAAGAGGCCAATGCCCACAACTATTGCCGTTTTGAGGGCTTCGGGCACCGCCTTGAACACTGCAGTCCGGAATCCGGTCAGCACCAGGATGAGCATGGTGATGCCCGAAAGTACCACGAGTCCCATCATGTCCGGCCATGTCAGCCCGGGGTGCGATGCCACCGTGACTGCGACGAACGCGTTGACGCCCAAGCCTGTGGCCACGGCGAACGGGTGCTTGGCCCAGGCTCCCATGAGGATGGTCAGGATGCCGGCAACGAACGCCGTGGTGGCCGCCACGGCGGTGAAACCCAGCGACGCGCCACTCGAATCGGGTCCGGAGAGGATCAGTGGATTGAGCACCACGATGTAGCTCATGGCGAAGAAGGTCGCGAAGCCGCCACGGATTTCCCGCGAATATGTGGATCCACGTTCGGAGATCTTGAAGTAGCGGTCGACTGCAGAACCTTGTTTAAGCATGAAGGTCTCCGGGGATCGAGGGGGAGTTTGCTCTCAAATCCTATGTTGTCCGGTGCGGGCCCTCCCAACGATTCGCCTAGTCTGTAAGGAAGCCAACACTAGGAGAAACCGCCCCATGCGTACCATCCGCCCGCTTCTGGCCGCCGTCGTCGCTGCTCTTGCTTTTGCTTCCGCCCTGCTGTTTGCAGCGGCACCGGCGTCCGCGCACGACGTCGCCGAGTCCACAGCGCCAGCCAACGGTGCCCGCGTTGCGGAAGTCCCGGCGTCGGTCTCCATTACGTTCAACAACCGCCCGCTCGCGATCGGTTCGGGCGTAACGGTGACGGCTGGCGGCGAGAACTGGGCGGACGGTCCGGTCGAAATCATCGACAACCAGGCCGTTCAGAAGCTCCGCGAGGGCGCCCCTGCCGGCGAGTTCACAGTGGTATGGCGCGTGGTCAGCTCCGACTCGCACCCGATTGAGGGCACCTTCACGTTCACAGCCGCCGCAGGAGGCTCGACGTCGGCGAGTGGTACGGCGGGTGCCTCACCAGCGGCTTCGGCTTCCTCAGCTGCGGTACCAACAGTGGGCACCGCCGCACCAGGGACTGCCGGTAACAATGAGCCAGCCGCCGACGCCTCCCAACCTTTCCCTTGGAGCATTGTGGGGCTGGCTGTTGTGGCTGTGGGTCTCGTTATTTATCTCGCCGTTACCGCACGGAAGAAATTGGCGGCGTCCAACGACTCAGAGGGCGATACTCCCGCGGAATAGCGCGGTTTTCTACGTAGCTGCGAATATCTCGAATCGGTTACCGCGACACGCCAGAAGCCCACTTCCCGTTACTTAAATGTGACTTCGGGGGAATCATCGCGTACCGTAGTTCCTGTGCCTGTTCCACGTAGCGGGCACTTCCGGCCTGATTGCCTAGCTCTGCCGCAGTCCGGAATCCGTTCGCAGACAAACCTACGGCAGAGACGGGGAACCCAATTTAGGTCGCTTTCGAGCGTGCCTTGGGGTGAAGTCACGATGCTTTCGCTGAACAGCGGGAGATAGTGGCCGGGTGACTCCCATCCGAATCCGACAGCTAACCTCGCAGGCATCGGGAGAGGCTCTTTCATGTCTTCACGCATTCTTCGCGGCCGTCGTAAGGCGGACAGCGTACGTCCTAATCCGTTCATCTCCATCTCGAAGGCAGTTGCCAGCAACGCTTCAGGCGCTGGTCGTCAGGCAGCTGTTATCGCAGCAGCCTCTGGCCTCGTTTTGACCGGTTCCATTGCTGCTCACGCAGCTGAGACCCCGGTTCAGCGCGATTCCAGCCCCGCAACGGTTGCTGAGACCGTTTCCGAGGCACCCACCAAGGTTGTTACCGCCCTGTCGACGGCTACCGTCAATTTCGAGCGTCCCGCAGTTGCTTCCGTAGCAGCTCCGGTCATCGAAAAGCCGGCCCCCGTTGTTGAGGCCCCTGTAGCCAAGAAGGCAGCTGTCACCACGGCTGCTGCTGCAGCTCCCGTTGCCGCTCAGGCCGCGGTTGCTGCTCCTGTTGCTGCCGCACCCGCACCGGTTGCCGCTGCTCCTGCAGCTGCCCCCGCCGCCGGCGGCGTCAACGCAGCCATGGTTGCTTCGGCTTACGCACAGATTGGTATCTTCCAGGACTGCACCGCCATGGTCGAAAAGGCCCTTGGTTCCGCAGGTATCCCGGTAGGCGACCTCGGTCCCATGCAGTTCATGAACTACGGCAAGGTCGTCAGCGATCCCCAGCCCGGTGACATGATCGTCCAGTCCGGCCACGTTGCTATCTACATCGGCAACGGCCAGGCCATCAGCGGTGGCATCAACGGCAACCAGACGGGCATCCACCCGATCAGCTGGTTGACCGCAACGGGTCCCCTGACCTACGTACGCGCTGGCGCATAAAGCCTCACGCTTCAGTTCAAAGGCCGGTGCCTTCGAAGACTTATGTCTCCGGAGGCACCGGCCTTTGGCGTTAAGTTCTGTTCGTAAAAGTTCAGTACGGGACGTACGACGGCGGACTTGGCCGGCTTGCGGGGGTGGTAGCGCGTTTGCTTGCGGGACTTCCTAGGCGATGGCGACGCCGGGACCCGCCGGCAGGGCAACCTTGGAGGAGATGGCCTGACCCACTGCTTTGGCTTGCCGCAGCACTTCCTTGGGGGACGGAGTGATGAGGTCTCCGACGCCCACCAGGTGCATTCCTACGGCCCGCATGGCCGCGGCAAGATTCTGGCCGACTGCTATGCCAAGTTCGGCCAGCATGCGCCGTAGCTGGCTTTGGGCGCAGCGTGTCACTACTACGTGGTCTGCCAGGAGAACGCCTTGGGCTGTGTGGATTGCCCACTGGCGAGGATGGGATTCGTGGGGGCCGGATGCGTGGAGCCCGGTCCTCAGGCCTGTGGTTGTCATGCTGGCGGCCACACCGTATCCGATATGCCGTGAGGGATCTGAGCCCAGGAAATCCAAGCGGACAGCGCGAGTGGTGTTGCGAACGTCCAGGTGATGACTGGCAGCGTAGTTCCTCAGGTGGCGAAGGATTTCGTTTCGTTCCTGCATTGCTGCCGGATCTGCGGCGTCGGTGCGTTTGAGCATGCCTGTATGGACGGACGGTCCAGTAGTGGATAACGCGCCGAACCCGTCTACCACGATCGAACCCACGCCGTAGCGGCTGAGTTCGCTGGCAACTGCCAAGCCGGACAGGCCGGCTCCGATGATCACGGTGGTGGTGCGTTCCGTGCCGGAATCAGGCGTGAGTGACACTGCTTGGTTCCTCCTTGACGTGTGTGCCTTTCGGCATCGCGTGGGATCGCGTCCGAGTTCCCCAAGCGGCCGCAAGTAAATGACCGGGGCGTGTGGTGTGAGACACGTTTTCCGGCCATTCGGTGACTCGAACACTACCGAACTTTTTCGGCCATGGATAGCCTCTCCGCCTGCGCGTTTTGTCTCTTCGCCGCGAGCACCCCAGGGACCGCCGGGAACCGAGCCCTGACCGTTATGCACATAGCCAAATGTCGTCTTGATTCGCCACTGCTGACCGAGAATAGTGAGCATTGGGAGGAGGAATTTCCGGGTTTCTCCTGCCCCGGCCGTTGGCAATAAAACAGTCTGGAAGTTCCAGGCCGGGATCCTCTGGCAGAATAGCCGGAACATCAAGCAGTAGGTGGAGAGGCAGGCCCCCATGGACCAGCACGGAAGACACAGTGAAGAGTCACCGGACGGCCAGGACCAGGTTGTGGAACCTGGTGGCATCGTCGTCGGGGTGGATGGTTCAGAGCACGGTCAGTGCGCCTTGGTTTGGGCCGCACGGGAGGCGGAGCGCCGCCAGCTTCCGCTGCATATTGTCACGGCATACTCCGTGCCAATTTTCGCGGCCTCCGGCTTGGACGGTGGCTACGCAACAGTTGACGATTCTGTCATCCGCGAAGGCGCTGATGCGATCGTTCGTCAAGCCTTGGACAAAGTCTCCGGATATGCCATTGACGTCGATGCTTCCGTGGAAAACGGTGATGCCGCTGGTGTCTTGTTGGACCTTTCCGAGGAGGCCGCGCTGCTGGTGTTCGGCAGCAGGGGTCGCGGTGGGTTCGTCGGGCGCCTCCTGGGTTCGGTGAGTAGTGCCCTGCCCGCGCACGCCAAATGCCCCACGGTGACGGTCCCGCTCTATTGCGCTGACCGCCTCGGTGAGAACACCGAGGACAAACACATCAAGGCCGAGCACGCCAAAACGGGCCCGCGCACTGTGGAAAACGTGGTTGCAGTAGGCGTTGACGGCTCCGAACAAGCACGCGTTGCTGTGCTCGAGGCTGCCGAGCAAGCGCAGCGCATGGGAGCCACACTGCGCGTCATCTGCGCTGTTCCGCAGTACAGCGGTTCCCTGGCGTGGGTTCCGGCTCCGTTGGACCGCGATGCCCTTTTCGCCGATATCAGGGTCCAGCTTGACGCCGGTGTTGCCTGGCTCAGAAGCCACTTCCCTTCGTTGGCCATTGAGACGGACCTCCGGGATGGCTCGCCCGTCGATGTTCTTGTGGAAACCAGCCGCAGCGTCGAGCTGGTTGTTCTGGGAACACGTGGCCGAGGCGGATTCGCGGGAATGCTGCTGGGGTCAACATCAGACGGAGTCCTGCATCACGCCAAGGGGCCAGTGCTGGTTGTTCCGGACAGGGATGATCCCCGGCTGGCGGACCGTCACAAGTTTGGACCCATGCTGGGTGTGACCTAGCTTCAGCAGCAGCGGTGGGCCGGAGCTGGCTGGACTCGGGCCCACCTCAAGCGGCCGTCTGCACCTCAGACATCCGTCCGGACCCCGGGGGCCGCCACGGCAGTCAGCTCAACGAGCATGCCAGAACATGTGCGAACTCTGCGGCCGGACCTGGAACGCGTCTACGGTGCTTCATCAGTCGCGGCATGGAGACAGTATCCGGTGAAACGTCCGCGGCCGAGGCCGCGATGGCTGCCCCCATCGAAGGGATCAGCCAACGGCTGCGAGGACTGCCGCGGTTCAACCCGACCCTTAGACCCTGCTGAAAAACAGGTCAGTTTTCGGCGTCTGCCGCTGCCTGCTTGCGGGCGTCCTTCTCGGCGCGCACGGCCTCGGCCTCGTGCTGCTCCTCGGCCTTTTCCTGATGGATGACCTCCGCGAAGAGTTTCTCCATCTCCTTGGCAACTCCCGCGGCGGAGGCCGGGTTCTGGCCAGTTACCACGCGCTCGTCCACGACCACTTTTTCCTCGAAGACACGGGCGGAAACGTGGCGGGCACCCTGTTCTTCCAATCGGTCTGCCAGGAAGAATGGGATGACCTTGTCCTTGCCTGCGGCCGCTTCCTCGTCGTTGGTAAAGGCGGTCACGTCGCGGCCCTGCACCAGTCGGAAGCCATTATCCAATTCCACGTTCAGCAAGCCTGCCGGTCCGTGGCATACAGCACCCACCAGGCCCCCGGCGTTGTAGACGCTAGCAACCAGGTTCTGCAGCCCTTCGCTGTCCGGGAAGTCCCACATGGTGCCGTGGCCGCCCACCAGATAGACGGCGTCGTATTGGCCGGGATCCACAACGTCCACGCGTGCGGTGTTGTACAGCCCGGCGCGGGTGGTCTCGTCCTCGGTGAACGCAACCTGGATGGGGTCATCCGTGTCCACTTCGTCACGGGGCGGCTGGCCCCCCTTGATGGAGGCAAAATCGACGAAATGCCCGGAATCCTTGAAGACCTTCCAGGGGTGTGCTGCCTCGGCCACGTTGTAGCCGGTCTTTTCTCCGGTATCGCCGATCTCGGAAACGCTGGTCAGTACCATGAGGATTTTCTTCATGAGATGCTCCTTTTCGTCGGTGTTCAACATTGTGTCTTGCTCATTTGCAAGCTCCATGGAGCCTGCCGGGCACTGCCGGCAGGCAGCACTTCGGCGGCATTCATCAACCTAGGCGGGTCGATGGTCCTGGCAGAAACTGCAGCCAGGTGGGTTGGGGCGGCCGGGACGGGATGGACCCTGAGCCCGTGCACCAGAGGCTGGCCCGGACACTCCGCCCGAAGAACCCCGCGCGACTCGCCGTCGGAAAGCAGTGCCACGGTGGACGGCTGGATGCTGAGCCCAAGCCCAGCCGCTTTCAGGATGGCTTCCTTGGCAACCCACTGACCCATCTTTTCCCGCACATCCATGGCATCCGGCGTGCGAGGGTAAAGAACGTAGTGGTCGAAGCCGTCGAAAAGTGCCGAAGGTACCAGTTCCACGTCGACACCCACCGCGGCAGTGGCCGGACCCGCGGCCGCCATGACCAAGCCATGGCTGCGGGAAAGGCTCAGCGACATCCCAGGCATCGTCGTCCGCCCGTGGGCTGAACTGCCGCATCCAGGGCATTGGCGGGTGATGTCCAGCTCCGGCGAATCGAGGGCATCCAGGCCGAGCCGGTGTGCGGCGAGCAGGCGAAGCAGTACATGGGACGCCGCATAGTCGCGGCTGTCCGCAGAGGTGCGGTACCGGCGTCGTGCGTCTTTTTCTTCGGAGGTGAGGAAGCGGTCCATGCCGCCGGCGCCGGAACAGGCCGCCTCAACGTCGGCGGAGCGCATGATCAAGTACCCGACGCTGGGGGTCCCTGCCTTGCTGTTCACAGCTTGCTGATGCGCCGGTACTTCATGATCGCCAGGGGCGCGAAGATCGCGATGATGGCAAGGCTGCATGCGACGGCGTAGAGCAGGGCGTTGTCAGCAGGCCACCCGCCCGGCGCAACGAAGCCTGACGGTGCGGCGTTTCCGAAGAGCTCACGCACGGCCGTGGCCACGGACGTCACAGGGTTCCATTCGGCGATGGCACGCAGTGGACCCGGCAAGGACGCGGTGGAGACAAAGGCCCCCGACACGAAGGTGACAGGGAAGAGCCACACCAGGCCAACGCTTTGCGCGACTTCCACGCTGCGGGCGGTGAGGGCAATCAGTGCCCCGATCCAGGACACCGCGAAGGCGAAGAGCAGCAGGACGCCCAGTGCAGCGAGCAGTTGCAGGGCCCCCGTGTTCATCCGCCACCCCACGGCGATTCCGCACACCAGAGTCACCGCGATGGAGATGACGCTGGTGTAGAGGTCCGAGGTAGTGCGTCCCAGGATCACTGCCACCCGGGACATTGGCAGGGAGCGGAAACGGTCAATGAGTCCGAGTTGGAGATCTTTGGCCAGGTACACAGCCGTGAAGGACGCGTTGAAGGTCAGGGTCTGGGCGAGGATGCCGCCAATGAGGAAACTGCGGTACTGGTCGCCACCCAGGGAGCCGCCGAAGACGAAGCCCAGGAGAAGGACGAACATGACCGGCTGCACGACGCCGGTGACCAGGGCGCCGGGAGTGCGGAGAACATTGAGCAGGTTGCGGTGGGCAATGACGGAGCTGTCCCGGACAGCGGCAGTGATGACGCTCATGCGGGCACCCCTTGCTTGTCTTCGCTGTTCTGGTGGGGGGTTTGCGTTGAGCCTCCGGTGAGCTGGAGGAAGACGTCGTCCAGGGTGGGGCGGCGCAGGGATGCTTCGGTCACGGGAAGGGACCGTGCATCCAGCTCGGCCAGGACCCGGACCAGCACGCCATGGCCGCCGGGAGCAGCAACGGACACACTCAACGCGGCCTCGTCCACCTCCGGAATGACAACTCCGCCGGTTGCCTCCATCAGCACGGAGGTTGCGCTGCGCAGATCGGCCGCATTCTTCACGGTGACGTCCACCCGTTCTGAACCGGCCCGGTCCTTGAGCTGGCTGGCAGTGCCTTCCGCAATCACGGAGCCGTGGTTGATCACGGCGATGTGGTCCGCCAGCCGGTCTGCTTCCTCAAGGTACTGGGTGGTCAGGAGGACAGTAGTTCCACCCGATACCAGCCCGGCCACCACGTCCCAGGTATCCAGCCTGCCCCGCGGGTCCAAACCCGTGGTGGGCTCGTCCAGCACCACGACTTTGGGCCGGGCCACTACCGCGCCGGCAAGGTCCAGCCGCCGCCGCATGCCGCCGGAGAAAGCCCCGGCCCGTTTGCCGGCCACGTCCGTAAGGCGGAAATCTGCCAACAGTTCATGCGCACGTGCCGTGGCATTCCGGCGGTTCATTCCGTAAAGGCGCCCTACCATGTGGAGGTTCTCAAAAGCCGTGAGCTTCTCATCCACAGCGGCGTACTGCCCGGAGAGGCCGAGGTTGCGGCGGACCAATTCCGGGTCGGTGCGGACCGAGTGGCCGGCCACCCAAGCGTCCCCTGAATCCGGGGTCAGCAAGGTGGTGAGCACCTTGACGGTGGTGGTTTTGCCGGAGCCGTTGGGCCCCAGCAATCCCAGCACCGTGCCTTCGGGGGCGTCCAGGGACAAGCCATCCAGGGCCGTGAACGAGCCGTAGGACTTACGGACATTGTCTACGCGGATCACTGGCTGGCAGCCAGCTCGGCAACCTTGCGGGGCGCCATGTCGGTCCACGTTTGAGACACGTAATCCAGGCAGGCTTCCCGGCTGTCCGGGCCAAACATGGCTACCCACCCCTTGGGTGTGGCCGCGAAGGAAGGCCACAGGGAGTGCTGTTGGTATTCGTTGACCAGGACGGAGAAGGTTGCTGAGGTGTCATCAAACGGGTTCGTCACGGGGATTGACCTTTCGGGTTGTTCCGGCGTAAACAATGCCCCGGGTTCCGGAGCGTTTCCAGTGGTTCGGACTCAACCCCCCAGCTGGATGGCCAGGGCGGGCATAATTACCGGGAGAGCTGCGTCACTTAACATCCGGGAGTGCCTTTCCGGCACGTCCACGGCGGTCACGCGACCGGTGATGTACGGCTCCCAGGCATCCGCTCGCGGCGTGCCCTCAGGAACCTCCACGGTGGCCCGGAAGAGCAGCAGGTCGCCGTCGAAAATTGCAGGTTCCTGTTCCCTGATCAGCCGCGCCAGCACGGGGAAGTTCTCCACCATGGCCTGCACGGCGTCCAGTGGAACGGTACCCAGCGGGTTGTGGTTCCTACGGAGGATCTCCTGGGCCTTTGCAGCGCCAAGATCCTCGTAGTCGGACTCGTCCAGGGCGTAGCCCTGTGCCTCCAGGAAGGCAGCCCAAATTCCGACACCTGCCCCCACATCATCGTTGCTCTCCTGGTTTCCGGGGAACGCGTCAAGGATGGCCAGTGACGCAACCTCATCGCCACGTTCCTGGAGCCGGGTAGCCAGGCGGTGGACCACATGCCCACCAAAGGACCAGCCCAGGAGATGGTAGGGGCCGGAGGGTTGAACGGATTTGATGCGGGCAATGTAACTGTCCGCGAGTTCCGTGAGGTCCATCGCGGTGACGGCGTGGGTTGCGCCCGGTTCCATGCCCGGCATCTGCAACCCGATCAGGGGCCGCTCCGGATCCAGCGAACCCAGCATTGAAGCGTAGCCCCACGCGATACCCGACGCCGGGTGGACGGCAAACAGGGGCGCTTTGGTGCCGCTGGTGCGCAGGGGAAGAACCTGGCGCAGGCTTGCGGCGGCGCCATCGTCCACGCTCCGATCGGCTTCGGCCAGAAGCCCCTCCACCGTGGGCGCACGGAACAAGGCCTGGACCTGCAGGGATGTTCCCAGCGCTGCATTGATCCGGGCAATCAACGGTTGCGCCAGGAACGAATGCCCGCCCAGTTCAAAGAACGATTCGTCCACTCCTGCCTTGTCCAGGGACAACACATCCGCGAAGATGGCGGCCGCCGTCTGCTCCCGTGGAGTCCGCGGAGCCTTGCCGGACGTGCGCGGCGCGCTGTCCGCTTCCGGCAGGGCAGCAAAATCCACCTTGCCGTGATGGGTCAGGGGGATCTCCTGGATGGCCACCACGGCCGCAGGCACCATGTAATCCGGCACCATGTTCCGCAGGTGGGCGCGCACGCCGTCAGCGAAGTCCGCCGCGCCATCCTTGGTATCAACGGGAACGCCGGCCGTGGGGACCACCCAGGCCACCAACCGCACGCTGTCCCCGGAGGGCACTGCCCGGACCACGGCGGCCTGGACGTCAACCGCGGTGGTGGCGGCCTGCTCGATCTCCCCGGGCTCCACACGGAACCCACGGATCTTGAGCTGATTGTCGTTGCGTCCGGAGAAGACGATGCTCCCGTCAGCGTGCCGCACCACCAGGTCACCGGTGCGGTACATGCGCCCGCCATCGGCGCTGAAGGGATCGGCCACAAAGCGTTCAGCCGTCAGTCCCGGCTGGCCCCGGTAGCCGTTGGCCAGCTGCTTGCCCGCGATGTAGAGCTCGCCGGAAACTCCGGGCAGCGCCGGCTGCAGCAAAGGGTCAAGGACATACAGCGCGGTCCGGGACGTGGCAGCTCCCAGCACCGGGGCCGTGTGGTCACTGACGCGCGCCAGCACGGTATCCACCGCGGCTTCCGTAGGACCATAAAGGTTCCAGGCGGTCACGTTGTCCTTGGTGGACAGCGTGTCCCAGAGGGCGGGATCGAAGGCTTCGCCACCCAAGGCAAGGCTGAAGCCGTCTCCGTCCAGCACCCTGGTGAACGCCGGCTCGGTCAGCAAATGCCTCGCGTACCCGGGCGTTGTTTCCCAGACGCTGATGCGTTGCCCTTCAAAGTAGCCTGCCAACGCGGCGGGATCCCGCCGGATGTCCTCGCCCACCATGTGCAGTTGATGCCCGGCAACCATCCACAGGATGGGATCCCACGATGCATCAAAGCCAACTCCGGTGGTGTGGGCCACCTTCTGCTGAGCCCCGGTGGTGTGGGGATCGAGTCCCGCAAAGAGGGTCTCACCGTGCGATTCCAGCAGAGCTGCCAACGCGCCGTGGCTGACCTCCACTCCTTTGGGCCTCCCCGTGGATCCCGAGGTGAACATGACGTAGGCGAGATTGCGTCCTGCCGGCTGGCGCTCAAGAAGTTCCTGGGGCGAGCCGAAACCCGTGGCCCCCGCCGTCTCAAGGAGTCCGGACAGCAACACCAGGCGCGGAACAGCACGGCCAGGGTTCCGGGCAGCAACCGTGGACAGCAAAGCGGCCATGCGGTCCGCTTCCGATTCGGAACTGACCACCACGGCAGGCCCGGCATCCTCCAGGATGGCCACCACACGGTCATCCGGGTACTCGGTATCGAACGGGTTGTAAACCGCACCGGCTGCAACTGCGCCAAGCATCGCCTGGACGGTTCCGGCGGACCGGGGCAGGAACACCGAGACAACATCGCCCGCGGCCACCCCCTCCATGTGAAGTCCGTCCGCCACACGCACCACGGAGTCTGCCAACTCAGCAAAGGTGACCTTGCTGTCCCCGCTGACCAGCGCTACGGAGTCCGGGGCGGACTGGACACTGGCAGCGAAGGCGGCCAGGACGCCGTCGGACTCTTCCGGGTGATGTACGACGCCGGAACCCCGTCCCGCTGTCAGCCCCGCCAACGCGTCGGCTTCCTCGGGGTCAAGCAGGGGCACCTCCGCCACACGGGTCTCCGGATCAGCGGCAGCCCGCTCCACGAAACGCACCAAGGTTTTGACCAGCCGTTCGATGGTGGCGTCCTGAAACATTGCCGCGTTGTACTCCAGCGTGGCTGAAAGACCAGCGGTGGCGGGACGGAAGGTGAAGGAGAGGTCAAACTTCGCCTCGCCCGACCCGTCGTCCGGCAGCGCAGTGACTGTTGCACCGGGCAGTTCCGGAACGGAAGCGGGGGAGCTGTCCACCGTCAGCATCGTTTGGAACAGGGGGTGCCGTCCCAGCTCACGGGCGGGGTTCAGTACCTCCACCAGCCGTTCAAACGGGACGTCGTCATGATCGAACGCTGCCAGCACGCTGGTGCGGGCACGGTCAACCATGGCACGCACGGTGGGAGAACCGGCGGCGCTGATCCGCAGCGGCAAGGTGTTGACGAAGAATCCCACCAGGTCCGCCAGGGCCGGGTCCGCGCGCCCTGCCGTGGGTGAGCCGATCACGATGTCATCGCCGGCCCCCATGCGCTGCAGGAATCCGGCCAGGACGCCGTGGAGCGTCATGAACAGGCTCGCGTTGGAGGTAGCCGCCAGGGAGTTCAGGGCCTTCAAAGTTTCGGTACTGAGCTCAAAGGTGCGCTGTTTTCCGGGCTGCCGGGCCTCACGGGGGCGGCGCTGATCGGCTGGAAGGGTGAGCTCGGTGGGTATGCCCGCCAGGGTTTCCTGCCAGAACCGGACCTTGCTGTCCGCCACTCCTGCGGCACCAAGGACTTCCTGCTGCCACGCGCTGAAGTCTGCGTACTGGAGGCTGAGCGGGGCGCGGCTGTTCCCGGTTCCTGTCACAGCAGCCGAGTAGGCCTCGGAAAGATCCCGGGCAAGCGGTGCCAGGGACGCACCATCGCTGGCGATGTGGTGGATCACCAGCTGGAGGATCCATGCAGGCCGGGGGCCGTCACCGCGGCGCAGCAGCACCGCGCGCAGGGGGAGGTCGCTGGTGACGTCAAAGCCCGTGCGTGCTTCCGCTTCCAGGATGGAGGCTTGCTCATCCTCGCTGCCCACCGGGATGATCCGCAGCAGCCCACCCGCATCTCCGGCCGGGTGGACCAGCTGGTGGGGGGTGCCGGCAGTTGCCGGGTAGCTGGTCCTCAGGACCTCGTGCCTGGCCACCAAGGAATCGACGGCGGCGGAGAGGGCCTGCTCATCCACGTCGACTTCCAGTTGGGCGGCCAGGGAGATGTTGTAGTCGGCGGAGCCTGGATCCAGCTGATTGAGGAACCACATGCGTTGCTGGGCGAAGGACAGGGCTGGGTTCCCATGGCGGCGTGCCGTTCCGGTTTCCAGCCACTCAGCGAGCGTCGGGCCGGTCTCTTGGGCGGGGTCGGCATGAGATGCCAGCTCAGCATGAGGTGCCTGGCCAGCGGGAGCTGCCGGGCCGTCGTCGGGCGTTGACCCGACTGATCGTCCGGCAGAGATCGCGCCCAACAGCGCCCCGGGAGTCGGTTGATCGAAGAGCGTCCGCAACGGGAGGGCAGCGCCAAAGGCTTCCCGGATCTTTCCCATGATGGTGATGGCCAGGAGGGAGTGTCCCCCCAGCAGGAAGAAGTCATCATCCATGGCCACCGTCTCCAGCCCGAGAACCTCACCGAAGATTCCGGCCATGACGTGCTCCTCGGGAGTGGACGGAGCCGTTCCTTCGCCTGCGCCCATTGCCGCGGGTGCGGGAAGGGCCTTGCGGTCCAGCTTTCCGTGGGAGGTCAGTGGAAGCGCCGGAATGGGCATGATCAGGGCCGGGACCATGTAGTCAGGCAGCCTGGTGGCCGCGTGTGCCCGTAGCTCGGCCGTGTCCACTGCGCCCACAACATAGGCGACGATTCGCTGGGCAGGAACACCATCGGTGACGGCAACAACGTGCTGCACCTCCGGATGGCTGGACAGGGCAGACTCCACCTCACCGAGTTCGATCCGGAACCCGCGGACCTTCACTTGGTCATCGGTCCGGGAAAGGAATTCAAGCACACCTGTGGCGTCACGCCTCACCAGGTCGCCGGTCCGGTACATGCGGCTTCCGTCGGCCGCAAAGGGATTCGCCACGAAACGCGAGGCCGTCTCGGCAGGGCGCTGGTCATAACCTTGCGCCATCCCGTCGCCGGCCAGGTACAGCTCGCCGGGAACCCCAGCGGGGACCGGCTGGAGGTACGCGTCCAGCACCCACGCGGATGTGTTTCCCGCGGCCCTGCCAATCACTGGCTTGGTGCCGGTGATCTCCGCCATCACCGAATCAACAGTGAACTCGGTGGGGCCGTAGAAGTTCAACGCCTGGACGGAAGGGTCTGAGGCCAGGCGCTCCCAGAGGGCACCGGATACGTCCTCGCCGCCCAGGGCGAGGATCAGTGGCTGTTCGCGGTGCTGGTCAAGCAGGCCATACTGCAGCAATTGCGCGGCGAACGACGGCGTTGTTTCCAGGACGTCGATTCCGTGCTGGAGGCAGTATCGGCTGAGGCTTTCGGCGTCGCCGCGCTCCGCGTCGGCCACCATGTGCAGTTCGGCGCCGGCCACCATCCAGAGCATCGGGTCCCAGGAAGCATCGAAGCCCAGCCCGGCGATGTGTGCCACGGCAACAGGGTTTCCCGCGTCCGCGGCAAGGCGCGGCGCAAACAGGGTGCGGTGATGGTGTGCGTAGAGGTTGGCCAAGGCACCGTGGGTCACGGCAACGCCCTTGGGCCTTCCGGTGGAACCCGAGGTGTACAGCACGTAGGCGAGGTCGCCGGGGGCGCACTCTGCCGTTGCCGTTCCGGGGGCATTTTCCCCGGCCGCCAGCAGGTTGGCGAGGGTCACCGCCTTGGAGGGTTCGACGCCGGTACCCGCCTGGCCATGAACGATCACTACCGCCGGGCTGCTGTCCTCCAGGATCATCCTGATCCGTTCGGAGGGATAGGCGAGGTCGATTGGTATGTATACGGCACCGGCAGTCAGCACGCCCAGGGCAGCGGCCACGACGTCCGCTAATCGCGGAATGGCCACGGCCACGCGATCACCGGGACGGACGCCCCTGGCAGTGAGTCCCTTGGCGATGGCTTCCACCCGGTCCTGCAATTGATGGAAGCTCCACGACGTTCCCTCAGCCACCACAGCAATGCGGGACGCATTCGCAGCGACGGTCTGCGCGAAGGCGTCCAGGATGGTGGGCCACGGAACGTCGAGTTTCGTGGCGGAGCTGTGTGCCAGGACTTCTGCATGCTGGCTTGGGGTCTGAATACGCAAGCGGTCCAGTGTCACAGCAGGGTGGTCGGCAAACTGCCCGGCAACCAGCATGAACCCTTCAACAAGCCGCTCCACGGTGCTCCGGCTGAAGAGCGCGGGGTTATAGGCCAGCGAGCCGGAAATGCCGGCGCTGGCCGTTTCGGCCAGGTCCAGGAGGAGATCGAACTTCGCCCCGCCCGGCTCCCTCCCCATGTCCGCAGTGGCTTCGAGGCCCTCCATGGACAGCGACGCGTCGGGGGTATTTTGCAGCGTCAGCATCACCTGGAACAGGGGATGGCGGTGGCGCGATCGCGTGGGGTTGAGTTCCTCCACGACGCGCTCGAAAGGGGCGTCCTGGTTTCCGTAGGCGTGCAGGTTGGTGTACCGGACGCTTTCCACCAGCTCGGATGCGGTGGGGTTGCCGGACGTGTTGGTCCGCAGCACCAGGGTATTGACGAAGAAGCCCACCAGTTCGTTGAGTTGCGTGTCGGTGCGGCCTGCCACCGGCGTGCCCAGCGGGATGTCCTCTCCGGCGCCCGACTTTGTCAGCAGCGCAGCAAGCGCGGCCTGGAGCACCATGAAAAGGCTCGCATTCTGCTTCCTCGCCAGAGCGTTCAGGCCCGCTGTGGTGCCGGCGTCCAGTTCCAAGGGAATCGACGACGCCGGGAGGTCGCCTTCGCGGGTTCCGCGCGGGAAGTCGTAGGGCAGCTGGAGCTCCTCCGGGGATCCCTTGAGCTCGCGGGCCCAGAATTCCAATTGCCGTGAAATGGGGCTGGACGGATCATCTTCCTGTCCCAGGGCTTCGCGCTGCCACAAGGTGTAGTCGGCGTACTGGACGGGCAGCTGGTTGGAGGGAGCTTCCGCTCCGTTCAGCCGTGCAGTGTAGGCCTCGGAGAGATCACGCGCCAGCGGAGCCAGGGACCATCCGTCCGCGGCCACATGGTGCAACGTGATGGCCAGGACGTGGTGGTCCGGCGCCAGTTGGAACAGGACCGTACGGACCGGGAGTTCCCCGGTGATGTCGAAGCCGCGCTGGGTTTCTGCCTGCAAGGCCCGGTCCAGGTTCCCCGCATCGCACTGCACGGCCAGAAGTTTGGCGGGCATGGCTCCCGGCGGCAGGATCTCCTGGCGCGGTTCACCGTTGGACCACGGGAAAATGGTGCGAAGCGTCTCGTGGCGGTCCACGATATCCGTGAGCGCACCCTCCAGGGCACCCACCTCCAAACGGCCCTTCAACGTCAGCACAATGGGAATGTTGTAAGCACCTGACTGGTGATCCAGACGGTTCAGGAACCACAGCCTGCGCTGGGCGAAGGACAGCGGGATGGTGGCGGGCCGATCCCTGACACTCAGTACAGGAGCGCTCGTTCCGTCGCTGTCCAACGCCGCGGCGAGTCCCGCCACCGTGGGCTCTTCGAAGATGGTGCGCAGGGCAGGAGCTGAACCTGTGGCGTCGCGCAGGTACGCGGCGAGGCGTGTAGCCAGCAGGGAGTGGCCGCCCAGCTCAAAGAAATCGTCCTCAAGTCCAACGGATTCCAGGCCCAGGATTTCGCGGAAAGCATCAGCCACCACACGCTCGGCCGGTGTGCGCGGCGCACTGATTGCGGCCTCGGGTTCCGGCGTTGGCAGGGCGCGGGTGTCCAGCTTGCCGTTTGCTGTCAGGGGTATGGAGTCGATGGCGATCACCGCTGCGGGGACCATGTAGTCCGGCAGCGTCCTGCGGGCCTCCTTGCGGATGGCTGCGGAGTCCAGGGCTGTGCTGCCCCCGGATTCCTGTTCCGGGTGGGAGGCGGTGACGTAGGCGAGCAGCTGGTCGTAGCCGGCTTTGTTCTTGGTCACCGTCACCGCGGCTTGGGCCACCCCTTCCATGCCGCGGAGGACCTCTTCGATCTCCGCCAGTTCAATCCGGAACCCCCGGATCTTCACCTGCTGGTCCATCCGGCCAAGGAATTGCAGGGTCCCATCGTCCAGGCGGCGCACCACATCCCCTGTGCGGTACATGCGTGTGCCGTCCAGTGCGAAGGGATCGGCCACGAATTTACCTGCGCTGAGCCCAGGCTGGTCAAGGTAGCCGCGTGCGAGGTTGGGACCGGCGACGTACAGCTCGCCGATGGCATTGGTGGGGACCGGGTTAAGGCCCGAGTCCAGGATGTAGTGCCGGCTGTTGGCCACCGATCCACCCAGGGTGACGTCCGTGCCGGGTTCCATCACTGCGGTCAGCGAGTCCACGGTGGTTTCGGTGGGACCGTAGAAGTTGTAGGCCACCACGCCCTCATGGGCGGCCAACTCACGCCACGTTGCCGGGTCCACGGCTTCGCCACCCAGAGCCACCACGGAGGGGTGCGTGTCCTGGTCGAAAAGGCCGCCGGCCAGCAGCGCCTTGGCAAATGACGGCGTGGTTTCAATCGAATCGATGCGCTCCTCGGCCAGGAACAAGCTCAGGGCCTCGGGATCGCGCCGTGTCTGGTTGTCCACCATGCGCAGCTCATGCCCAGCGAGGAGCCACAGGATGGGATCCCAGGACGCATCGAACGACAATCCCGCGGTGTGGGCCACCCGGAGGCTGCGGCCCAGCCGCGATGCGGCAGGATCAAAAATCCTGTCCCGATGCGAGGTCAGCAGGTTCAGCAGGGCCAGGTGTTCCACACCCACGCCTTTGGGGCGGCCTGTGGAGCCGGAAGTGAAGATCACGTACGCAAGATCATGCTGTCCCGCGATGGGTGCCGGCGGGGCCGGGTCCTTGCTGTCCAGCTCGGCCAACACCACACTGGAATCCAGTACAGTCACGGGCACACTGGTGCGAGGCCGTCCCTGGTCAGTGTCCCCATTTACGGCCGTTTCCGTCAGCAGGAGGACCGGTGCGGCGTCCTCCACCATGCCTTCCACCCGGCCGGCAGGGTAGTCCGGGTCCAGGGGAACATAGGCGGCGCCCGCCTTCAGGATGGCCAGGATCGCCACGGGCAGCAGGACGCTGCGGTCCAACCTGACGGCCACCGTGCTCCCGGGCTTGGCGCCGCGCTCGCGGAGAAAACGGGACAGTTGGTTGGAGCGCTGTTCCAGTTCGGCAAAGCTCAGGCGGCCGTCAGCAGCCACTACGGCAGTTCTCCCAGGTGAGGCCGAGGCCACGGCCTGGAACTCTTCCACAACCGTGTGGCCCGGCAGGTCCATCGACTCTGCGTCACCCTCGGCGAGCAGGGAGCGTTCCTCCGACGTCGACGTCACTGACAGTGCCGCCGTCGGATTTTCCGGGTTGGCCAGAAGCTCGCCAAGAAGCTGGGCAAAGCGCGTCAGGTGCTTGTCCAGGTCTGCTTGGGTGTAGAGGCTGGCGTTGGCGGCGAACTGCACAGTGACGCCGTCGGAGGCGTTGTTCCCGAGGCCATGGACAATGACGGACAGGTCATCAATGGGGCCGGTGGACAGGATGTGCATGGTGCCGGTGGCTTCACCGAAAGCGATGTCGTCCAGAACCGGAAGGATATTGACCGATGGTCCCAGGTAGCTGCCCTGTCCAGTCATGGACTCGTAGCGGGTCCGCTGGTGGATCAGCGCTCCACGCAGCTTGCCGCCCGTGGTGGCCACCATGTCCTGGACAGTGGCTCCGGGGCTGATGTCCAGCCGGATGGGGACGATGTTGGACAGCATGGACGCTGTGGACTTGGCCAGTTTCCCGCGGCGCGCTGTCACAGGGAGCGCCAAGGAGACGTGCTGCTCGCCGGTCATCCGGTGCAGGTACAGGGACACTGCCGTCAGGATCAATGCAGGCGCACTCCCGGAAGCTGACTGAAGAGCCTCCGCCGCGGACCTTGGGAGCGTCCTGGTTGATCGCAGCAAAGCCTCAGCCGTTCCCGAAGGGCGGCCAGCGAGCCCAGCGGGTGCCGGTTGTCCGTCCAGCTCTGCAGCCCAGAACTCCGCGTCGGCTGCAGCCGCGGCTGAGCCCTGATACTGCTGATCGTCCGCAATCAGCTCATTCAGCGCAGAAAAATCGAGGATCGGGTTTTCGGCGGCTTCAGTAGCGGTGCCCAGAGACTCGTAGACTGCGGCGACACGACGCAGTACCAGCACCGCGGAGTAGCCATCCAGAAGCAGGTGATGGACGCGTTGGTAGAAAAAGTGCCGGCCTTCGGAGAGCCTGATGACCTCCGTGTGGAGCAGCGCGCCGTCTTCCACGCTGCGTGCCTGCGCCATATCCGTGTCCATCAAGTCGCGTGCAGTCTTTTCGCGCGCTGCCTCGTCGCCGCAACCGGTGAGGTCGGTGAACTGCACCGAGGCATCCATGGCCTTGGCGTACTGGAACGGACCGTCGTCGTCCTCACCGAATGCCAGGTTCAATGCCGGTGTCTCTGAAACTGCCCTGCCCACGGCCGCTTCCAGGCGTGAAACATCCAAAGGCCCGGAGATTTCGATGAATTGCCCGATCTGGTACATGGGGCTGCTGTGCGCCAACTTCTGCGCGTACCAGATGCCCCGCTGCGCGGCAGATAAACCCATCCGGGCTGGTGCCTGGTGCGCCGGAGTGCCGGGCTGGTCAGGGGAGGCGGGGATAGGGAAGTTCATGATCCTTCTCTGCAGTGGGGGGAGGCGTGGAAAAGCAGCGGCAGCCCTGGGAATCAGGACTGCCGCGTCGTGAAGGTGGGGTTACTGGAACTGGCCGAGCTGAAGGGGGCCCAGCACATCTCCATCGATCAGGGGTCCATTGATGAGCGGACCGTTGATGAGGCCGCCGTTCAGAATGCCGCCACCCAGCAGGCCGTTAAACAAGCCGCCGTTGAGGGCGCTGGTGCTGGCGGGAGCGGCAGTGGCTGCAGGAGCTGTTGTTGCTGCTTGTGCGGGGAGGGAAGCAAGGGTGAAGGCGGAGGCTGCAAGGACGGTTCCGACTGCGAAACGTGCGGCGTTCTTGGTGGGCTTGTTCACGGGATCTTCTCCAGTACATAGCTGACGTTGTCCGCGCGTCACGGGGTGACGCGCCATCAGTTATTCGGAGCTGCGGGTCGCGTGGATGGGGATCGTCTCTGGCCGGGGCAGGACACCGGAGCCCCTCAGGTTGGTTCCGCCCCGGGACATCAGGGCCTAGGCGTGCTGGTGTGATTCGTGTTCGGAGTGGCTCACTGGCTCCAACTGGAAAGTGCAGTGCTCCGTGTCGAAATGCCGGCCAAGGCACGAGCCCAGCTGGTCCAGGATGTTGTCCGCCCCCGTCGCGTTGAGGACCGCATCCTCCACCACCACGTGGGCTGAGAACACCGGAACGCCGGATGTGATGGTCCAGATGTGGATGTCATGGGCATCAACCACGCCGTCCACGGCAACTATGTGTTCCCTGATCATGTTTACATCAACGCCCTTGGGTGTGGCTTCCAAAAGCACATCCACCACGTCACGGAGCAGATGCCAGGCACGCGGAATGATCATCAGGGCAATCAGTACCGATGCCAACGGATCAGCAGCACTGAATCCCGTGGTCATGATCACCACGGCCGCCACGATGACCGCGATGGAGCCAAGAAGGTCACCCAGGACTTCAAGGTAGGCGCCGCGGACATTGAGGCTTTCCTTCTGCGCCCCTTGGAGGATCAGCAAGGAAACGAGGTTGGCCACAGCACCCAAAATGGCAGCCCACAGCATGACGTCCGTTTGGATTTCCGTGGGTTCGCCGAAGCGGCGAATGGCCTCGATCATGATCACCACAGCAATCACAATCAGGATTAGGGCATTGGCCAGCGCGGCCAGAACCTCAGCCCTTTGGTAGCCGTATGTTCGCTGGTCGCTCGCTGGGCGGGTAGCAATCCACGCCGCCATCAGGGCAATGAACACTCCAGCGGCGTCAGAAAGCATGTGTCCGGCATCAGCCAGCAGCGCCAAGGATCCGGACACGACGGCGCCAACCACCTGGATGCCCACCACCCCTAAGGTGATGGCCAGGACGGCGATAAGCCGCTTCCGGTGCTTGCCGGTTGCTGTGACTCCGTGGGAGTGGTTGTGGTCGTGCCCCATGCCTACAAGGCTAGCCCCAGCCGAGTTCATGCAAGCGGTCGTCGTCTATCCCAAAATGGTGAGCTATCTCATGCACCACGGTGATGGCCACCTCATCAATAACTTCTTCGCGGGTGCTGCAGATGTTCAGGATGGGTTGGCGGAAGATCGTGATCCGGTCAGGGAGGGAGCCTGCTTCCCACCAGGAATCCCGTTCGGTCAACGGAACGCCCTCGTAGAGCCCCAGCAACACGGTGCCAGGATCTTCTCCGGGTTGTGGTGTGTAGTCGTCCTCGATGAAGATGGCCACATTGTCCATGGCGCTGGCCGCTTTGGGCGGGATCAGCTGCAGGGCGTCACTGACGGCTTCTTCAAAATCTTCGGCCGACATTTCGTAAGGCCCTGGAACATCATCAACACGCCTGTTTTCGACAGGACTGTGCACTGCGTTCCGTTCCCGGAGCGGTGAGGAGGGGCGCTCGCCGTCGGGAATGATGGGCAGGCCGGGAGGAAGATTCGCGGGCATGATTCGACTTTAGTCCGCGAACGCAGCAATGGCTCCGTGTGTGATGGGAGATACTGAACTCAATCCTCTTTTCGACAGACACAGGAACCGCATGACCGGCACCGCTTCCCTTGCACCTGAGCCCCTCGACGTCGTCGTTGTGGGTGAGGCCCTGATTGACATCGTCCAGTCGACGAACGGGCAGAAGGAGTACCCCGGCGGTTCGCCGGCGAATGTCTCCTATGGCCTTGGCTTGTTGGACGTGAAAACGGGCCTGCTCACAGCGATCGGTCGTGACGAGCGGGGTGACGCCATCGCTGCGCACCTGCAAAAAGCAGGTGTTGTGTTGTTGCCCGGTTCCATGTCCGCGGGCAAGACAGCGACGGCGACAGCCAGGATAACCGCCGATGGTTCAGCAGATTACACCTTCGACATCGACTGGGCGCTGGCTCCACTCGCTTTGCCCTATGCGCCAAGAATCCTGCATACCGGTTCCATCGCCACGTTCCTGGAGCCCGGTGCAAGCGTTGTCCGGAGCCTGCTGGAACAGGCCCAGGGCGGGTGCATGGTCACGTACGACCCCAATATCCGTCCCGACCTTCTGGGAAGCCACCACGAGGCACTCTCACTGTTCGAGGAAATAGTGCCCCTGACGGACGTGGTTAAACTCAGCGGCTCCGACGCCCGGTGGCTCTACCCTGGCAAAGCGCTCGAGGACACCGCGAGCCACCTGCTGGCCCTTGGCACAGGGCTTGCTGTGGTGACCCAAGGAGTCAAGGGCTCGCTCATGGCCACCAAACACATTCAACTCAACGTTCCGGCCGTTCCGGCTACCGTGGCGGACACCATCGGCGCCGGAGACTCCTATACGGCAGCGCTCATCATGGGGCTGCTGCTGCGGGGCAGCGACGGCCTGGCGCCCACGGTGCTGGAACGGATCGGAACCATCGCCTCCATGGCTGCTTCCATTGCTGTGGGCCGGCCGGGTGCAAACCCGCCCACGCACCGCGAACTACTGATGGGCATGGCCCGCTAACTGCGGGGCTGGCGGGTCTGGCGTCGCGTCAACCCGACGCCGATCAGGCAGATGACGCCGCCGATCAATCCCCAAATGGTGGGGACCTCCTGGAGTACCGCCCACGAAATCAGGATGGTGGTGCCCGGGACAAGGTAGGTGGTGGCGGCCAGCTTTCCAGCCGAGATCAGGGAAAGCGCATAAGCCCACGTGGTGAAGGCGATGGCTGTGGGGAAGATACCCAAATACACCAGCCCCAGGGTGGCGGGAAGCGGCGCTACCTGGACTTCTGCGATCAGCTGACCCGTCCATGGCAGGCAGCAGATGGCACCTACCATGATGCCGAACCACGTCGCTTGCCCTGCGGTGAACTTCCGCAGAACGGGTTTCTGCAGGATCGCGCTCACCGAGGCGAGCACAGCGGCAAGCAAGCACAAAAGCACACCGGCCACGTCCGCCGTCGAACGCTGTCCGGAACCCAAGGCAATCATGGCGACGCCGCAGAAGGCCACGCCGCTGCCGATCAGCAACCACCGCGGGAAGCCTTCCTTGAGGAAGATGCCGGCAAGAATCGCGATGAGGATGGGGGAGACGTTAATGAGCATGGCGCTGGTGCCGGCGTCCAGCATGTGCTCTGCGGCGTTCAGCGCCACGTTGTAGCCGCCGAACCACATCACCCCGTACGCCACGATCGGCAACCACTCGCGGCCGCTCGGCCAGACCTTCAGCGTGGGCAGCACCACGATTCCAAGCACGACGGCGGCAACTGCCAAGCGTCCGAGCGTCAAGGAACCGGGGGAGAAGCTTGGGCCCACTGCGCGGATGCCCACAAAGGCCGAAGCCCACAGGACCACCGTAATGATGACGGCCGCGATGCCGAGCTTGCTGATGGCTGCTCCCGGCGCGGGGGTGGTGCGCTGGGGCAGGCCCGGGGAAGGCTGGCCGGGTTCGGCCGGGGTGGTGGTTGTCATAGGGCAAATCTATCCGGCACGCGGCGGAGGTGGCTGGCGGTTTTCAGACACGTCAGGGCAAGATCCTGCCAATGTCGCCAGCCCGTACCCTTGCCGTACTGGCGAGGGGTGAGCTCTCGACTCTTTGGGTGCTTGGTTGAGGTGAGACGTCGCCCCTCGGTGAGCCTTCAGTTTGTGGCCCGGAACACTGCGCAGACCTCGATTTGGGAATATCGCCATCTATGCTCTAAAGTTTTAGAGTCCAGTTCGGACGAGCGAGACACGGAAAGAACGCGTAAAGCGTCCCTTTTCTTTGCGAAATCCGAATTGAGTTCAGGCCCCCATCGTCTAGCGGCCTAGGACACCGCCCTTTCACGGCGGCGGCACGGGTTCGAATCCCGTTGGGGGTACGCAAGGAAGTGGTAAACCGGATGAAAAAAGTCTGGTAAGCTAGAAGCCTTGAAAAAAACGCGGTAGAGATACTGCAAACGCAAGGCCCTGTAGCGCAGTTGGTTAGCGCGCCGCCCTGTCACGGCGGAGGTCGCGGGTTCAAGTCCCGTCAGGGTCGCTCTGAGCGCCGAAGAAATTCGGTTCTCAAGGTGACATGTCACCTAGGCTCTGTAGCTCAGTTGGTAGAGCGTTCGACTGAAAATCGAAAGGTCACCGGATCGACGCCGGTCGGAGCCACCACTGGGAAGCATCAGTTCTTCGGAACTGGTGCTTTTCTTCTTTAACATGCGATGACCTTGTCGGCGCGGACGAAGACCCAATGTGGCGTTTTCTCGCCGCTTCTGCAGGGTGCTCCTGTCGTTCGGGGATTTCATGAGTCGAACCTGACCTCCGGTCGTTTTCTTCATTGTCACGGGTTCTCTACCGGAGGAGACTGAGGCGACGGCATCCCATCTCGGACCGCCTGCGAGGCCACCCGGCTGCGGGGCCTCACAGCGCCTTGTAGCGGCCTGGTGGATCAATGAGTTCCATGACACCCATCGAAAAGGCCGCTCAGCGTTCTCGCCATCTCTTGCCCTTGCTGACTATCGCACTGATTGGATGTCTCGGCGGGTGCGAATATGAGTCCGACGACGCATCCCTGCCGTCTGCCAGTTCTCCGATGACGGAGGCTCGCACGGTCTCACCGCTGCCGGAGAGTCGCGACCCTCGCACGGTCTCATCGCTGCCGGAGAGGGGCGATATCGACGCCGGCACATATCTGGTCCCCGTCGACGGCTACAAGGAGCCTTTCGAGATCACCGTTCCAGGCGGCTGGTCTGCTCTCGACGGTAACAGCCTGGGCAAGGATGACCCGGATCACCCGGCTGCATGGGCCGTCCACCTGACCCTTGGGTCCGCGTTCTATGTGTCGCAGGACGCATGCAACTGGAGGGGTGCCCTTGCCGATGTCGGTCCTGCGGACTGGGCCTTCACTAGGGCTATGGCGGCGCAATCGTCAACGGCAAGCACTCCTCCCGTCAAGATCATGGTGGGCGATTACCCCGGCTTCGAGTTCGACCACTCCGTCGAGGGCGACGTGGACATCCCGGCCTGCGACAGCGGCAAGTTCTGCATCCACTCAGAAATGATGTACCACTGCACACACTGGTACTCGACTCAGAATGAACACGAAACCTACCGGGTAGTCGACCTGAACGGCAAGCGGGCTGTCGTCGCTGTGGGCTATGTCGACGAATCGATCAATCCGGAGCTGATAAGAGAGGCGCGCGCCGTCTTCGACTCGATCGTGTTCGGGTCATACAAGTGACCAGCTGATCCGATAAGCGATCCCGCCCCCGGGCTCCGACTCCTTCCCTGAACGCAACATCCTGGAGGGTATCGAGTAGGCCCTCACCTTTCAGAGCCCCGCGGTCATGTCCTTTCGCCTCGTAACCCTTTCCGAAGAAACTATTGACGCTTCAGAATTCCCATGACAGCATGATGACCACATATTGATACCGGTATCAACATGTTCCAACACTCCAAAAGTTGTCGTTCGAAAGGACCATCCGTGCTTGGCTTCAAAGAAGAGGAATTCCTCACACAGACCCGTAGTGCTTTGGCGCTGCAGGGGCAGATCGAATCGGTAGTCGACTCCATCCAGGAACGGCGGCTGACCAACATGTTCCTCATTGGTGCCGGCGGAACCTACGCCGCGATGCTGCCGTACGAGCACTTCATCCGATCCCGGTCCACGTTGCCTGTCCGTGCATCCATCGGCAAAGAGCTGATGTTGGCCGAGGATCCCACGTTCGGCCCCGGCTCCGTAGCTGTCTTCGCTTCCGTCTCCGGCACCACCGAAGACGTTATCGAGGCCATCGAGTTTGCCAAGGCCAAGGGCGCCTACACCATAGGATTCACCGGATTCGCGGATAGCCCGTTTGCTAAAGCCCTCGACGTTGCCTTGGTGACCGAGCCCAAAACCTGGCCCTTTGATATCCCCATGATTCTCTTGAGCACCCGCCTCCTTGCTGCTCGCGGCGAATTTGAGGGGTACGAAGAACTGGCGGCCGAGCTGCAAACCGTCCCCGAGAGCCTGGTGGGCGTCGCCCGGCAAGCAGAATCAGTGGCAGAAGCCTTTGCGGAGAAGAACAAAGACGCTGACTATCACTTCCTGGTGGGCACCGGAAACCTGTGGGGCCTCACCTACCTCTACTCCATGTGCATCCTGGAAGAAATGCAGTGGCTCCGGACCACCCGCGTGCACGGTGCTGAGTTCTTCCACGGCTCCTTGGAACTCATCGAAGAAGACACCAGCCTCATGCTGCTGGTGGGTGAGGACGAGACGCGTCCACTGATGGACCGCGTTGCCAAATTCGCCGAAAACTACAACAAGAACACCACCTTGCTGGACAGCAAGGACTACGATCTGCCGGGCGTCAGCCCCCGTTTCCGTGCGCTCCTGTCCCCGTTGGTTCTGGATACCGTCCTGGACAGGTTCAGCAAGCACCTCGAACGCGTCCGAAACCACTCCCTGGATCTGCGCCGCTACTACCGAGTGGTGGAGTACTGACCGTTCGCCGCACCCCGAAAGGGGAGGATCGCCACGCTGCGGGCCCGGCTCTGTCCGGGCCCGCAGATTCGAGACAGGAAGAGCATGAAAGTAATCGGATACGGGGACAACATTGTGGACCGTTTTCTCGACCGCAAAGTGATGTACCCCGGGGGAAACTGCGTTAACGTCGCGGTATTTGCCCATCGGTTGGGCATCGAGTCCGCCTATCTGGGCGTTTTCGGCTCCGATCCCTTGGGTGCTTTTGTCCGGAACGCCATCGATTCGGAGGGTGTTGATACCAGCAAGTGCATCATCCGTGACGGCCTCAATGGCGTCACTGAAATCAAGGTAGTGGACGGCGACCGTATCTTCCTGGGATGGAATGAAGGGGGCGTCACCACAAGTGATCCCTTCATGCTTGACGTTGAACACCTCAGGTACTTGGCCTCCGCCGATCTGGTGCATTCGAGCGTCTATTCCGCGTCGGAGACCCAGTTACCGGCGGTCCGCAGCACTGGTGCCTTAGTCAGTTTCGACTACTCGTCGGAGCCGGAACGTCGATCAGACTCCTATCTGGAACTAACGGCGCCCTACGTGGACCTGGCCCTTTTGTCGTGCGGAAACATGACTGTTGCCGCCGTCGAGCATGACCTCAGGCGAGTACATGCAGCGGGCGTTCCGCTCGCGGTGGGGACGCGCGGGCAGTCAGGGGCAATGATGTACGACGGCGAACGCTTCCTCACGCAGGCAGCGGCACCTACTGATCCACGCCGGTTTGCGGACACGATGGGTTGCGGTGATGCTTTTCTGGCCGGACTCGTGGTCAGTTTGCTTGGCTCCGGTTGGAGCCGAACGTACCGGCCGCCGGCAGACGATTTACAGAGAGCGTTGGCCCGAGGAGCTGAGCATGCCGCGGCGCAGTGTTATGTGGAGGGCGCGTTCGGTTACGGCCGGGCCGTCGAGGTAGCAACTAGTCGTAGAGGGAGCAACTAGGATCTGATGCAGGGACAAATCAACGGACGGAACTGCGGGCGCGGATTCCACAACTGAAGGGGGTCGGATGGCGACGGATCATCAGAACCACCCGGCTGCCCCCACCATTACCGAAGTAGCAGCAGCTGCTGGAGTGGGACGGGCAACGGTGGCTCGAACCCTCGGAAACTATGGATCGGTCAGTGAAGCCACCCGCGCCAAGGTGATGCGGGCGGCCGAAAAGCTTGGTTATCAGCCGAACACTCTGGCGCGCAGCATGACCACGGGAGTCACCAAAACCCTTGGGATTGTGCTGGCGGATGTGGCCAACCCGTTCTTCTCAGGCGTGCTCAAGGGCATCTCGGAAACAGCCAAAATGGCTGGCTACGACGCCATCATCCTGAGCACTGACGAGAAGCTTGAGCTGGAGCGCGACGCCATCGCAGTCCTGCTGGCAAAGCAAGTGGACGGCCTGGTGGTGGCGTCTGCTGCAGGTCGAAGCGATGACGTTTCACATCTATCCAATGCCATCGATCGCGGGACTCCTGTAGTCCTCATAGACCGTTTGGTGGACAAGCTGGAGACGGATTCGGTGGTGATCGACAACCGGGAGGCT
The DNA here is from genome assembly GCF_006964045.1 of Arthrobacter sp. TS-15. Taxonomy (NCBI): domain Bacteria; kingdom Bacillati; phylum Actinomycetota; class Actinomycetes; order Micrococcales; family Micrococcaceae; genus Arthrobacter; species Arthrobacter sp. TS-15. The sequence continues at coordinate 270,660 of NZ_SDXQ01000006.1, read as the reverse complement.
GCACGGTCTGCCGTTGCATCGCTTATACAGAATGGTCACCGGCGGATAGCGTTCGCATGGGGGCCCGTCACCCTCAGTCCGGCGACGGACCTGAAGCAGATGCATAGCATCCTGGATGAAGCGCTGTGGAGTGATGGTGAGCGGCTGAGGGGTTATCTCGATGCCTTGGAAGAGGCAGGAATTCCTTTCGACACCGCGCTCATCACCCACGTTCTCAAGAATGAGGGCCAGGCGACGCGGGCTGTTAGCGGAATGTTGGCCCTCGCGGATCCGCCCACTGCCATTTTCACTACCGAAACCGAAGCGACGGTGGGGGCTCTTCATTCTTTGCGTGCCAAAAACCTGCGTGTACTGAAGGATGTCTCCCTCATCGGCTTTGATGACAGCCCTTGGGCGGCCGTCATGGACCCTCCGTTGACTATGATCCAGCAGCCCATGCGCCAGATGGGCATTGTCGCCTCCCAGCAGCTCATCGCAAGGATCGACGGCGACACTTCTGAACCGAAGAAGCACGTTCTGCCCTCGCAGCTCGTGGCCCGTTCATCAGACGGCCCTGTGCGCGCTGCTCGCGGCGACTCGTAAATTCGCTCCCTTAATTTCCGTTAGGTCTCTTCCACGCTGAGCCAAATCATGATTCACTGTGGTACCGGTATCACAAGTTCCAACCTCCCTGTTCCAACTCAGGACTTACCCCTTCAGCCCGTCAGCGGTGAAGTGCACCCCCAACGGCGGGCGTGACTTCCCACTCCCGTAGGGGACACGGCTGAATCGGCCCTTCTACCGAAAGAAGAAATGATGCGTAAAAGCACCCAATCACTGATGGCATTGCTGGCCGCCGCCGCTTTGGCGCTTACTGGTTGTTCCGACGGCGGAAGCCAGCCGGCCGCTGCCCTGGACCCAAACGCTGAACCCCAGTACACGGGAACGCTCAGCATCCTCACAAAGTTCGGCGGTGACCCGCTTGAACCGTACTTTGAGGATTTAGCCGCTGAGTACAAGAAGCTACACCCGGAAGTGTCCTTTGAGCTCATCCAGGAGACGGACCAGAGCATCAAGGACAAGACCAAGACGTTGACTGCCTCCCAGGCCATGCCCGACATCTATTTCACATGGGCTGGCAGTTGGGCCAACAACTTCATTGATGGGGGACTCGCAGCAGATCTGACCCCGATCATTGCCCCGGGGACGGAGTGGGGCAATGACTTTGGCGAGTCCGCGCTCAAGGCGTTCGCCAAGGACGGCAAGTACTTCGCAGTTCCGCTCTACAACAATGGCAAGTTCATGGGTTACAACCAGCGCATCTTCAAAGAGCTGGGCCTGACACCGCCGTCCACCTTCGATGAACTGATTTCTTCCTGCTCCGTGCTGAAGGGAGCAGGCTACGAGCCGATCTCGTTCGGGAACAAGGACGGTTGGCCGGGGCTCCACTACCTGCAGCAACTGTTCGCCTACGAAGTGCCGGCCGATACGCTGCAAGCCGACTTCAGTCCGGCAACGGCCAAGCTGGAGGACCGGGGCTACCTCAAGGCAATGGACCAGTTCACCCGTTTGGTCAACGAGTGCACCGGCAGCGGCAAGGACTCCAACGGAGTCCTTTACACAACGGCACAGCAGGCCTTGGCTGAGGGTAAATCAGGTATGTATTACCAGGAGATCCTTGAATTCGACTCCACTGCTTCTGCCGACTCAAAACTCAAGCAGGACGGGTTGGGCATCTTCAAGCTCCCCGCCGCAGCGGATGCCAAGGGCGATACACAAGCGATCGAAGGTTCCCCTGAGGGCTACATCATCAATGCCCGTTCCAAGAACGCCGCACTTGCAGCTGATTTCATGAAGTTCGTTACCAACAGCCAGAACGCTGCCAAGCTCTCTGCCCCGCCGTACGGCCAGCCCAGTGCGGTCAAAGGCGCGGTTTCCACGGAGAACTCTTCCGGACCCGTCATCGAGGGTATCAAGCAGGTGAACGAAGCTTCCGCAGCCATCACATGGCTGGACTCGGTTACTGTTCCTGCTGTTGCTGACGCCTGGTTGGCTGGTGGGGAGGCCTTGGTGGCTGGAACGCAAACCCCGGATCAGGTTCTTGCCTCTGTTCGGGCTGCTTCCAGTGCAGCAAAGTAGCCGGCAACGTCATGACTGTTTCCGATACTGCCTGGAAGCCCGCGGCTTCGCCGCCGGCGCCCGTTTCCGCTAAGTCGCCTCGAAACCGCACCAACAAGCCAGCCCGGTCGCGTCGCTGGCGCAACTTCGTTTGGGTGTTGCCAGCGGTCCTGCTTCTAGTCGTCTTTGCTTACCTGCCACTGGTGCAGAACCTAGGCTTCAGTTTCCTCAAGTGGGATATCTACAGTGGCCGCCAGACCTTTGTTGGCGCTGACAACTACGTCCGCATGCTCAACGACCCCATCTTCTGGAAGTCACTCCTTAACAACACCCTTTACGCCATCATCTCCATTGCTTTCCAAGTGTTCGGGGCGATCATCCTTGCAGCGATGATCGAGGGACTACGAAGCCAGCGGTGGCGGGGAATCCTTCGAGCCGTCTATTTCGTACCCTCTGCTATCTCACTGACGGTGGCAGGCCTCTTGTTCTACTTCATCTACGAACCAGAGATGGGCATCCTTAACGCGGCGCTGGATGTCCTTGGCCTGGGGAACTTCACTCAGGCATGGCTGGGACAGGAGAACACGGCCATCTTTGCCATCATCGCCATGAGCCAATGGCAAGGCTTCGGGTATTGCACGCTTCTGTTCTCCGTGGCACTGCAGCGGATCCCTTCCGAACTGTATGAAGCAGCGTCCATCGACGGCGTCGGTCCCCTCCAGCGGTTCTTCTCAATTTCCCTGCCACTCGTCAGGGAAATGACCGGGCTGATGATGATCGTCACCGTATCCGGGGCCTTTCAAGTGTTCAACGAAGTCATGGTGATGACCAGTGGAGGCCCCAACAATTCAAGCCAGGTCCTTGGCACGTGGCTCTACAGAAGCGGATTCGTCCGCAATGACTTTGGCTACGCGGCCGCCGTCGCCACTGCTGTCTTCATCATCACGTTGGTCCTGGCCGTCATACAGCTTCGTATCTCCAAGAAAAGGAGGGTCCAATGGTGACGCGCTCAGCTGTGCTGCTGGTGCTCGGTAGGGTCCTCGTCAAAGCGTTCCTCATTGCACTCGCCGTCGTGGTTGTTTATCCGTTGGTCTGGATGCTGCTCAACGGCGTGAAGTCCAACTCCGAACTGTTCTCGAATCCGTTCGCCTTGCCTGTCGCATGGAAATGGGACAACTACGTCACCGCATGGAACCGAGGTGTGGGCGACTATCTCACTACCAGCGTCCTGGTCACGGTGGCTTCCACCATTGCCACTGTATTTATCAGCGCTTGGGCTGCCTATGGACTGACCCGGGTAAATATCCCGTTCAATAGGGTGGTGCTGATTCTCATCCTTGGCGGCCTGATGCTCGCTCCCACAGTGGCACTGATCCCGCTGGTCAAGATGTTCCAGAGCTTGGGACTGTACAACAATCTCTGGGCGCTTCTGATTCTGTACACAGCCTTCCGTGTTCCCTTCACGACGTTCCTCATCCGGGCCTACATGATGGATCTGCCCGCAGAGGTGGATGAAGCAGCCTCAGTGGATGGGGCCTCAAAGGCACGCGCGTTTTGGCAAGTCATCTTGCCCATGTGCAAGCCGATCTTGGTTTCGACGGTTCTCCTGAACATCCTGTTTACCTGGAACGAATACCTATTCGCCATGGTGTTCACCAGCGGGGGAGCGCTGCAAACCCTTCCCGTGGGGCTCACCAATCTGATGTCCAAGCACGGCACGGACTACCCCGTGGTTTTCGCAGGTATGGCCATTGCGGCAATTCCGGTGATCGTGCTCTTCTTCGCGGGGCAGAGGTATTTCATCCGTGGTCTCGCGGATGGAGTGGGCAAGTAGACATGTGCGTACTGGGTTTAGCCGGATTCCGTGCCGGGGCAGCCCCAGGAGTTGGGGTTTTCCTGGCAGGTGTCGGCGACGAGTGCTCTTTCTGTTTTCCAGACGTGGATGGTTTTGGTGGGTGTGGTGATGTCCAGGGTGCCGTTGATGGGTAGTGGTGGGCCGTTGTTGACGGAGTAGGTTCCGGTGAAGCTGGTGGTGACTGCTGCTTGGTAGTTGCCGGTTTCTGTGTAGATGTGGCTGGTGCGGGTCTGGTTGTTGAGCCATTCGGTTTCGGGGATGGAGTAGCCGGCGGCTGGTGTTGGGCCGAGGGTGGTGCCGTCGCCGAAGGTGTAGGTGTAGTTGGTGGGTGTGGCGGTGAGGTGGACTGTTTGGCCGAGGATGGTGAGGTCGAAGGTTTGGTCGTTGGTGGTGGTGTAGAAGTTGGTGGGGCCGCCTTTGAGGGTGTGGGGGAAGGGTTGGGCTTGGAGGTTTCCGGGGTTGACGGGTAGTTGGCGGAAGTCGGTGAGGATCCGCGCGGCGATTTTGGGCAGGACGTTTTCGGGTTCGGGGTCATAGAGGCACGTCGGGCCGCTGACCGGGATCCAGTCCGTCCAGCCCGGATTGGTGATTGCTTTGGGGGCCTCCTTCCAAATGACCGGTGTGCCCTCCTCCCCTCCGGGCGCGGTGGCCGGGCATTCGAGGGCATCGCAGCCAGGGTCCTTCGTATCGGGACCGTCGGCCCGGCAATGGGTATCGGCCATGTACTGATTGGGGTCGTCGGCTGCGGGCGAGGTTGAAGTTCCGCCGAGACGAGGTTCTAGCTGCCCGCTTGCAGGGTCGATTGTGAACCTGGCACCAATATCGACTCCTTGATCGCCTGCGTTGTTTGCAGCCCATATGTCATCCGCCGACGCGGACGGCGGTGCCAGAATGCAGCACACCAATAGCCCAAACGCGATCCCTAGGGCCGAGCGGACCCAAGCGCTGAAAGGCCTACTCGATGACGCCAAGGTCCACCACCGTCCAAGCTCCGTCCGCAAACCTGGCGAAGAGGGCGAAGGCGTCATTTGATGCTTCCGATCTTGTTCGTCCGATGCTTCCGTCCGCGTTGTAGTAGTCGATCTGTTCTTGTATTACCTGCACTTTGGCCGACTTTAGGGCATCGGCAGTCCACTGAAGTTCGATGGCGGGTACCGTAATCTTCCCGCCAGCTAGCCACCGCCCATTCACATATCCGTCCTCGCCGGACTCCTGGAGCCGAAGACAGAGCCGGCACTCTTGGGAGATGAGGGGCAGCCAGGCCGACATGTCGCCTGTTTCTCCGACATAACTCAGTTGCGCGTACCAGTACCCAATGAACGCCTCCAGTCCGGCCTTCGAGTTCTCCTTCGCCAGGTCGGGCATGACGGGAACGGGCACGTTCTGTGCTTTCCCCTTGGCATCGGCGGGTTTGTACACGGCAGGCGCCGTCTGTGGGGTCGCGCTCCCTGGCAGAGCAATCGGTGACGAAGCGCTCGAGGTGGGTGTCGCCGTCGTCGTGCCTGTTGGGGAGGCTGGGCTGCCGGGCGTGCTACTGCCTTGGCAACCGCATAGAAGCATCGCGAAGGCGAGAGCCGCAACTGCCTGCCGGGCGCGAACAGAAGGAAAGGACATAAACGTTTGGCGTGGCATGGTGCGGCTCCCCAGCAGCTGTTTCGGTGATCTGTGCGTCAGTCTAGGTGGGTCAAACATTGGCAACCCAGCCGGAAATTCTCGCTTGTGGATAACTTTCCTATGGTCGCCGCAAAGGTCACCGGCGCATTCTTGCGTCGCTGGCATGGCAGGCGCGCGCAGCGGAAGTGTCCTCGAATGCAGACTTAGGCGTGAATCCCAGCGTGAACCCGAGTGCATCCACGGGAGCAGGAATTGTCGCAAATGGAGGGCAAAATGCCCGGAGAACTGAAGCCAGCCTCCGAGAAACTTCGTGCTTTCAGGGAGTCCGCCGGCTCGGACTTCAGGAAGTACGGTGACGGGCAGTTTGAGGAACTTATGAAGCCCGTCCAGGACAGGATCGATAAGAACTGCACGTAGCGGGAGCCGGGCGCGTTTCCTTCCCTCCGACGCTTCTCCCAAAGCGTCGGAGCTAGACGCTAGGGTGGTAATCAAGAGAAGGGGAGTGCTCCATGGAAGACCAGAATGTGCAGCTTGATCCCGTGCCCGGGGGCGAAATCCCTGGCACCGGACGCACCATCATCTCCGAGGCCGCCGTCGCCAAAGTTGCGGGTATCGCTGCCCGCACAGTGCCTGGCGTCTACTCCTTGGGCTCCGCTCCGTCCCGAGCGCTGGGCGCTATTCGCGACGCCGTCGGCAGCTCGGACCACGCAGCAGGGGTTCGCGCCGAGGTGGGGGAAACCCAAGTGGCGGTGGACATCACCTTGGTTGCGCTCTACGGTCATCCCCTGCACGGCGTCGCCAACCAGGTCCGGGCCGCTGTATACCGCGCCGTGGAGGAATTGGTTGGTCTTCAAGTGATTGAGGTCAATATCGAAATCACCGATGTTTTCATTGCACCGCCGGCAAAACCCGCCGGAAGCAAGGCAGTGGTAGTAGAAAGGGAGGCACTCCAATGAGCATGACCGTGGTGGGAATTGGTATCGGCGCTTTCGTGGCTTTCATGTCCTTCTCGTTCGGGCTATGGGGTTTCCTGATCTCCCTGCTTTTCATGGGCATTGGCGCCCTGCTCGGCCGCGCGGCTGAGGGCAAACTGGATCTTCGCAGTGTGCTGGATGCCATTACGGGCCGGCGCTCTTCGTCATGAGCGTGGCTGAGGCTGTGGAGAACACCACCAGCCTGGCCGGCCATAACCGGATCAGTACCCAGGCATTGACATCGTTGGCTCGGGCCGCCGCGGCGCAGGCGCTCGGCGTTGACGCCAGCCACATCCGCGCTGATTGGGCGGACGACGACGGCCTGTTGGCTTTGTCCATCGTGGCACCTATCAGCGTCCCGGCTTTGACAGAGGTGTTGCGTGATCCGCAGCGGGTCCAAGGCTTTGGAGGCTCCATCTGGGACCGCGCCGTGGCAGCCAAGGCGTTCGTTCTTGAAACCGTGACCCAGCTCAGCGGATCCCAACTGAGCAGGGTGGATATCAGAATCAGCGGAGCTCACGTCACTGAGGGAGGCCGCGTCCAGTGACCCAGGATCAGGAAACACAGAGAGTGAACGCAGCGGATCCGAACAGGGGAGCAAGCCCGGTGGCCGGGGAAGACCCGAGCATGAGCCGTATCCTGCGCCGTGAGACGCATTCGTCCCGCGCGGGAGCGTCCGTGATCGCGGCCGTTCTGGTGATCGTGCTCTGCGGTTACGCTTTGCTCGAAGCAGGAGTTCGCGCCATAGGGCAGCCGCCATGGCTTATCGATCCCACCACGGCCGCGGAGCGCATTATCGCCCTCCCGGAAGGCATCTCACCGCTGCTGCTTGGGGCCAGTGGTGCGGTAATCGCCATGGTGGGGCTGTTCTTCCTGCTGCACGCCGTCCTGCCGGGCAGGCGCGCCCGCCACTTGCTCAGGGACCCTCGCACCGCCGTCGTGGTTGATGACGAGGTCCTGGCCTCGGCACTGGCACGTCGGGCACGAACTGCCGCGAACGTCACCCAGGAACAGGTCATGGTGGTGGTCTCACGGCAACTGGTGGTGGTGAACGTGCGGCCAACGTCCGGCAGCCGTGTCAGCGAAGAAGCAGTATTAACTGCCGTCCAGGCCGAACTTGAGGAAATGTCGCCGGTGCCTATGCCAGCTGTCAGGGTAAATCTGGCGTCCTCGGGGGTGATCGGAGCGTGAACGGAACACCGCGGACCCTTAACCGCATACTTCTTTTCATCATTGGTGTGAAGCTGCTGGCCATCGGGCTGCTTCTCGTGCTGTTGGCCACCGTGCCTGCGGTGGCCACATGGTGGCACGGTTGGTCTGCTTCCGTGTGGGCGGGTGCTGAGAATGCCTTCAGGCAGACTCACCTCCCCGGGCGTGAAGAGAGCTGGCTGTGGATTGTGGCCGGCGTCGTCCTGGTGGCCATCATCATTGGGATGATCGCCTGGGTGTCCCAGCAAGGAAAAGGCCGCGCCAACCTTCTGGTGGCGAGCGACGATGACAGCGCGGTTGACGGCGAAGTCCGGATCGGTGGTGGCGTGGCCGAGCAGGCGCTCAGGTCCGCCCTGGCTGAAAGGACGGACCTCGCCGGCGCCTCCGTTGCCACCCTCGAAGTGAAGGGCCAGCCCGGACTGCGCATCCGCATCCAGCCACGGCAGGGTGTGGCGCCCCATATCCTGGCTGCGGAAGTGTCTCAGCTGGTTGAAGCGTTGGACCTGGTCATCGGTCAGAAGACCCCCGTCCTGGTGCACATGGTTTCCGGTGCCCGGGCAAGGTTTACCAAGGCCGAAAGGGTCCGCTGAGAAACACACCCTCAAAAAATCGAGTGCATCCGCATCCATAACCATCCTCATGTCGGTAGTAGGGGTATCAGCAAAAACCCCGCACGTCGGGCCGATCGAGGAGAAGGACATGCGCAGCAGAATACTTACGGCAGGAGCAGGAGCCAGTGCCGCGGCATTGGCAGCAGCAATCGTTTTGGCTGTCCCCGCGCAAGCGGCGGAGGGCGACGCACATTTGTCTGTACTTCACGGTGTGCCTGGGTTGACCGTTGACGTTTGGGTCAACGGAGCACGAACCTTGGACGACTTCACTCCAGGCACACTGGCCGGCCCGTTGGCACTTCCGCCGGGAGCGTACGATCTCGCAATTACTGCCTCGGACGCCGCCGATGCCTCTGCCCCTGTTATTGGGCCCGTGACGGTGACTTTGGCTGCAAACGGCAACTACACCGCCGTCGCCAACCTCGATGCGGCAGGAAAGCCAACAGCGAACTTCTTCACGAACGACGTCTCGCGCATCGATGCAGGCAAAGGCAAGCTGACCGTCCGACACACTGCAGCGGCACCTGCTGTGGATGTGCTGGCCGGCGGCACGGCCGTTGTGAGCAATCTGGCCAACCCTAACGAGCAAACACTCACACTGGACCCCGGTACGGTCTCAGCCGCAGTGGCTGCAGCGGGCACCACGGCACCTGTCATTGGCCCTGCGGATGTGACAGTGACCGAAGGAACGCACACCATCGTCTACGCGTGGGGAAGCCTCACCGACAAGAATCTTCAATTGGCGGTGCAGACCATTGACGGACTGCATTCGGCACCAGGATCGGTACCCGGCGCACTGGACGGCTCATCGGGCGCTTTGTCTCCAGGTGCCTCGGCAGGTGATGTCTCCACAGAACAGCTGATGCTGGGCGGTGGCCTCGCTGCGGCAACGCTGCTGCTGATCGCTCTGGGGATTCGTAGGGCTCGTGCTGTCACCTCCGGGATCAAGTCCTAAGTCCTTGGAACACGTCCTGGCCGTCCGCAGCGATGGCCAGGGCGTGCCCCGCATCAACAACGGCAGCCGCAGCATCTAGCCGCAGACCCCCAGGAAAACGCGTGATGACATCAAGTGAGCCACACCAAAGTCGCCCTATGCGCCTCCAAAGCGGTACAGGCCGCCGTCGCAGTGCGCACCAATGGATGGGAGCGCTGGCCGCCGTGGCTGTGCTCTTTCTGACGGCCTGCGGGACCCCGACGCCGTCCACGGCACCGAGTGCCTCTAGCGAGACAAGCGACTCGATCCCCAGCGTGCAGCAGACTCAACCGTCGATGCCTCCCGCCGAGCCTTCTGCGCCACCTGTCGAAGTCAAGCTGCGGGGCACAACTCCAACGCAGCCCGCGGCGACTCCCCCTCCTGTGTCACTCCAAGTGGCTGGTACGTCCATTGATATGGGCGTAGTACCCGTGGGGGTCGCGCCCGGTGGTGCTATGGAGATACCGGAAACCTTCTATGAGGCAGGCTGGTATCGGTTCGGGCCAGCGCCCGGAGCCGCGGAAGGCTCGGCTGTGCTTGCCGGACACATCGACACCACCTCCGACCAAGCACCGTTCTCCCAGTTGAAATCCTTACCGGCCGGAACCTTGATCACCGTAGGACGGGAGGGTGCTCCCGCACTCAACTATCGGGTTGTTTCCGTCACGTTGATGGCCAAGGACGCCTTCGACGGCGAATCTTTGTTCCGTCGCACGGGTCCGCACGAACTCAAGGTTGTCACGTGCGGGGGCAGGTGGCTGGACGAACGAATGGACTACAGCGACAATGTCATTGTCACCGCGGTCCTTGAATAAGTACCCCAACCCGGCCGTGGTCCTCGTCGCTGACGCCGGGAAGGAGTCTCCTTTGGTATCCCCAAACGAGGTCTCATCCGCGTGGGACGATGCTTTGACCACTTCATTTATGGCGGGGGATGAGTCCGCACTTGTGGCCGCTTACAGGGAGTTCGCCCCGCTGGTGCACACGCTCGCCTTGAGGTCTTTGAGAGACCGTTCGGCAGCCGACGACGTCACGCAAGAGGTCTTCATTAGGGTCTGGCGACACCGCGACACCTTCCACCCGGAGGTCTCGCGACTGCCGGCCTGGATAGTGGGCATTGCACGCCACGCCATTGCGGACGCCCATTCTGCCTCTAACCGGGAAGTTCGCAGAATCCTTGCCGTCGCCCAGGTCCAGGACACTGGCGGGGCATCTCCAACAGGGGAAGCGGTTGAGGTAGTGGCCGACAGGCTGCTTCTGGACGGAGAACTGGACCGGCTTGGTGAACCGCAGGGCGCCATCATGAAATTAGCGTTCTACGAGGACCTGACGCATGAGCAGATTTCCCGCAGGCTTGAACTACCCCTTGGTACCGTCAAGAGCCACATTCGACGCAGCTTGATCCACCTAAGAAGCAGACTGGAGGTTGACCGTGCCGCACATTGATCCGGAAGAGTTGAGCCTCCTGGCGCTGTACGGTGCTTGGCTCGATGAGGAGGGCCAACGGCATCTCAATAGCTGCGATGCCTGCTCGGCGGAGTACGCCGCATTGCGCCGCGCCGTGGACGCCATGAAAACCACACCGGACAGCACAAGCTTTGAGGTGCCCGGCCCCAACGTGTGGAGCGGGATTCACCGGGAACTGGGTCTGTCCGATGCAACCCGGGCGGACCCCCTGGGCCCAGCTACGGGCTCCGCAACGGGATCTGCAGCAGGCTCTGCAACTGGGACTGAAACCAGCAAAGCCGGCCACACCGATCCGCCCGAACCAGGGCACCCCCCGGCGCCACCCACAGACATACGTTCCGTCAAGAAGCGTCCCTTGGGGTGGCAACGCCGTGGGACCTGGTTGGCAGTTGCTGCGGCGGGGGCCTTGGTCATCGCGGGTGGAACGCTGTGGAACCTCAATCAAGCGGCAACGCCATTGGCGCGGGCAGAGTTGTCCCCACTCGCACAGCACACTGCCACAGGATCAGCGACAGTCCTTGAGTCCGCGGACGGATCACGAAACCTGGAAGTGAAGCTGAGCAAAGATGAAGCACAGGGCTACCAGGAGGTCTGGCTCATCGGCACGGACCTTAAACGGCTGATCAGTCTGGGAATCATGAGCTCGGATTCAGGGACCTTCCCGCTTCCGTCAGATCTGAATTTGGACGATTTTCCTATCGTCGACGTCTCTGATGAACCGCTGGATGGAAATCCCGGCCACTCCAGTGTGAGCATCGTGAGGGGTTCGCTAAGTTCCTGAGCCGTCCAAGCGGTTGATGCGCAGCCGTGCGCTGCCCTCGCATTCAGCAACGGGTAGCCTGAATCCCACACCCGAAGGAAAGGAGGCCACGGTGGCTCAAACGACGGCGGCCCAAGAGTTGACGCTCGAAGCGACGGTGTCCGGTCTCATGGCGGAACTTGCGGCATTGGAAGAGCCCCGGGCCCGCGAAGTGAACGAGAAACACGGCGATGACCACGGGGTAAACCTCAGCAAGCTGCGTGCCATCGCGAAGAGGTTGAAGACCCAGCAGGAGCTCTCCCGCGAGCTGTGGAACACCGGTGACACTGCAGCCAGATTGCTGGCGCTCCTGATATGCCGGCCCAAGGCCTTTGACCGGGACGAACTGGACAGCATGTTGCGGGAAGCACGGACCCCCAAAGTCCAGGACTGGCTTGTCAACTACGTCGTCAAGAAAAGCCCGCAATCCGAAGAATTGCGGGTTACCTGGTTCGCTGACTCCGATCCCGTGGTGGCAAGCGCCGGCTGGGCGCTGACCTCTGAGCGTGTCGTCAAGAAGCCCGAAGGCCTGGATCTTGTGCAACTGCTGGACGTTATTGAAAGCCACATGAAGGAAGCCCCGGACCGCCTTCAGTGGGCCATGAACCACTGCCTGGCGCAGATCGGGATTGAATTCCCGGAACACAGGGCCAGGGCTTTGGACATCGGAGAGCGGTTGGAAGTGCTGAAGGACTATCCCACACCGCCCAATTGCACGTCGCCGTTCGCGCCGGCCTGGATCAATGAGATGGTGCGTCGCCAGGCACTGTAGTGTGGCCGATCAGCCTCGGTTGCGGTGCATCATCCGGTAGGTGAGCTCGGCGAGCAGCTCTTCATCGGAGAGGTGCGAGGCCCGGGCAATGGGAGCGCTGGGAACGGTAACCCGGGGAGGTCCCTGCCGTGATTCGTCGCCTGAGCGCATGTCGTCGGGGGTGATCATTTCCGGAGCGAAGTTCGATTTACCTTTGAGGACCTCGGACACGGAGCCGGCCCTCCAGCCCAAGGCGTGCTCAAGCTTGCGTTGGTTGATCTCCTGCGTTCGCCGGGTCCCGGATTCCAGTGTGCGGACCGTCTTGATGGCAGTACCTGCCTGCTTGGCCAGCTGAACCTGGCTCAGCCCTTGTGCCAAGCGTTCTTCTTTGATCAGGCGGCCTATGGTTTGCAGTGCTTCAAGTTCATCCACGATTCCTACTTTTCCATAGGCAATAGTAGGCAATCAAATCAGCGAGGCTCGTCAGGCCGCGCGGAGTAGCGCGGAGCAGGCCGTCAACCAGCTCACCGAGCGCTCGAGGACCGCCGCCCGCGGAGAAGCGCAGGCTGCTTGGTATCGATGCGGTTACGTTATGTGTAAGCGCTTGCATTGACTGGCGAATCATGGCTAGTGTGAGCGTCACCACATCAATTGCGCCGCCGAATCTTTGTACTCAGCGAGGAGTCTTTAGCATGAAGAAAACCAAGTACCTGCTACCGGTCGCAGCCGCCGGTGTTCTGGCACTTACCCTTTCCGCCTGTAGCGGAGATGGTGGCGGTGGGGGATCCACCGCCGGCTCGGATGATTGCTCCGCCTACGAAAGCTATGGCAAGCATGACGGGAAGACCGTCTCCGTCTACTCCACCATCGTCGACGTCGAGGCAACCAATCTCGAGGAATCCTGGAAGCAGTTCGAATCCTGCACCGGCATCACCATTAAGTACGAGGGCAGCAAGGAATTCGAAACGCAGATCGGCGTGCGTGCCCAGTCCGGCACCGCCCCGGACGTTGCGATCTTCCCGCAGCCCGGCCTTCTGGCCACCCAGGCACGGGCCGGTTACCTGAAGCCCGCACCGCAGACCGTGTCCGACCTTGTGGACAAGAACTGGTCCCCGGACTGGAAGAAGTACGGCACGGTGGACGGTAAGTTCTACGCCGCTCCGATGCTCGCGAACGTCAAGGGCTTTGTTTGGTACGCGCCCAAGACCTTCAAGGACAAGGGCTGGGAAGTCCCCAAGACGTGGGACGAAATGATCGAGCTGTCCAAGAAGATCGCCGCGGATGACAAGAACATGAAGCCGTGGTGTGCCGGATTCGAGTCCGGAGAAGCAACGGGCTGGCCCGGCACGGACTGGATCGAAGACGTTGTCCTGCGCGCCCACGGCCCCGAGGTCTACGACCAGTGGGTGGCTCACCAGATTCCGTTCAATGACCCCAAGATTGTTGATTCCTTCGACAAGGCCGGCGATATCCTGCTCAACCCGGACATGGTGAACGGCGGCTTCGGTGACGTTCGCTCGATCCTCAGCACCGGGTTCGCCCAGGCCGGCCAGCCGGTCCTCGACGGCACCTGCGCCATGCACCACCAGGCCAACTTCCAGGCCGCCAACTGGCCTGCAGGAACCAACGTGGCTGAAGACGGCGACGTCTGGGCCTTCATCACCCCGCCGATTGACGAGAGCAAGGGCAAGGCAGTTACCGGTGGTGGCGAGATGGTTGGTGCTTACAAGGACACCGCTGAAGTTCAGTCGTTCCTGGCGTACCTGGCCAGCGCCGACTTCGCCAACAACCGCGTGAAGCTTGGCGGCGTGGTCAGTGCCAACAAGGGCTTGGACCCCAACAACGCACAGTCTGACCTGGACAAGCTGACCGTCCAGATCCTCCAGGACAAGGAAACCGTGTTCCGCTTTGACGGTTCGGACCTCATGCCGAGCGCAGTTGGTTCCAACTCCTTCTGGAAGGGCATCGTGCAGTGGATCAACGGCACGTCCTCCCAGGATGTTGCCAACAGCATCGAATCCAGCTGGCCTAAGAGCTAACTCCCAGAGTGCTGCCTCCCCTGACTGGTTGACCCAGCCGGGGAGGCAGTGCTTTTCCCGGAACTTAGTGATTCACTCACGCCCCGGAGGTTGGGTATGGAATTTATTGGAGAAAAACTCCTACAAGTAGTGATAGCCCTTGCGATATTCGCAGCGGTCATCGGCCTCATCATGTTGCTGGTGGACAGGGCGCCTAAGTCAGTCAAAGACAAAGTGACGGTGGCAGGATTCCTTGCTCCTGCGGCAATCCTGATGCTGGTGGGTCTGGTTTATCCGGCCATCCGCACGTCAATGCTGGCCTTCACGGATGCCAGCGGCAATGGCAACGGCTTTGATAACTTCGTGTGGATGTTCACGCAGCCTGAGGCATTGACCACGCTGCGGAACACCGTCATTTGGACCGTCCTGGTTCCACTGCTGTCGACGAGCTTCGGCCTCGCCTACGCAGTCTTCATTGATAAGGCCCGCGGCGAGCGGGTTCTCAAATCGCTGGTCTTCATGCCGATGGCCATCTCCTTTGTGGGCGCCGGCATCATTTGGAAGCTCGTCTACGACTACCGTGGCCCCAACATCGAGCAGACCGGTGTCATCAACTTCTTCAGGGTCGCCCTGGGGATGGATCCCAAGCAGTTCCTGCTGGATGCCCCGGAAAACACCATCTTCCTCATCATCGTGATGGTTTGGATCCAGACCGGCTTCGCCATGGTGATCCTGTCTGCGGCCATCAAGGGTGTCCCTGTGGAACTCATCGAGGCGGCCCGCCTGGACGGTGCCAACGCTTGGCAGCAGTTCCGCAACGTCACAGTCCCCGGCATCCGTGGAGCCCTGGTGGTGGTCCTGACCACCATTACCATCGCAACGCTGAAGGTCTTCGACATCGTGAGAACCATGACCGCCGGCAACTACGACACTTCCGTAGTCGCCAACGAAATGTACACGCAGGCTTTCCGCGCCGGTGAGCCCGGACGGGGTGCCGCGTTGGCCCTGATTCTGTTCCTCATGGTGCTGCCGATCGTCGTGTACAACGCTCGAGTCCTTCGCAAGCAAAGGGAGATCCATTGACAGCCACGCCAGCCCCGAAAGAGGCCTCGAAGGCCACCCGGCAGCGTCCTGGATCCGACCCCACGGAGGACGCCCAGCCCATCATGCGCCGCGTCAAGACCAAGCTCACTTCCAAGTGGGCAACAGCGGCAGCGATCATCATCGCCGTCGTATGGTCCGTGCCGACGTTCGGGCTCTTTGTTACCTCGTTCCGTCCTGCCGCCAAGCAGGTAGGTCCCCGGTCCGACGGCTGGTGGAATGCGTTCGTCGACTGGCAGTTCACGTTCAAGAACTACGCGGATGTCCTCACCCCGGCGGGGTCGCAATCCGCCAACCTCTCGCAATACTTCGTCAACTCCATCGCGATCGTCATCCCGGTCACCATCTTCGTGCTGGTCCTGGCGTCCATGGCTGCGTACGTTTTCGCGTGGGGCAAGTTCAAGGGCCGTGACGCTCTCTTCATCTTCGTCTTTGCCCTGCAGATCATCCCTCTCCAGATGGCCCTGATTCCGCTGCTGCAGTTCTTTACGCAGACCCTGCAGCTCCCTGCGGGTTCGTACGCCCAGCTGTGGATTGCCCACACCATGTTCGGCCTTCCGCTGGGCATCTTCCTGCTGCATAACTTCATCTCCGAAATTCCCGGTGAAGTCATTGAGGCGGCAAGGGTGGATGGCGCCGGACACAGCACCATCTTCTGGCGGATCATTCTGCCGCTGTCGGTACCGGCACTCGCCTCGCTGGCGATCTTCCAGTTCCTGTGGGTTTGGAATGACCTGCTGGTGGCGTTGGTGTTCTCCGGTGGAACGGCAGACGTTGCACCCATTACGCAGCGTCTGGCTGAGATCTCTGGTACCCGCGGTGCCAGGGACTACCTGAACCCGGCAGCAGCGTTTGTCTCCATCATCGTCCCGCTCCTGGTGTTCTTCGGATTGCAGCGCTACTTTGTGCGCGGCCTGCTGTCCGGCGGCCTCAAGGGTTAGGACTGCGGCCTCGGTTACGCAGCGCATTACGCGCCTGCGTAACCGAGGCGGCAATCTACAAATACACATTTAGGGTTTGAAGGCGGAGCAACGGCGGCCGGAGAGGGGAGCCTGTGTCAAAAACAACGGGTAGATCCCAACGCGGCGGCCATACCGGCGTCAGTATTGAGGACGTAGCTGCAGCCGCTGGAGTTTCGACGGCCACCGTTTCACGCGCCGTGCGGGGACTACCGCGGGTGTCTCCCGCCACCCGCGAGAAAATCCTCGAAGTTGCCAGTTCACTGGGATATGTTGCGTCGTCATCGGCATCAGGCTTGGCGACGGGCCGCACCCGCACCATCGGAGTCCTGGCACCTTTTGTGAGCCGGTGGTTCTTCTCCAAAGCCATAGAGGGCGCGGACCGGGAACTCCATTCACGAAAGTACAACCTCTCCCTCTTCAACTTGGGCGGCCACGGCAGCAACCGTGAGCGGCTCTTCAGCTCCACCATGGTCTACAAACAAATCGACGCACTGTTGGTGCTCTGTATGTCCCTGACAGAGGAAGAGCTGGAACACCTCCACAAAATCGACATCCCGCTGGTTGTGGTGGGTGGCCACGTTGAGGACTGCGCGTACATCGGCATCAACGATTACGACGCCGCGTCCACCGCCGTGCGGCATCTGCTGGACCTGGGCCACAAGGACATCGCATTGCTCCATGGCGACGACGAAACGGACCTGAACTTCGACGTTCCCCGCGTGCGTATCCGCGCCTTCCAGGAAGTCATGACCGACGCCGGCCTGGAAGTCCGCCCCGAGTGGGACCAGTGGGGTGACTTCACTGTCGCCAGCGGACAGCAGGCGTTTAACCGGCTCTGGAGCCAACCCGGCCGCAAACCAACAGCCATCTTCTGCTCCTCGGACGAGATGGCTATGGGCGTCATTTTTGAGGCGGGCCGTCATGGCGTCAGGGTGCCGGAAGACCTTTCCGTGATCGGGATTGACGACCACGACTTCTCGTCATCCATTGGCCTGACCACCGTGGGCCAGCGGCCCGACAACCAGGCAGAGCTGGCTACCAAGATGCTGCTGGACGAATTGGACGGCAACCCGGGAGCGGTTCATTCAGAGGTGGCCCCCCACAAGCTGATTGTCCGCGAGACAACGGCCCCGCCCAGCTAAAAGCGCGAGCCCAGCTAAAAAGCACGAGCCCAGCTAGGAGGCCCGCGCTAGTTGCCGGATGGGAATCCACCGCGAGGCGAGCCTGCGGTAGGCGGCGGCCGCTCCGGTCATGTCCCCTTCAGCCAGGCACTCGATGCCGAGCCGGACATCCATGGGGGACTCGTCCGGATACACCTTGTCAGCCACGGCACCATAATCCAGCTCCACCATGGACTGGACGTGGAATAGTTCCAGCCACTCCGTGAGCTGTGTCAAGTCATCCAGCATGTCCAAATCAGGCGCAGCCAAGGCCAAATGGGCCACGGCGAAGCGTGCCCTATCCAAGGCTTCAGTAATGGGTGTCCATACCCGGACGGTGAGGATGCGCCCCTCGGACTCCACCACGTCCTTGCGGTCCGACTCACTGAAAAGCGAGAACCAGCTGAACGGAATGCCCCACGTTGAAGCCCGGGTGTGCACCCGTTTTGCGGCCTCCCCGGCGTTGATGCGATCGATCCTGGCCTGGTGCTTGTCACGCTGCGAGACCGGGATGAGGAGATCGGCCAGCGGACTATGCACGCCATCCATGAGCGCGTTGGCCGCCAAGCCAGCCCGAATCACCAGTTGGCTGGGGCAGAAAAGCAGCCGCCCGGCGTCGTGATCTTCCGTATCCTGGGCCGCAGCGTGCCGTCCGGTGGGCACGCGCGTCATGCGTACCAAGTCCGTGCGGCCGGTGGGGAAAGGGTCGCCGCCGGAACGCGTGATGCGTCCCAGAGAGGCTTGGAGCTCCGCATTTTCGACGGCGGCCCGGGAACCGTTCTTGGTGCCTTCCGCCACAAGCTGGCGCTGCTGTTCGGGCGGGAAGGCCTCGATGGGCTCGTAAATGCGCAGTGACGAAGAGAACGGCAGACCCGCCTGGCCCCGATACAGGTTTCCAGTCATATCAACCGCCCCTTTTCGTCAGTGAGCCTGTACTTAGTCCGCCAGCTCCACAATGACCGGAGCGTGGTCCGAAGCGCCTTTGCCCTTGCGTTCCTCGCGGTCGATGGAGGCGCCTGTGACCCGTGACGCCAGGGCCGGGGAGGCGAGGCAGAAGTCGATGCGCATGCCTTCCTTCTTGGGGAAGCGCAGTTGTGTGTAGTCCCAGTAGGTGTAGACGCCGGGGCCCGGGGTGTAGGGACGGACGACGTCGGTGAACCCGGCGGTTTCGAAGGCGTGGAAGGCGGCGCGCTCGGGTTCGCTGACGTGGGTGTAGTTGTTGTTGCGGAACAGCTCGATGTCCCAAACGTCCTCATCGAACGGGGCGATGTTCCAGTCACCCATGAGGGCGATCTGGGCGGTGGGCTCGGACTTGAGCCATTCAGCCGCATGGCCCTGCAGGACGTCCAGCCACTTGATCTTGTACGGCATGTGTTCGTCGTCCAGCGAGCGGCCGTTGGGAACGTACAGGCTCCAGATGCGGACGCCGCCACAGGTAGCAGCGATGGCCCGGGCTTCCTGGGCAGGATCCTTGCCTGCCTTACCGAACGCGGGCTGGTCCAGGAAGGTGCGCTGCACATCCTCCAAGCCCACGCGCGAAGCGATGGCTACACCGTTCCACTGGTTCACGCCGAAGTGCGCAACCTCGTAACCCATGCGCTCAAAGAGCTCCCACGGGAAGTTCTCGTCCTTGCACTTGGTCTCCTGGATGGCCAGGACATCGCAGTCGCTGCGCTCAAGCCAGGCCTCAACGCGGTCGGCACGGGCGCGGAGGGAGTTCACATTCCAGGTAGCTATCTTCACAGCCACTAACTTACCGAACTTGGGGCTGAGCGCATCCCCTGACGGGTTTTTACCTTGACGAACTAGCGGACGTATAGTGCGGAGGAGGATGTGAGTTTGCGGAGCCCGATGCCCGATGCGATCAGGAGCAACCCGGTAACGATCGCGAATCCGGCCAACATCCACACCAGGCCCAAGAGGCCCAGACCCGGATTCACCAGCACCACAATCCCGAACACCGTGGTGATCAGGCCGGTCAGGAACCAAACACCCCAGCTTCGGATGAAGGTCCTCGCGGCCAGCGAAAGGATAATTTGGGAAAGGCCAAGAACAAGGGCCCACAATCCGATCAGCACACCGATTGCTGCCGCGGTAATTCCCGGCAACGCAATGGCCACAAAGCCGGCTGCTATGGAGATGAGCCCACCCACGATGGTCCAGCGCGAACGGCCAGCGGGATCGTAGAAATAATGGGCCACGCTGGTAATGCCGTCAATGATCGCGAAAACGCCGAACATGACAACCACCACCAAGGCGGTGGCGCTGGGCACAACAAAGATCAAGAGGCCAAAAACTATGGAAAGGGCTCCCCGGACCAGCAAAGCAGTTCCCGGGTTTTTGAACATTTTGCGATCCGCTGCATCGTCCATACGGCTCAGCGTAACCAACCGCCTGCCTTTACCGCATCCCCTCACGCCGGATAGCTGTGGCAATTGCTGCGGCACGGGTTTCGACGCCGAGTTTGGCGTAGATATGAGCGAGGTGGGTTTTGACTGTCGCTTCGGAAATGAACAGTCTTTTCCCGAGATCACGGTTGCTGAGGCCCTGGGTTAGGAGGCTGAGCAGTTCGGCTTCGCGGGGCGTGAGAATTTCGTCCGGATTCCGTAATTGTTGGAACAGGCGGGAAGCTACCGGCGCACTCATCACGCTTTTCCCCTGCACCGCGCCACGAACGGCTGCGAAAATTTCTTCCGGCGCAGCATCCTTGAGTAAATAGCCCATGGCACCGGCGTCCACGGCCCGCACAATGTCAGCGTCCGAATCGTAGGTGGTGAACACGATGATGGCTTGCTTTGGGTTCCGCTGTCGCAGCTGTTTGGTGGCTTCAATGCCGTCCATTCCAGCGCCCATTGCCAGGTCCATGAGGATTACTGCGGGTGAATGCTCTTGGGTGGCTTTCAGGGCTTCCTCGCCGGAGGACGCCTCCGCGACGACGGCGATGTCACCTTGGGTGCCCAGCAGCGCCTTGAGTCCGCTCCGAACTACCGTATGGTCGTCCACGAGGAGCACCGAGATAGTGTTCACAGGGCCTCCTTCAAAGCATGGGCCGGATCAGCCGGCTGGGTCAGTGGGAACTGCGCCGCGATGATGGTGCCTTCGCCGGGCGAGCTTTCCACGGACAATTCTCCGCCCAACTGCTCAACACGCTGCCGCATGGCACGGAGGCCGTACCCTCCGTTGGCCGACGCCGGAGGTACCGCTGCGGGATCAAAGCCGCGACCGTCGTCGAACACGTCCAAGGTGACCGCATCCGGAAGGTAACCGAGCGTCACGCTGGCATGGTCCGCGCGGGCATGGAGTTTGATGTTGGCCACGGCGCTTTGGGTGACGCGGAGCAGGGCATGACGCACCTCGGATGGAAGGGTCCGCGGCTCACCGGTGACGTGGATGCTGACGGTTTCAAAGTATTGCCGTGCCGCATGTTCCAGGGCTTCCGGGAGCGGACCGGTCTCAAGGCCGGGAGCGGATAGCTCGTGCACCAGGCTGCGGGTGTCTGCGAGGTTGCGCCTGAGCAAATCTGTTGCTTTGCGGACGTCATGGTGGGCGGATTCGGCTGGCCAGGAGCGTTGGGCGGCCTCGAGGAGGAGCAGGCTGCTGGCCAGGCCTTGGGTGACGGTGTCGTGGATTTCACGGGAAACCCGCTCGCGCTCGGTGGCGATTCCGGCTTCGCGTTGCTTGGCGGCGAGTTGCTCCTGGGCTCGGGTGACGTCGTTGAAGAGCCTGCGTTGCAGTGCCGCATCGCGCTCAATCTTGTCGTAAATCAGCGTGAGCAGGGCGCCCGCCGCGAGAGGCCCCAGCAGCATGGCGATGTCCGTCCAGCCGCTCATGCGGAAGAGCCCGACGGCGGTAGCGGCCGCCGTCGCGCCTCCCGCCACGTAGCCGGCCCAACCGCGGAAGGCCGTGCGCGTGAGGAAGAAAATGGCGAAGGAACACCATGCGAAGCTCGGAGCGACCACCACCAACGCGGCCCACGCTGTCACTAACGCCACCATCCACGGGATCCACAACCGGTGAGTGCGTTGACCCGGCGGTTGCCGGTGAGCCAGTGGTTGGCGGTGAGCCAGCACCGCGGTCACCGCATACAGCGCGCACACGGCCACGGCCAAAGCAACGGTCCACAGGTTGTCCGCGGGGGAGTGTCGCATAACGTACCGGACCGCGGAGGCCACCATCAGGACGGCGAAGCCCAAGTGCACCACAGCATCAATGCGGCCATCAATCCGGCTGCTGTGCTGGTTGCCAGGTTCGAGCCTAGGATGAGCAGTTGGCATGGGTGGTTCCCGTTCCGGGTTTCGGTGGAAGGCGTTCTTTCCATGCTAGATCCCACGCAGTCATTGGTCTCTCCACCTTTTGGCTGATACAGGTGGCGGAAAGGCTGAGCCCGGGAACGGCGCCCGGCCGATGTGGCGTCGGACGGTTCGCGAAAGCATGGAGACGTACCCGATGCCAACTACCAGGAGAACCTTGTGAAGAAGTCCAACAAGATGATTGCCGCCGCCGCTGCCGGAGCATTGCTGCTCACCGGCGGTGTCACTGCTGTGGCCAACGCCGTGTCGCCGGCCGCAGCTCCAGTTGCCGCACCTGCCAAGGCACCTGCGGAGGTTCAGCCGGCACCTGAGAACGTTGTAGCCCAGAACCGCATCTCCGTGGGCGCCTCAAGCGCAGCCGTCAACGCCGCGCTCGCCAAGTGCCAGGCGGACAAGCTGCCGTTCGTGACCGTGGCGCTGGTTGACCGTTTCGGCACCGTTCAGGCCCTGCTCCGCGGTGACAACGCCGCCGAGCACACCATCGAAGCCGCCAAGCAGAAGGCCTACACAGCCGCAGCTTTCGGTGCTCCCACCAGCGAGCTCGCCAAGCGCATCAACGGTAACGGCCCGTCCATCGCCGACCTCCCCGGCACCCTGTTCCTGGCTGGCGGCGTTCCGTTGAAGGTCAACGGAGTTTCCGTTGCCGGGATCGGTGTGGGCGGTGCTCCCGACGGCGCCCTCGACGAAGCCTGCGCAACCGCCGGCGCTGATGCCTTGGCCGTGGCAGCGAAGTAGCCATGAACCCCCTTGGAGTTTTTGTACAGATGATGCCCTTATGGGAGCGTTTTAGGGGCGTTATCTGTACAAAAACGCGGGTGGTGGGGGCAGGCGTGCTGGTGCTCGGGCTGCTGTCCGGATGTACGACGGCGGCGTCCCCGCCTTCCAGCCCGGCTGCGACTTCCAGCCCGGCGCCGACTCAATCAGCCCCCACTCAAGCCGCGCCGTCGAGGGTAAGTCCCGTCCCGTCGTCGTCGGCTGCTGTACCGGCTCAACAATCAACGGAACTGTCACCGGAGGCCCAACTGGAAACTGACCGACTCCTGATCCTTGCCGCGAAAGCCAACGACGCTGCGAGGGTGCGCGAACTGATCGCGGCCGGCGGCAACGTCAACGCCAAGGACGACATCCAGGACTCCGCGTTCCTCTATGCCGGTGCTGAGGGCTTCAACGAGGTCCTGCAACTGACGCTGGCTGCGGGAGCGGACGTTCGCAGCATCAACAGGTACGGCGGCACGGCCCTGATCCCGGCGAGCGAGCATGGGCACACGGACACCGTGCGGATCCTGATCGCGGCGGGTGTGCCCGTGGACCACGTCAATAACCTGGGCTGGACCGCCCTGCAGGAAGCCATCCTGCTCAATAACGGCGGCCCCAAGCAGCAGGACGTGGTCCGGCAACTGCTCGCGGCCGGAGCCAACCCGGACATCCGTGACCCCCAAGGCCGAACCGCCCTGCAGAACGCAGAGCGGCTCGGGTTCACGGAGATCGCGGCGCTGATCCGGGCCCGCTAGCTAGAGCGCTTCCAGCACGCTCACGTAGTTGGCGATGCCCACGCCGCCCATGTTCTGCACAGCTCCGCGGCGGGCGTTCGCTAGTTGCATGTCGCCCGCGGTCCCGCTGAGCTGCATCGCGGCAATAACGTGCTGCGACACCCCCGTCGCGCCCACTGGATGCCCCTTCGCCTTGAGTCCGCCGGAGACGTTGACGGGAAGCTTGCCGTCCATATAAACCCAGCCTTCCTGGATGGCACGCGCGCCCTTGCCGCGCGGAGTGAGACCCATGGCCTCGTACATAATGAGCTCGGCGATGGTGAAGCAGTCGTGCACCTCGGCGAAGTCCAGATCCTCAATGCCCACGCCCGCCATGGTGAAGGCGCGCTCCCACGAGGCGCGGGTGGCGGCGAACTCGGTGGGGTCGCGCTTCTCCGCCGGGAAAAAGTCGTTGGCATGACCGAAACCAGCAAGACGCACAGGTGCAGTTGCGCCGCCGGTAGCCGACGTTGAAAGCACGACGGCGGCAGCGCCGTCCGAGACCGGCGAACAGTCAGTGCGGCGCAGGGGCTCGGCCACCATGGGATTCTTCTCAGAGACGGTGCGGCAGAACTCCACGCCGAAGTCCCGGTGCATCTGGGCGTACGGGTTGTCCATGCCGTTGTGGTGGTTCTTGGCGGCGATGGAGCCAAGGACATCGCTGAGGCCGTTCTCAAAACCCGGGCCGCTGATTCCAGCGCCGTAACGCTTGCCGTAGTGCTTGGCCACCTCCGCGAACAGGCCCGTGAACCCGGTGGAGGACGCTTTGCCGGCCATCTCGTACGAAGCACCGAGGAGGGCTGCTCCCACGACGTCCACGCCAGCGTCGGTCATTTTCTCGGCCCCGATCACCAGGACGTTCCGGGCAGTTCCGGCGAGGACGGCCTTGACGCCCTGCTGGAACGCGGCCGATCCGGAGGCGCAAGCATTCTCAGTGCGCGTTGCGGGGACGTTGGCCAGGTCCGCAGACAACTGGAGTGCCAGCGACGACGTGAATCCCAGAGGCTGCATGCCGGAGTTGAACTGTCCAAGGTAGATCTCGTCGATGTCCTTGGGGTCCAGGCCGGAGTTGCTGATGGCTTCGCCGGCAACCTGGACGATCAGCGACTCCAATGTCTCATCGCTCAGTTTCCCGAACTTGCTGTGCCCCCAACCGGTGAGCAGGATGTCTTTGCCGAACTGGTCTTTCAGGCTCATGCGTTGGCTCCTTCAAGCGTGTGTTCCTCAGGGGTGGGTTCTTCAGCCGTGAGCGCCAACGTGAACTCTGCGTCGGTCTTGCTACGGATTTCTTCTGTCGTGACGCCCGGTGCCAGGCGTGTCAGCAGCAGGCGAGTGTCGCCGTCGTGCGTTTCAGCGTCAGGCACGATGTCGAAAACGGCCAGGTCCGTGATGATCCTGTCCACGCACTTGAGTCCCGTGAGGGGCAGCGTGCATTCGGTGACGATCTTGGCCGAGCCGTCCTTGGCATTGTGCTCGGTGAGGACCACGACGCGCGGTGTCCCGGCCACCAAATCCATGGCGCCGCCCATACCCTTGACCATCTTGCCGGGGATGGTCCAGTTGGCAAGGTCGCCGCTGCCGGACACCTGCATGGCGCCCAGGATGGCCACCTTCACGTGCCCGCCGCGGATCATGCCGAACGAGGTAGCAGAATCGAAAATGCTGCCGCCGGGGGTGATGGTGACGGTCTGCTTGCCGGCGTTGATGAGGTCCGCGTCTTCTTCGCCCTCATAGGGAAAGGGGCCCATTCCAAGCAAGCCGTTTTCGCTCTGGAGGACCACCCGCACGCCGTGGGGCAGGTTGTTGGCCACCAGAGTGGGGATGCCGATACCGAGGTTGACGTAGTCGCCGTCGTTCAATTCTTCGGCCGCGATGGCGGCCATCTGGTCACGTGTCCATGCCATGGTGATGTGCTCCTTTGCTTTAGACCGTCAGTGCTTCAGCGCGCTGTGCTTCCGGGCGTTGGCGGACGGTTCGCTGCTCGATGTCCTTGACCCGGTTGGTTGCCTGGACAAGCCGCTGGACGTAGACGCCCGGGGTGACGATGTGGTTAGGGTCCAGCTCGCCCGGCTGCACAATGACCTCCGCCTCGGCGATGGTCACTGTGCCTGCCGTGGCCACCACCGGGTTGAAGTTCCGCGCCGTGTAGCGGTAGATCAGGTTCCCGTCCGTGTCCGCGGTGTGCGCATGAACCAGCGCGACGTCGGCGGTGATGGCGCGCTCGCGGACGTAAGTTACGCCGTCGAACTCTTCCAGCGGCTTGTCTTCGGCAACCAAGGTGCCCACGCCGGTGCGCGTGTAGAAGGCCGGGATACCCGCGCCGCCGGCGCGGAGGCGTTCGGCCAGTGTGCCCTGCGGGGTGAACTCGACTTCGAGTTGGCCAGCCAGGTATTGCTCAGCGAAGAGCTTGTTCTCGCCCACGTAGGAAGCAATGACTTTGCGGACCTGGCCCGCCTCGATCAGCACGCCCAGGCCCTTGCCATCCACACCCATGTTGTTCGAGACGATGGTGAGGTCCTTGGCGCCCGACTCGCGGACGGCGTCGATCAGGTCGGCGGGGATGCCGCTCAAGCCAAAACCTCCGACGGCGATGGTCAGGCCGTCTGCCATCAGGTCATGGAGCGCTTGGGCTGCGCTTGATTGGATCTTGGCCATGCTGGGCTCCTCTTTGAGTTCTTTTCAGGTGATCCACTTTGTGGACTGTGCTGTCTCTTGAGAAGGAGCCTAGTTTTGCCGGGCAGGACGGTCAATCGTCACTGCGGAAGGAGACTCAGGGTGTGGACGGTACACTGAAAGCTGTCCATATTGTGGATGTTTTCTTCTTGAGGGGGTCTCATGGTGGTTCAGGGAGCGCAGGTGGTGGGTCGGGTAGCCCTGCTGCTGCGGCTGGTGGGACGGAAGCCCGAAGGCACGTCATTGGCTGGCTTGGTACGTGAGTCCGGGTTGACCCGGCCAACAGTGCACCGGCTGCTGACGTCGCTGGCTGCTGAGGGATTGCTGGAACACGACTCGGGCTCTGGAAAGTGGGTTCTGGGGCCGGAGATCTTTCTGCTGGGTTCGGTGGCTGCTGCGCGTTTCCCCATGGAGGACATTGCTCGGCCGTCGCTGCGCCGGCTGGCTGCCGAGACAGGGGAGAGTGCCTTCTTTTCCATTCGACGTGGAAATGAAACAGTGTGCGTGCTGCGCGAGGAAGGTTCTTTCCCGGTACGGTCCTTCGTGCTGCACGAAGGCGTGCGCTTTCCGTTGGGAGTGGCGTCAGCGGGGACGGCGATCATGGCTTTCCTGCCTCCCGATGAGCAGGAACTCCTATTGGGGGACTGGCCAGCGCATGCCGGGGAGTTCGCCGTGGGACATCCTGCAGATGTAGTGCGGGAAAATCTCGAACGGACCCGACTGACCGGTTACTCCGTCAATCCCGGGCTAATCCTTGAAGGTAGCTGGGGCATGGGTGCTGCCGTATTCGACCAGCAGGGACGGCCGGCGTGGGCTCTGTCCTTGACGGGAATCGAACCCAGGTTCCGCCCGGACCGCCAGGATTTCCTTGGCAAGCTGCTGCTCGAGGAAGCACACCGAATGAGCGCGCGGTTGCAGGCCACCGCACCCAACTGAGTCGCATTTGTGCGCGTTTTGAGCGCTCAAAACGCGCTGTGCTGCTACCTGGTTGGGGTGGGTTGGGTGAGGTCCAGGCGCATCAGGACTCGTGGGAAGCCATTAAGGACCGACGTCGTCTCGGTCACCTTCTTGAAGCCAGCCTTCTCGAATAATCTGCGGGTGCCCACGTAGGCCATGGTCAGGTCCACTTTGGAGCCCTTGTTATCCACGGGATAACCCTCAATGGCGGGCGCTCCGTGGCTCTTGGCGAAGTCGATTGCCCCGCGAAGCAGCTCGTGAGAGATCCCTCTGCCTCGATGTCCGGGGCGCACCCGAATGCACCACACCGACCACACGTTGGTTTCGTCCACGTGGGGGATCTTTCGGTTCTTCGCGAAAGTGGTGTCCGCGCGAGGGTGGACCGCTGCCCACCCCACTACTTGGTCGCCGTCGTACGCCAAAACGCCGGGAGGAGGATCCTCGGCCACCAGCTTCTTCACGAACTTCCCGCGCTCCTGTTTCTGGAGCTCCTGGTTCAGTTTCGACGGGATCCTGTAGCTCAGGCACCAGCACACGTTGGAATCGGGGCTCTTGGGCCCCACCATCGTCTTCACGTCATCGAACACCGTTGCCGGGCGAACCTCGATAGCCATGCGGACCATCCTGTCACCTGCGGTGGGCCTGCGTTCTGCCTATCCGAACAAATTTCAAAACTTTTTCAATCCGGACCCATCCACCCCGTCCCACCCTCCGAATAGCTGGTGAGACACAAACCGCAGGTGAAGCAAAAGCAGCACCTGCAACCCGCGTCCCACCAACCAATGGATCCAACGCCCTGGTTCCAAAAACAAGGAGAATGACATGTTGTCCACAAAGCGCCCCGCCCTCGCCTTCGTTGGCCTCACTGCAGCCGCCCTTCTCGGACTTACTGCCTGTGGTGGTTCAAGCACCACCAGCACCCCGGCAGCTTCCTCTGCTGCTCCGGAAACCTCCATGGCGGCACCGTCGCCGTCCTCCTCCCCCATGAGCAGCGCAGCCATGGATCCGGCCGCTAACCTGGTGGGCCCTGGCTGCGCCGGCTACGCCGCACAGGTTCCGGACGGTGCCGGTTCGGTAGCCGGCATGGCCTTGGATCCGGTAGCCGTGGCAGCGTCGAACAACCCGCTCCTCAAGACACTGACCTCCGCTGTTTCCGGCAAGCTCAACCCCAAGGTTGATCTTGTTTCCACCCTGAATGGCAGCGAATTCACGGTCTTCGCACCCGTTGACGATGCTTTCGCGAAGATCGACCCCGCAACAATCGAGACGCTCAAGACGGACGATGCCCTGCTGAGCAAGATTCTCACCTACCACGTAGTCCCCGGTCAGCTGAGCCCGGACCAGATCGTCGGCACCCACAAGACTGTTCAGGGTGGCGAAGTGACGGTTGCCGGCACCAAGGATGCCCTCACGGTTGACGGAGCTTCCAACGTGATCTGCGGTGGCGTAAAGACCGCCAACGCCACGGTTTACCTGATCGACTCGGTGCTGATGCCCAAATAAGCCATAGGGCTTAGCAACACAAGCAACAAAGCAATACCAACAACAAAGCAGGCGCCGGAATCCGGCGCCTGCTTTGTTGTGTTGGGGACTATCTGTTGGTGTCTTGCTCAGGTTTGCCAACCAAGGGGATGGTGCCCGTACCTGTTCCTCCGACGCATTCGGTCTCAGTGCACTTTTCAGCGCACTCGTGCCTGGTGACGAGGTCGAACTGAACGCCGCCGTGCTGCTCAACGCCTGTCCGGATGGCCCGTTCCACCACCGAGGTGGCCAAGCGCTTGTGCAACTGCAGGGGGTCGCGCCGAAGGTCCTTGACCAGCGCGAAACAGAGCAGCAGCATGACGATGATGAATGGCAGGGCAGCCACAATGGTCACTCGTTGAAGGCCTGACAATGCTTCCGAGGGTTTGTCGCCGCCGGCAAGCAGCATGACTGCTGCCACGGCGCCGGTGAGGCTTCCCCAGAAGATCACCACTCCGCGCCGCGGGTGCTCAGCACCGTTGGAGCTAAGGGATCCCATCACAATGGAGGCAGCGTCTGCGCCGGTGACGAAGAAGATCGCCACCAGGACCATGGCCAGGACGATCACGGCTGCGGTCAGCCAGCCAGGCATCCCCAGGTTCTTCACGAGGTCGAAGAGAGCGCCGTCGAAGTTGATGGAGGGAGCGCCGTCCACCATGGTCACCAGCCCGGGAGTGCCGGCCTTGTCCGCTTCCTGCTGAACGTGGAAGGCAGCGCCGCCGAAGATACCGAACCAGATCACGCTAACTACGCTGGGCACCAGCAGCACGCCGGTGACGAACTGGCGGATGGTGCGTCCACGGCTGATGCGGGCGATGAACATTCCTACGAAGGGCGTCCAGGAGATCCACCATGCCCAGTAGAAGATGGTCCAGCTGGTCATCCAGCTGCGCAGGGAGTCGTCTCCCACGGCTTCGGTGCGTGAGGACATTTCAGCCAGATCGCGGGCATAGTCACCAACGGCCGAGGGAATCAGGTTGAGGATAAACAGGGTGGGGCCTGCAACAAACACAATGAGGGCCAGGACTACCGCCAGCACCATGTTGATGTTGGACAGCCATTGGATGCCGCGGCTGATGCCGGATACTGCTGATGCCACAAAGCAGAACGTCAGGATGGCAACGATGACCACCAGCACGGGAGTGCCGATTTCACCCAGCCAGCCGTTGGAGGTCATGCCGCTGCCGATCTGCAGGGCACCGAGGCCCAGTGAGGCGGCGGTACCGAAGAGCGTGGCGAAGATGGCCAGAATGTTGATGAACTTGCCCAGCGGGCCCTCCACCATGCGAATGCCAAAGAGTGAGGTGAAGGCTGCGGAGACCAGTTGCTTGCGTCCCAGCCGGTAAGTGCCGTAAGCCATGGCGATGCCGACTACTGCGTACATGGCCCAGGGGTGCAGGGTCCAGTGGAAGATGGATGTGGCCATCGCAGTCTGGATTGCGGCCGGTGTGCGGCCGTCCACTGTTCCCGGCGGTGGCGAAATGTAGTGGTAGAGCGGCTCGGCCACACCATAGAACATGAGTCCGATTCCCATGCCGGCGGCGAACATCATGGCCACCCAGGAGACGGTTCGGAACTCGGGCTTCTCACCATCCTTGCCCAGTGGGATGTTGCCGAACTTGCCCAGGGCGAGCCACAGGACGAAGACGACGAACAAGGAGGCGAGGACCATGAAGAGCCAGCCTGTGTACTCCATGACCCAGTTCAGGGCACCTTTGGAGGTATCGGAGAGGCTGTCGCGTCCCACAAAGCCCCAGATCACGAAGGCGACGGCGATGGCGCCCGTGATCCCGAAGGTGACTTTGTCCAGGGTAAGTTTGCGGTTCCGGCGGGCTGAAACAGCCTGCTCGGTCTTGGCGTGGCGCAGCTCTTCCATGATCTGTTCGTGTTCTGCGGAATCAGGAAGTGCCTCTGCGCCTCCGTCCTCAGCGTTGAGCGCGGCCAAGGTGGTGTCGGGGTCGATAGGTAATTCCTCGGGTGTCAGCGGTTTTGTGTCACTGTTTATAGCCATGAGCGGGTCCTTTGCTCGGCGTGTCATGAGGCTGCGTTTCTTACGGGCCTTGGTTAATGGATTGGTGGGGAGGTGGGGTGCTTCGCGGAGTGTTCCGCAGGAATCAACAACATCCGCGCTATGCAACAGAGTGCGCTCCGTCACATGCAAAGTCAAGGGATTTTGGCTCTTTGACAGCAGATTGATATATCAATTGGCTGGAAGTAGCTGAGTTGCGTATCATGGGCTCCGTTGCGAATTGCGCATCGTGAATGGCGCCGCGGTAGCCAGTCACCCCGGACGGTTGTGAGGTTATGGCCGAAGGGCTAGCGGTGCCTGTAGCCCATGCGGGCGCTGATGGTCAGGCCGGCCTCCCGAAGGCCCTCAATGAGTCCGGGCTGTTCCTCCGGAGAAAAGCGGAACGACGGCCCGGAAATGCTGACGGCGGCTATGACGCTGCCGGCGTGGTTGAAGATCGGCACGGCAATGGCAGTAAGGCCGATTTCAAACTCTTCGTGGACTGTGGCGTACCCGTTCCGGGCCACGTCCAGCAGCTGCTTCTCCAGCTCGCCGCGGTTTGTGACAGTTCGAGGCGTCCGTGCGGGCAGGCCCACTGCCTTGAAAACCTGGGCTCGTTCATCGGCGGTCAAAGCCGCAAGAAGGACTTTGCCGCTGGAGGTGGCGTGCAGCGGCGTCAGGCTTCCCACCCAGTCGTACGTGGCCAGCGTTGAGGGCCCCATGGCCTGATCCACGTTGACGGCGTAGTTTGACCGCAGGACGGCGAGGTTGACCGTCTCCTTGTATTCGGCGGCCAGCGACTCCAAAACCTGGCGTGCCTCGTGCACCACGCTGAGCCTGCCAGGAATGGACGATGCGAGGCGGAGGATTCCGAAACCCAGCTGATACTTGCCGCGTTCACTGTTCTGCCGGACGATCTCACGGCTGACCAAGGACCCCACCAACCGGGACACCGTGGATTTGTGGATGCCCATTTCCTCGGCGATTTCACTCACTCCGGCATCGCCTTCGCGGGCCAGGATTTCCAGGATCTGGAGCGCACGGTCCACCGATTGCACGCCGCCATTTGGGGCGTCCACGTCCTTGTCAGGGTCCGGGTTGTTGTTTGCGGCCATGGTGCCTCGTGTCATTGTCCAAGCAGGCCGCCGTAAGCCGGTAGCCATGTTCGGCCTGCACCCTCGTCTTTCCTCATCCTAGACGGAGTTTTCCACGGGCCTCGACTCGGACCACGGACCCTTTCACACCACGGGCCTCGACTCACACCATGGGCAGCGACCGGCTAAGTCCAGGGCAGCGGCAGCACCGGCGCGGGCGCTCCGGCTGCCACGCCTTCAGGAGGCACTGCCATGTATCCATGTGCCCAGGCAAGCCCACGCATCATTCCCGGACCCGTGTGGGAGGCCGGGAATACCAGGTCATGAACTACGGTGCAAGGAATTAGCCGTGTTCGCCGTGGGTCCGGTTCAATGTCAGCCCCGGACGTCATGGGGCTGGCTTCAGTGAGGGGCCTGTTTCCCAGCGCAGCCAGCAGGGGTTCGCCAAGGGTCATCAGCGCCATCATGGCCGCCAGCGGGTTCCCCGGAAGCCCCATGATGAACCGACCATCAGGAAGTTCCGCCAGCACTGCCGGATGTCCCGGGCGCATGGCTATCCCGTCCAGTAGGAGCCTGCCGCCCAGCGCCGTAACGGCGTCGCGGAAATGGTCTGTGCCGGATTTCCCTGTTCCGCCGGTGGTGATGGTGACGTCCGGCCGTTCGGCGTCGGGAAGTGAGCCTTCAGGAGCGCCGCTCAGTGCCGCCATCCACTCGTGATACGAGTCGCCGATTCTTTGCTGTCCGCGAGGCTCCCCGCCCAGTTGCGAAATGACAGTATCCAAGTGGGGACCGAAGGCGTCGCGGACCTGTCCCGGTGCAGGCTCACCTGAGGTGACTACTTCGGAGCCGGTAAGTACGACGGCGACCCTCGGCTTGCGTTGTATCCGCACGTGGTCGTGGCCCGCCACAGCGGCCAGGGCGATGTGGGCCGGGTTAAGTAGGGTGCCGGCGGGT
Source organism: Arthrobacter sp. TS-15 (assembly GCF_006964045.1). Lineage (NCBI taxonomy): Bacteria > Bacillati > Actinomycetota > Actinomycetes > Micrococcales > Micrococcaceae > Arthrobacter > Arthrobacter sp. TS-15. Next base: position 238,023 of record NZ_SDXQ01000006.1, on the reverse strand, counting down.
ATGAGGACATCGCCGGCTGTGGCTTCTTCGCCGGCCGGGCGAATGTGACGGCCGGGGAGTGTTTCGTCGGGCGTTGAATTGGGCCTGAGGGTGAGGTGCCCGGCGTCGGAGACGCAGCCGCTCTCCTTGCGCAGAATGGACGTGGCACCTGCAGGGACGAGCCCTCCGGTGGCGATAGCGCTGGCTTGCCCTGCGGCGAGCGGCCCACCCGGCGTGGTTAACTTCCATGGGCCGCCGCCGTTAATGGCCCAACCGTCCATGGCAGATGAGGCATAGTGCGGGAGATTTCGTGGCGCGGTGACGGGGCTGGTGAGCGTGCCGCCGATTGCTTCGCGGAGGGTAACTGCCACGGAGGGTAGCGGCGTGGCGCATGTGTAGGACAGCTGCCGCGCTTCGGCCCAGGTAGGCGCATGCCGCCGGACATGGGTGGTGCCGGGGGCGGCTCTTTCTTGGGTGAGCATGGTTCTTCGCTTCCTGGGGTAGTGCTGCTGTTCCAACGCAGATACCGGGGACTGCACGGCCTTCCCGTAATGCGTGCCGCGCAGTCCCCGGTATCAGTTGATGCGTACTGTATTAACCCTTCACGTAGCCGTTGGGGTTCAGCACGAACTTTGTTGCCGATCCGGCGTCGAACTCGGCGTAGCCGCGCGGAGCGTCCTCGAGCGGGATGGCCTTGGCGTTGACGGCCTTGGCGATCTGGACCTTGTCATGGAGGATGGCCATCATCAGCTGGCGGTTGTACTTCATGACGGGGCACTGGCCGGTGGTGAAGGACAAGGACTTTGCCCAGCCGGTACCGAGGGACAGTGAGAGGGAGCCGTGCTTGGCTGCCTCGTCGATTCCACCCGGATCGCCAGTGACGTAGAGGCCCGGGATGCCCAGGGAGCCGCCGGCGGCGGTGATGTCCATGAGGGAGTTCAGCACGGTCGCCGGAGCCTCGTGGGAGGCATCCTTGCCGTGGCCGCGGGCTTCGAAACCAACAGCGTCCACGCCGCAATCCACTTCCGGAACTCCAAGGATCTGTGCGATCTGTTCCTTGGGATCGCCTTTGGAGACGTTGACGGTTTCGCAGCCGAAGGATCGCGCCTGCGCCAGCCGGTCCTCGTTCATGTCGCCCACAATCACGACGGCGGCGCCAAGTAACTGGGCGCCGACGGCGGCGGCAAGGCCCACAGGCCCGGCACCAGCGATGTAAACCGTGGATCCCACGCCCACGCCGGCAGTAACGGCGCCGTGGAAGCCGGTGGGGAAAATGTCCGAGAGCATGGTCAAGTCCATGATCTTTTCCAGGGCCTGATCGCGGTCCGGGAAGCGCAGCAGGTTCCAGTCAGCGTAGGGAACCAGCACGAACTCTGCTTGTCCGCCTACCCATCCGCCCATGTCAACGTAGCCGTAGGCGCTGCCGGGACGGTCGGGGTTGACGTTGAGGCAAATGCCGGTCTTCTGTTCCTTACAGTTCCGGCAGCGGCCACAGGAGATGTTGAACGGTACGGAGACGATGTCGCCTACCTTGATGAACTCGACGTCGGGTCCCACCTCCACCACCTCGCCGGTGATTTCGTGGCCGAGGACCAGGTCCTTCGGAGCCGTGGTGCGGCCGCGTACCATGTGCTGGTCCGAACCGCAGATGTTGGTGGTCACCGTCCGGAGGATCGCGCCGTGCGGTACTTTCCTTCCGACGTTGGCAGGGTTGACGCCTGGTCCGTCTTTGAGCTCAAACGTTGGGTAGTCAGTGTCGATGATCTCAACGACACCGGGTTCCTTGTAGGCGACTGCTCTGTTTCCTGACATGGTCACTCCCTATTCTTTGGCTGTTACTGACATTGCTGCCCAATGGACCGAAAACGGTGCTTCGATGAGGAAATACCTCCCCAGGTTTCAGGCACCGAAGCACCAATTACGGCCCACCGGACGGGTAAAAAACTGACAAGTGGAAAATCTGCTCTGGATCTATGCTTTCTCCAGCCGGATGATCACCGACTTCGAGGTGGGTGTTCCACTGGTATCGGCCACGGAGTCCAACGGCACCAGGACGTTGGTTTCCGGGTAGTACGCCGCGGCGCACCCCTTGGGCGTCGAATACGAGACGATGCGGAAGTCCTCAGCCTTGCGCTCAACGCCTTGGAACTCGGAAATCAGGTGGACCATGTCGCCGTCTGAGAATCCCAGCTCGGTGATGTCGTCGGCGTTGATGAGCACCACGCGCCGGCCACCATGGATGCCGCGGTAGCGGTCGTCCTTGCCGTAGATGGTGGTGTTGTACTGGTCATGTGAGCGCAGGGTCTGCAGGACCAGCCGGCCGGGCGGGATCTTGATGAACTCCAGCTCGTTGCCCGTGAAGTGTGCTTTCCCGGATGCGGTGTGGAACTTCCTGGCGTCGCGCGGTGGGTGTGGCAGCACGAAGCCGCCGGGGTGCTGGATGCGTGCTTCAAAGTCCGCAAAACCATCGAAGACGGCCTCAATGTGCTTCCGGATCAGCGAGTAGTCATCCCTGAGGGAGAGCCACGCGGCCTGGGGTGTGTTGGGCAGGCGCCCGTGACCGTCCGTAAACAACCTGTCCGCGAGATTGCAGACGATCGCCACTTCCGAGTGGAGGTGGTCGCTTGCAGGTTTGAGGCGTCCCCGTGAGGCGTGGACGGCGCTCATGGAGTCCTCCACGGTGACCCGCTGGTCGCCCGTGCGTTGCGTGTCCTTCTCGGTGCGGCCGAGGGTGGGCAGGATCAAAGCCCGCCGACCCGTGGACAGGTGTGAGTGATTCAGCTTGGTGGAGATCTGCACGCTCAGGCCAGTGTTGGCCAGGGCCTGCTCGGTAACCTCTGAATCGGGGGCGGCCCGCACGAAGTTGCCGCCCATCCCCATGAAGAAACGGACTTTCCCGTCGCGCATGGCACGGATGGCTGCCACGGTGTCGTAGCCATGCTCCCGGGGGGAGCGGAACCCGAATTCCTGGTCCAGCCGGTCATGGAACGTCGGAGGCATCTTTTCGAAGATGCCCATGGTGCGGTCGCCTTGAACGTTCGAGTGCCCGCGCACGGGGCACACGCCGGCGCCGGGCTTGCCGATATTGCCTTGGAGCAGGAGAACGTTGACCACATCGCGGAGGGTGGGGACGGAATGTTTGTGCTGGGTCAGTCCCATGGCCCAGCACACGATGGTGGCGCTGGAGGCGAGCAAGCGCTCACCCGTCGCATGGATCTGCTCCAGGGTCAGGCCGGTTGCCTCCACAATGTCATCCCACTCCACCTTCTCCAGGTAGCGCAGGTAGTCATCGAGACCCACGGTGTGGTTGTTGATGAAGTGGTGATCCAGCACGGTGTCCAGGCCTGGAGTGTTCCGTCCCGCAGCTTCGGCCTCCAGAAGGTATTTGCCCAGTCCTTGGAACAGGGCTTGGTCTCCACCGGCCCGGATCTGCAGGAAGTCGTCCGTCAGCTGGGTCCCTTGAATCATTCCGGCCAGGTGCTGGGGGTTTTCAAAGTGCAGGAGCCCGGCCTCGGGAAGCGGGTTGACGGACACGATGATCGCGCCGTTCTTCTTGGCCTTTTCCAAGGCGCTGAGCATGCGCGGGTGGTTGGTGCCGGGGTTCTGTCCAGCGACGAAGATCAGTGACGCCGTCTCCAGGTCCGTCAGGCTGACGGAACCCTTGCCGATGCCAATGGTTTCCACCAGTGCGGAGCCGGAGGATTCGTGGCACATGTTGGAGCAGTCCGGGAGATTGTTGGTGCCCAGGCCGCGAACCAAGAGCTGGTACACGAACGCGGCTTCATTGGAGGTCCGGCCGGAGGTGTAGAAAACCGCTTCGTCCGGGTGTTCCATGGCCCGCAACTCTTCGGCCATGAGGTCATAGGCATCTTCCCACTCAATGGTCCTGTAGTGAGTAGCGCCTTCATCGAGGAACATCGGGTGGGTGATCCGGCCTTGCTGGCCCAGCCAGAAGTCATCGCGGGTTTTGAGCTCAGCAACGGAATGGTGGGCAAAGAACTCCGGCGTGACGCGGCGGCGGGTGCCTTCCTCAGCCACTGCCTTGGCGCCGTTCTCGCAGAACTCTGCCGCATTACGCTTTTCATGCTCGGGCCAGGCGCATCCCATGCAGTCGAACCCGTCCAGCTGATTCACAGCTAGAAGGGTCTGAACGCTTCGCAGCGGTCCCATCTGTTCCAGCGAAATTTTCAGGGCGTTGGCAACAGCGGGGATGCCTACGGCCTTGGTCTTGGGTTTGGTGACGGTCAGCTTTGACTCGTCAATGTTCTCGCGTGGAGCTTTGGAATGCATGGGAACCCCTTCAGATCCGGGAAGTGGAAGCGGCCAGCAACCCGCTGTGGGACTGCTGCCGGGCGGCTTCCACAGTGTGCAGGAGCAGGAGCGCGGTGGTCACTGATCCCACCCCGCCCGGGACCGGACTCAGCCCGGCCGCCACGCCGGTGACACTGGCCTCGTCAACGTCTCCCACCAGGGAACCGTCGGCCAGGACGTTCGTGCCGACGTCGATCACCACAGTCTTCTCCGAGACGTGATTCCCGGTCAAGAGCCCGGTCCGCCCAGCAGCAACAACCACGACGTCGGCGGGCCGGGTGTAGTGTTCCAGCGCCCCGGATTTGGAATGGCAGACGGTGACGGTCGCGTCTTTCGCGAGGAGCAGCAAAGACAGCGGCTTGCCCACCACGGCGGAACGCCCGACGACGGCCACGTTCCGTCCCGCTACCGGGATCTGGAAGTGGTCCAGCAGTTCCACCACTGCCCGGGCGGTAGCGGGGGCGAAGGCGGGCTGTCCCACAGCCAAGCGACCGAGACTGAGGGGATTGGCGCCGTCGATATCTTTATCCGGGGCGATGAGCCCCACCAGCCGGTCAGGTCGCACGGCAGCGGGCAGGGGAGTCTGCAGGATGATGCCGTGAACGGTGGGTTCGGCGCTGAGGTCCGTAAGGACATTGGCCAGGACCTGCTCGGTGGCGTCGTGGCCAAGATCGACTATCCTGCAGCCGATGCTTGCCCGCCCGGCTGCACGTTCAATGGACCGAACGTACCAGTGTGTGGACTCATCGTCCGTTGCCACAACAACAGCCAGCACCGGGTGGAGGCCCTCATCGTCCAGGAGGGTTGACTCCTGCTGGGCCCGCTGCTGGATGAGGGCAGCGAGCGGCTTGCCGGAAAGTACTTCGGTGTTCCCCTGCACTGCGGTCATGAGAGGATCCTTTCGCGGACGCGCTTCACCAAGGCATCTGCCGCGAGGACCACCTTTTCCTCAATCCCGTCCGTCTGTTCTGCCAGGCGGGAGCGGGCTTCGCCGTGCTTAATGGCCACGACGTTGATGTCGATGTTGACCCGGGCGGTGGTTGCAGCTGCGCGTGCTGCGTCCGCGGCAGCCGCGACGTCGCTGATGACGTTGGGGTTGGCCACATCAAAGAGTTCGGTGGCAAGGTCCACCACTTCACCGGCAACGTTGATCAACTGCGCGGGAGTATGGGCCGCCTGGACCAGCGCTTCCTGAATGGCAGCAGACTTTATTGCCTTAAGTTCATCGCTGTCCGACGCGAGCTTGTAGGAGTCGATGACGGACTGGAAAGCGTGCTCATCGGCGTCCGCCAGGCGCAAGGCCTCCACCATCAGGTGGTCGGCGGCGCTGGTGATCCGGTTGACCAGAGCGGCGTGTTCCTCATACTTTGCGCCGGTGGTGTACCTGGCCACCATGGCTACCAAGGCGGCACCTTGGGCGGCATGCAGGGCTGCGGCCGCGCCCCCACCGGGGGTGGGCTGGCGTGAGGCAAGCCTGGAGAGGTAATCGTTGATGGTTTCTGAACTGATCATGGATTAGCCCCGGAGCCGGCTCATGGTGGGGTCGTACAGCGGATCTTCGGTAACGGTTGCCTGGATGCGGCGGCCGAAGTATTCGATTTCCACGGAGTCCCCCAAGGACACTGCAGAGGGCAGGTAGGCGTAGGCGATCGGCTTGCGGACCGAGTAGCCGTAGGCGGCGCTGGTCACATAACCCACGGCCTGGTCCTTGTAGAACACCGGTTCCTTGCCCAGCACCAGGCTCCTGCCGTCGTCGACGGTCAAGCAGCGCAAGCGGCGGGCTGAGCCTTCCTCGGTGCGGCCTTCCAAAGCGGCCTTACCGACGAAGTTTTCCTTGGTCATTTTTACGGCAAACCCGAGGCCCGCTTCGTAAGGATCGTGCTCGGTGGTCATGTCCGAGCCCCAGGAACGGTAGCCCTTTTCCAGTCGCAGCGAGCTGAACGCGGCACGGCCTGCGGCAATGACGCCGAACGGCTGGCCGGCCTTCCACAGGGCGTCCCAGAGGCGCTGCCCGTTGTCTGCGCTGGTGTAGAGCTCCCAGCCGAGTTCGCCCACGTAGGAAAGGCGCATCGCAGTGACAGTGACCCCTCCGATGGTGACCTTCTTGGAACGGAAGTACTTCAGGCCGTCGTTGCTGAAGTCGTCGCTGCTGACGGTGCTGATGAGGTCGCGGGCCAACGGACCCCACAGGCCGATGCAGCAGGTGCCGCCAGTGGTGTCACGCACCTGGACCCAGTCGCCGGCGTCGCCGTTCTCCGTTTGGTGCCGTGCTGCCCGCTCGAAGTAGGCGGTGTCCATGTTGCCGTTGGCGCCCAGCTGGAAGGTGTCTTCGCTGAGGCGGGCCACCGTGATGTCACTTCGAATGCCGCCGGCCTCGTCCAGAAGGAGCGTGTACGTGACCGCGCCGGGCTTCTTGGACATGTCACCGGTGGTCAGTTCCTGCAGCAACTTCACGGCTCCCGGGCCGGAGATCTCGAGGCGCTTAAGTGGCGTCATGTCGTACATGGCAACGGCTGTGCGGGTTTTCCAGGCTTCAGCTGCGGCAATGGGCGAGCTGAACATTCCGGACCAGGCGTCACGGGCCGGGGGCTGCCAATCGTCCGGCATTTCCTTGAGGAGTTCAGCGTTGGCTTCGAACCAGTACGGACGTTCCCAGCCGGCGCCTTCCAGGAAGTAGCCGCCCAGCTGCTTGTGGCGGGCGTGGAAGGGGCTGACGCGAAGATTGCGGGGGGAGAGCTTGGGCTGGAGCGGATGCATCACATCGTAGATTTCCACGAAGTTCTGCTGGGACGTTTCGCTGACATATTCGGGGGTCAGCTGAACCTCTTCGAAACGGTGGATGTCGCAGTCTCCCAGATCAATCTGAGACTTTCCGTCCACCAGCAGTTCGGCCACAGCGCGGGCAATGCCGGCGGAGTGGGTCACCCACACGGCCTCTGCAACGAAGAACCCGTCCACTTCCTTGGATTCGCCCACCAGTGAGCCACCGTCCGGGGTGAAGGAGAAGATGCCGTTGAAACCATCCTCGATTTCACTTTCGCGCAGTGCCGGCAGGATCTGCTTGGTGGCTTCCCACGCAGGAAGGAAGTCCTCCAGCGTGAAGTCCAGGCGGGAGGGCATGTTGTGTTCGCTGATGCTGCTGGGCTCGTAGCTACCCAGCTCGTCAAGGTCCACGGGCATGGGGCGGTGAGCGTAAGAGCCAATGCCGTACCGCTCGCCGTGCTCGCGGTAGTAGAGGTCCTGGTCCTGGTGACGCAGGATGGGCAGCTGGGCGCCGTTGGGCAGTTCGTTCTTGCCCTTCTGGGCGGGAACCGGCGTCGTTTTTACGTACTGGTGAGCCAGCGGGAGGAGCGGAACGGACATTCCGATCAACTCGCCCACCTTGGCGCCCCAGAAACCGGCGCAGGAAACCACGATGTCCGCGGGGATCACGCCGTCGGCGGTTTCGACGCCGGTCACGCGGCGGTTGGTCTGCTCAATTCCGGTGACCTCGGTGTTGCCGATGTACTTCACCCCGGCAGCTTCGGTGCGCTTGATCAGCAGCTGCACGGCACGGGCTGCAAGCGCCAGGCCATCGGTGGGGACGTGCAGGCCACCGAGGATGTCTTCCTCATTGATCAGCGGGTAGAGCGCCTTGCACTCCTCGCGGGAGAGGATCTTGCCGTCGATGCCCCATGACTGTGCGTAGCCGAGCTTGCGCTTCAGGTCAGCCAGGCGGGTCTCCGTGGTGGCTACTTCCAGTCCACCCACCTGGTTGAAGCAGCTCTGGCCATCCTCCGTGAGGGACAGGAGCTTTTCCACCGTGTACTTGGCGAACAGTGCCATGGACTTGGACGGGTTGGTCTGGAAAACCAGGCCCGGTGCGTGGGACGTGGAGCCACCGGGCATGTTCAGGGGTCCTTGGTCCAGGACAGTGATGTTGTTCCAACCGCGGGTGACCAGTTCGTCGGCGAGGTTGGTGCCAACAATCCCAGCTCCAATGATGACAATGCGAGGCGTGGATGCCATGGGGTTCTCCTGCTGAAGTTAAAAAGGGGTGAGTCTGCTGGTGTTCTGGGGCGTGGTTTAGCGGAAAACCACTGTGCTGGTCTGGTCCAGCAGCACGCGGTGTTCGCAATGCCACTTCACGGCGCGGGACAACGCCAGGGCTTCGGCGTCCTGGCCCACGGTGGAGAGGGTGGTGGGGCCGTAGCTGTGATCGACGCGGATGACTTCCTGCTCGATGATGGGTCCCTCGTCCAGGTCCGCGGTGACGTAGTGGGCGGTTGCACCCACCAGCTTCACGCCACGGTCGTAGGCCTGGTGGTAGGGACGGGCGCCCTTGAATCCCGGCAGGAAGGAGTGGTGGATGTTTATGGCGCGTCCCTCGAGGGCGCGGCACAAGTCGTCCGAAAGCACCTGCATGTAGCGAGCCAGTACTACGAGGTCCACGTTGTACTCCTCCACCAGGTCCAGGAGCTGCTGCTCGGCTTCAGCCTTGGTGTCAGGCGTGACGGGAATGTAGACGAAGGGCAGGCCGGCGGCTTCTGCCATGGCGCGGTGGGTCTCATGGTTTGAGGCAACCACCACCAGGTCACCGCCGAGGCTGCCGCCCCGCCAACGGAAGATGAGGTCGTTCAGGCAGTGCCCGAACTTGGACACCATCACCAGGACCCGCTTCTTGGTTTGGTCGTGGAAGCTGAACTTCATCTCGAAGCGGTCGGCAATTGCGCTGAATTCTTCTTCGAGCCGCTCCGGCGAGTAGGACAGTGGTCCGGAGAAAGCGGTCCGCAGGTGCAGCGTCTGGCGGAGGCCGTCGTCGAACTGCTGGTGTTCTTCAATGTTGAAACCGCGCTCGAACAGGAAGGTGGTGACTGCCTGAACGATCCCGGCCCGTTCGACGCACGACAATGTGAGTACGAACTTCTGTGCCTGCTCGTCTTTGAGCGCTTCCGGCTTGGGCAGTGTGCTTACGGGTGAGTCTGTCGCCATGAGGGTCATGTCGCCTCCTTTAGATATATTCCTGAGTCCCGAACTGATATATTAGGATTGGATTCAGCGTATACTGGTCATTCAGGCTGGTCAATAGATTTCTTTTGGTTGGAAGGAGAAGGCGCCGTGACTTTTGGAACTCTGGCAATCGCCGGTGACGACACGAAGAAATCCCTGGCCGACATCGCCTATGAACGCCTCCGGGACCGGCTCCTGATGTTGGACATCAAGCCCGGCGAGCTCCTCAACGACGATCAGCTGGCCAAAGACCTGGAGGTAGGTCGGACTCCGGTGCGGGAAGCATTGAAACGCCTGGAGCTGGACCGGCTGGTGATTACCTATCCAAGGCGGGGGACGTTTGCCACGCGCGTGGATGTGACTGACCTGGCCTTTATTTCCGAGATCCGGGCACAATTGGAACCCCTCGCTGCTGCGAGGGCGGCTCGCGTTGCATCCGCTGCCACCAAAGAACATCTTCGTGAAGTGATGCGCGCAGTGGAGGACTTTGACGTCGATGCTGCGTCGGTTGTCGAAACTTTGCGGCTCGACGCCAGCGTTCACCGGGGAATCTACGCGGCGGCCGCGAACCCGCACCTCGAAGACATCCTGATTCGCTACGACAATCTGGCAACCCGGATCTGGTGCATGGTCCTGGATCGTTTGCCGGATCTTGAGCACCACGTGCGTGAGCACCTGGATCTGCTGAAGGCTGTCCTTGACGGCGAAGAGGACAAGGCTGCAGAGCTGGCCCGTGTGCACGTCAGTGGCTTTGAGCATGCTGTACGTCAGGCCCTTTTCGCGGCGTAGTTACCGTCTGCAGCCTCGCGCCGGATTGTCAGCGGTCGTCTTCCGGCCGGGCCGTGAGGATCCTCTGTGCGCTCTCCTGCAGGATGCCCAGCGATTCCTGGATCAAAGGCGACGCGATGCTGCCCCTGCGCACCGCTGCCACAATTCGGCGTGCGGGCCTGCCTTTACCGGTAATGCGTAGCCGGACCACGTTCTCTGCATTATGCAGGGGTGCGAGTCGCGGCAGCAGGCCAACGCCCAGCCCTGCGCCCACGAAAGCGATTTGGGTTTCCCATTCAACGGCCTCATGAGCTACTCGCGGTGTTACACCTACAGCCGTAAAGGCCGCTGTAAAGAGGGCGTGGTACGTGGATCCGGCGGCTTCTGTGATCCATGGTTCTGCAGCCAGTTCTTCAAGGGTCACAGTTTCCCGTGATGCCAGCCGGTGGGTACCGGGAATGATGACGTCCAGGGGATCGTCCAGCAAGACGGTCTGTTCGAACCGGGGATCGTCCTCCACGTAGGTGTCTGACTGCATGGCAACAATCACTGCAAGGTCTATTCGCTCGGCCACCAGCAAATCGAAGCAGCGGGCCGGATTTGCTTCCAGCACCTGCACCTCCAGCAGGGGACGCGTGGAGCGAAGGGTGGCGGCCAGCGGCGCCAGCAACTGGGCGGCCGCCGTCGAGAAGCCGCCGAGCCCAAAACGTGACTGCACCTGATCGCCGGCCTCCATCGCCGCTGCGCGCAGGCTCTCCCATTCGGCAATGAGGGTGTCCGAACCGGCCACCAGAAAGCGGCCCGTGGCGGTCAGCCGCACGCCCCGGCCGTCCTTGGTCAGTAGCTGCATTCCCAGCATGCGCTGGAGCTCCCGCAGCTGAGCGGAGACGGCGGAGGGAGAGTATCCGGTGAGCTCCGCGGTGGCGCCAATGGTGCCGCAGCGGGCAAACACCCGGAGTGTGATGAGCCTCGCATCGATCATGCACCTATTGTGCACGGTTATCTTCTGAATCTTGCGCTTTTGTTGTGGTTCAATGATCCCTAATCTCATGATTACAAGGTTTTCGACATCGCCGCTCGCCCCCAAGCAGCAGTGCTCCCCACGAAACACACTCTGACCCACGCCTCCCGGGAGGAAAACATATGTCTGCTCCAGTCTTGCCCCTCAACTCACGCGGAAAACTCGCCTCATCTTTGCCTGCAGAGCAGCTGGCAGAGATCAGCGCGTTGTTCGAGTTCCGGCGCAAGGGTTATTCCCTCGACGCGCCCTTCTACACCGATGCCACGATCTTCAAGATGGACATGGAAGCCATTTTTGGCCAGCACTGGATCTTTGCCGGCAGCGTCGCCGAGCTACCGGAGCCGGGCGACTACATCACGGTTGACTACGGTCCTTACTCCCTGATCGTTCTGCGCAATGACGACGGCGGCGTGAACGTCCTGCACAACGTCTGCCGCCACCGCGGCGCACGGGTCCTCACCGAGGCTGCAGGGGCCACTGGAAACCTGGTGTGCGGCTACCACTCCTGGACCTATTCCCCCGAGGGCAACCTGATCCATGCCTCCGCTCCCGGCGAGGCCAAGTTCGACAAGAATTGCTTCGCCCTGAAGCGGGCACACGGCCGCGAGGTTGCCGGGCTCATCTTCGTCTGCATTGCCGATGAGCCGCCCACCGATTTTGACGAAACCTCAAGGATCTTTGAGCCGTACCTTGCGCCCCACGATCTGTCCAAGACGAAGATTGCCTACCAGCAGAACATCATCGAGGAGGGCAACTGGAAGCTCGTCATGGAGAACAACCGTGAGTGCTACCACTGCGACGGCCACCCGGAGCTCGCCTGTTCGCTGTTTCCCACGTGGGGACTGACGGAGGGCCTGATCCCGGCCCACCTTGAGGAAGTGTGGGACCGCAACAAGGAAGCACAATCCTCGCTTGAGGAGCGTTGCCGCCGCTATGGCCTTCCCTACGAGGTGGTGGAGGAGCTGGACACCCGCATTGCAGGAATCCGTATTTCACGTGAATCCCTCGACGGTGAGGGCGAATCGTTCTCGGCCGACGGGCGCAGGCTTTCCAAGAAACTGCTTGGTGATCTGCCGGACTTCCGCCTTGGCCGCTGCTCGATGCACCTGCAGCCCAACAGCTGGTTCCACTTCCAGAGCGATCACGTCATCACGTTCGGTGTCTTCCCCATCAACGAACACCAGTCCTTGGTTCGCACCACCTGGCTGGTAGCTGACGACGCAGTGGAAGGCGTGGACTACGACCTGGAGAAACTCACCTACACCTGGAAACAGACCAACCTGCAGGACAAAGCGTTCGTGGAACTGTGCCAGACCGGAGCCGGCAGCCCTGCCTACGAGCCCGGCCCGTACATGAAGAGCGAATACCAGGTGGAGGCATTCATCAACTGGTACGTGCAGCGTGTCCAGGAGCACCTGGCATGACCGAACTCCTCACTGAGACCATCGTCCAGGAGCCACATCGCATTCGCGGTCTTGAAATGCCGTGGAACAGGGTGATGGGCAGCACCGAGGGACCCGCCAGCGCAGCCCGCGCCCTGGGTCCCTGGCATCCGCAGGAGTTCATGGCCGAATGCGTGGAAATCGTTCCCGAAGTGGGTGGAATGATGACTTTCGTGTTCCGCCGCTGCGACGGTGCGCCCCTGGCGTTCCGGGCCGGCCAGTACGTGAACGTTGCCTTCCCCGTGAACGGCGAGGACCAGGATCCGGCGGACCGAAGCTACTCGTTGTCCAGCGCACCCACCAAGCCGTGGACTTTCGACATCACGGTCAAACGCGATCCCACAGGACTGGTTTCGCCGTGGGTGCACCAGAACATCAAGCCCGGCACTGTCCTTGAGATGTTGGGACCCGTGGGTGCCTTCCACCTGCCCGACGCTGACCGGCGGGCACGCTACCTCCTGCTGGCCGCCGGCGCCGGCATCACGCCGATCATGTCCATGGTGCGGACCATCCACTCGCTGCCCGGACAGGCCGATGTGGTTGTGCTGTACCACGGGGCGGCGGACGAGGGTTTTGCCTTTAATAAGGAGCTCGCCTACATCGCCTCGGTGGACTCGCGCATCAAGGTCTTCTACTCCTTGGGCGACCGCGCCAAACCCGCGGATTGGGAAGGGCTGAGCGGACGGCTCACGGCGGCCATGCTGAACGAGGTTGCGCCGGACGCCAACGGGCGGCAGGTCTACGCATGTGGCCCCGAGGGCTACCTGAACACGGCCACCGAACTGTTGGGGAACGTGGGAGTGGATGACACCTCCATCCATATGGAGTTCTTCACCGGGGACCGCCAGACCATCCTTGAGTATCAGGCAGAGCTGGCCCTTGCGGTGGACATTGCTGAGGAGATCGCAGAGGAAATCGCGGATTCCGCGGAGGACTACTATGAGGGCCAGCCCGCAGCGTTCGGGCTCTACGAGCCCGGCTACGACGCCGAGGGGACCCTGCAGGCCACGGGGATGCCGCTGGAAACGGTTGACCCGGATGCGCCTGAAACCTCCGATGCCGGTTCGGATGCGGGGGCGGAGGTCTCAACTCCCGATGCTTCGAGTTTCGAGACAGTAGGCACGGGAAGCCTCACCTTGTCCTTCATGCGCACGGGGATCAACGTGCGCGTGGATCCCACTGAGCACATCCTGGGCCCTGCCCAGCGTGCCGGCGTCAGGATCGGTGCCAACTGCAAAGAGGGCATGTGTGGCTCCTGCAAGGTGGTGAAACTTTCAGGTGAAGTGGAGATGAACCACCAAGGCGGAATCCGGGCACGAGAGATTGACGCAGGCAAGTTCCTGCCCTGCTGCTCCACCGCGCGGACCGATATGGTGATTGACGCTTAATCCTGATCACCCCCTGTTTTCGCGCATTAGCACGGGCATTTGGCCGTGCGCAACCCAGAGTTAATCTCATTTCCTCGTTCAGACCCCCGGAACGGGTCTATAGTGAGGGAACAGGACATTCGCTGATGCAGACCGGCGGCCCGTTATTTCTTCCGACGCCGGAGGCCCCGTAATGACCGACACCCAAATTGGTAGCTTTATTCGCGACTGTGTGGTGTTTGAGGACGACACTGACAACGGCTTGGACTTTGACACGTTCTATGGCTTGTACATCAGCTGGTGCGTCCTCGGACGCAAAATCCCCATTCCCGACTCCGCCTTCAAGACCGCTCTGGAACTCGAGGGCCACAAGCCCGTCAAGGAAAATGGCCGGCGGATTTACCCGGGCATGACCATGGTTGGACCGGCCGCCAGGGACTACGTGGTAAATAGTGTCCCGATGTGGACCGAAACTGCCACCGACATTCCGGTTTCCGAGATCCGCCAGCAAGCCTTGGCATCCATCGCCTGATTTCGTACCAGCGAGCTTTCAGCCCATGCCCCTAGGATTTCTTAGGGGGCATGGGCTGTTCCTGTTTCCCAGGGTTTTCGCTGAAAGGTACTCATGAAGCCGTCCATTGTTTGGTTTCGCGACGATCTGCGGGTCGCCGACAACCCGGCCTTGCGTGCCGCCGTCGACGACGGTGCGGCCGTTGCCCTCTACGTCCTTGACGAAGAATCGCCGGGCATCCGCCCCCACGGTGGCGCCGCGCGGTGGTGGCTCCACCACTCGCTGACCCGCCTCCGCGAAGACCTGGACAAGCTCGGTGTTCCATTACTCCTCCGCCGCGGCCCGGCGGCGGACATCGTCCAGAAGACCACGACGGCGATTGGTGCCGGCGGGCTGTACTGGAACCGGCGGTACGGTTCCGCTGAGCGGACGGTGGACGCCGGCATTAAGGCTTGGGCGGGCGAGGCGGGACTGCACGTCTCGAGTTTCCAGGCCTCCCTTCTTCATGAGCCGTGGGAAGTCACCACCAAAACAGGCGGACAGTACAAGGTCTTTACCCCTTTCTGGCGGACCGTTTCTGCGCAGGATTTCCGCGAGCCCTTGGCTGTCCCCCAAGCGGGCCACGGATTCACGGGAAAGCTGCCCGCCTACGAGCAGCTGGATTCGTGGCATCTGCTGCCCACAACGCCGGACTGGTCAGGTGGGCTGGCCGAGATGTGGACGCCGGGAGCTGCTGCCGGGCGCAAGCGGCTCGCCAAGTTCGTGGATGACGGCCTGTCCAACTACAGCGAGGGCCGCAACCGCCCCGATACCGATGGCAGCAGTTGTCTCTCGCCCTACCTTCGCTGGGGTGAGCTCAGCCCGTTCGAGGTGTGGCATGCCCTGGGGTCCAGACGCTCCGAAAGCGCCTCTATTTATGCTTCCGAGTTGGGCTGGCGTGAGTTCTGCTGGCACCAGTACTTCCACAACCCGGAGTTGGCAACGGCCAACCTTCGCACTGAGTTTGATCGCTTCCCGTGGGCGTGGCCGGGTAGCGCCAAAAATGGCAGTAACAAGCATCCCGGCCACGAGTCGGCACCCGAGGAGTTCCGGGCCTGGCAGCAGGGCCGCACCGGTTTCCCCATGGTGGACGCGGGGCAGCGGCAGCTGTGGCATACGGGCTGGATGCACAACCGCGTCCGCATGGTTGCCGCCAGCTTCCTGGTGAAGAACCTCGGCATCCATTGGCAGCTGGGGGAGCAGTGGTTCTGGGACACCCTGGTGGATGCGGATCCTGCATCGAATCCCGCCAACTGGCAGTGGGTAGCCGGCTCCGGCGCGGATGCTTCACCGTTCTTCAGGATCTTCAATCCGGAGGCTCAGCGCGTCAAATTCGATCCTCAAGGGAAGTACATCGCCCGCTGGATTCCGGAGTTCGGGACACCGGAGTACGCAGAGGAAATCGTGGACCTCAAAACCACGCGGGCCGAAGCGCTGGAGGCGTACAAGGAGATGAGGGAGGTCCACTAGTACCCCTCTGGAAATTAGTAGGAAGTCCGAGTATATTCGGATTCAGAGATGACCTGGATCACAGTTGGTCACGTGTTCGGCAACGGTCACAGCACCCGGCGGCACGGCAGTCATTCACCGATGCAAAGGAGCATTTCACCATGGTGCGCGAGCTTTCCCACTACGTAGACGGCCAGAGGATCGACGGCACGTCCGGCCGGTTCAGTGATGTCTACGATCCCTGCACGGGCGAAGTTCAGGCACGGCTTCCGCTGGCCAGCGCGGACGAGGTTCGCAACGCCGTCGCAAATGCAGAAAAGGGCCAGCTCGAATGGGCGGCCATGAACCCGCAACGCCGGGGACGCATCCTCCTGAAGTTCGTGGACCTGGTTAACCAGAACATGGACGAACTTGCCAAGCTCTTGTCCTCCGAGCACGGCAAGACCTTCGCGGACGCCAAGGGCGATATCCAGCGCGGCATCGAGGTAGTGGAGTTCTCGGCCGGGGCGCCGCACCTGCTCAAGGGCGAATTCTCGGACAACGCCGGGCAGGGGATCGATGTCCATTCGCTCCGCCAGCCGCTGGGCGTGGTCGCAGGCATCACTCCCTTCAACTTCCCGGCCATGATCCCGCTGTGGAAGTCCGGCCCGGCGCTCGCAGCCGGCAACGCGTTCATCCTCAAGCCCTCCGAGCGGGACCCGTCAGTTCCCCTGCGCCTTGCGGAACTGTACAGCGAGGCCGGCGTGCCCAACGGCGTCTTCAACGTGATCAACGGCGACAAGGAAGCCGTGGATGCGCTGCTGGAAGATCCGCGGGTCAAAGCCATTGGATTTGTGGGCTCCACGCCCATCGCCCAGTACATCTACGCAACTGCTGCAGCACACGGCAAGCGTGCGCAGTGCTTCGGCGGTGCGAAGAACCATATGGTGATCATGCCCGACGCCGATCTGGACATGGCAGCCGACGCCCTGATTGGTGCCGGGTACGGTTCCGCCGGCGAACGCTGCATGGCGATCTCCGTTGCCGTGCCGGTGGGGCAGGAAACCGCTGACGCGCTGGTGGCCAAGCTGACCGAACGCGTCAAGGACCTGAAAGTTGGCCACAGCCTGGACAAGGATTCGGACTTCGGACCCGTGGTGGCTGCTTCTGCCAAGGAGAGGATCGAGGGTTACATCCAGTCCGGCGTGGACGAGGGCGCAACGCTGGTCACCGATGGTCGTGGCCTCACCGTGGATGGATACGACGGCGGCTTCTGGGTAGGCCCCACCCTCTTCGACAATGTCACCAAGGACATGAAGATCTACAAGGAAGAGATCTTCGGGCCGGTCCTCAGTGTGCTGCGTGCGGCTGACTACGACGAAGCGCTCAGGCTCTGCAGTGAGCACGAGTTCGGCAACGGCGTCGCAATTTTCACCCGCGACGGCGACTCCGCCCGCGACTTCGCCAGCCGCGTTGAAGTGGGCATGGTGGGCATCAACGTGCCCATTCCCGTGCCCATCGCTTACTACACGTTCGGCGGCTGGAAGGCGTCCGGCTTTGGCGACCTCAACCAACACGGCGCCGATGCTTTCCGCTTCTACACCAAGACCAAGACCGTGACGTCGCGGTGGCCCTCCGGTATTCGCCAAGGTGCAAGCTTCGTGATGCCGGCTGGCAGCTGATGGGGGCTGAAGAGGTAGAGCAAGAAGTCCTGTTTGAGCGTCGCGGCCACCTCGGCATCGTGACCCTCAACCGCCCCAAGGCAGTCAATGCGTTGAACGCGGGAATGGTGAAAGCCATGCTCCGTCAGTTGACCGATTGGGCTGACGACGACGCCGTTGCCACCGTATTGGTGCGCGGTGCGGGCGACCGTGGGCTGTGCGCCGGCGGCGACATCGTGGCGATATACAAGGACATGTTGCACGGTGGCACGGAGACAGCCGAGTTCTGGGCTGACGAATACCGGCTGAACGCACTGATCTCGCATTACCCCAAGCCTTACGTCGCGTTCATGGACGGACTGGTCCTGGGCGGCGGGGTGGGCGTTTCGGCTCACGGTTCCGTCCGCATAGTTACTGAGCGGACGCGCACCGGCATGCCGGAAACCACCATCGGATTCGTTCCCGACGTCGGCGGCACCCTTCTTCTCTCACGCTCACCGGGGGAGGCGGGCACGCACGCAGCCCTCACCGGGGCGCACCTGTCTGGCGCGGACGCCCTGTTCCTGGGGCTCGCGGACTACTTCGTGCCGTCCGAAAGCCTCCCCGCGTTGGCGGAAGCGCTGGAAAGCTCGACGGCGGAGGCCGCCGTCGAGCACTTTGCCCAAGCGGCGCCGGACTCGGCACTTGCGGCACAGCGGGACTGGATTGACGCAGCCTATGCGCATGACGATGCCGAGGAGATCGTCCGAAGCCTGCGCACCGGCTCCGGTGAAGCCGTTGAGGCAGCCGAGACCATCGAGGCGAAGTCGCCCACATCGGTCAAAGTCACCCTGGAATCCCTGAGACGCGTCCGCGGGCTCTCTCTGGAGGAAGCCCTGGACCAGGAATACCGCGTGGGCTTGCGATGCCTGGCCGGGCCGGATTTCAGGGAGGGCATCCGCGCGCAAGTGGTGGACAAGGACCGCAACCCGCAATGGAAGCCGGCCACCCTGGCCGAAGTCCGGGAGTCCGACGTCGAGGGCTACTTTGCGCCGCTCGGCGAACGGGAGCTGGGGCTTTCAGCCAGTCCAGTCCAAGCGAATTGAAGGAGACGATCATGACAGAAAACGCAGCGGCAACGGGACTCATCGCCTTCCTTGGGCTGGGGCATATGGGTGGCCCCATGGCGGCTAACCTGATCAAGGCCGGGCACGATGTGATTGGCTACGACCCCGTTCCAGCGGCCGTAGAGGCTGCTTTGGCCCACGGAATTCCCATGGCTTCCACGGCGCATGAGGCTGCGGCGGAGGCCGCAGTGGTGTTGACCATGCTGCCCAGCGGCAAGCACGTGCTGGACGCTTACCGCGGCGTGGACGGGCCGGGGCTGCTGTCTATCGCCAAACCGAACACGCTGTTCCTGGACTGTTCCACCATCAACGTGGATGAAGCCCGCGAGGCGGCCGCTCTTGCCGTGGAGGCGGGTCACCGATCCGTGGACGCTCCCGTGTCCGGTGGTGTTGTGGGGGCTGAGGCCGGAACCTTGACCTTCATGGTGGGTGCCTTGCCGCAGGATTTCGAGACCGTGAGGCCCGTTCTGGAGCTCATGGGCAAGAGGATCGTTCACTGCGGTGATCATGGGGCCGGTCAGGCCGCGAAGGTTTGCAACAACATGATCCTGGGTGTGTCCATGATCGCCGTTGCCGAAGCGTTTGTTCTAGGTGAGAAGCTGGGGCTCACGCACCAGGCACTGTTCGACGTCGCATCCAACGCGTCCGGCCAATGCTGGGCGCTGACCACCAACTGCCCAGTTCCGGGTCCGGTGCCCACCAGCCCCGCCAACCGCGACTACCAGCCTGGCTTCGCCGGTGCGTTGATGGCCAAGGACCTGCGCCTGGCTCTGAACGCGTTGGAAAGCACGGGAGTTGCTGCGGAAATGGGTCCCCTGGCTTCGCGCATCTACGACGCCTTTGCCGCCGGGGACGGGGCCGGAAGGGACTTCTCGGGGATCATCACGGAGATCCGCGATAAGTCGGTGTGAGAGATTGTCCGTTTACTTGAGCGTTTTTACGAGAGGGAAAGCATGACGGAGCAGTACCAGAATATTGTGGTGGAACGTCGGGGACGCGTGGGCTTGGTGACGTTGAACCGGCCTGAGGCGCTGAACGCGCTCAATACTGCACTCATGAACGAACTCGTGGACGCTGTTTCTTTGATGGACACTGATCCGGATGTTGGGGCTGTGGTGATCACGGGATCGGCCAAAGCATTTGCTGCCGGCGCCGATATCAAGGAGATGTCCTCCAACACCTACATGGACATGTACGCAGCGGACTGGTTCCGGCACTGGGAGGACCTCACCCGGCTGCGCATACCCGTAATCGCGGCAGTGTCCGGTTTTGCATTGGGCGGCGGCTGCGAACTGGCCATGATGGCCGACATCATCATTGCCGGCGACAACGCAAAGTTCGGCCAGCCCGAGATCAACCTCGGAGTGATTCCCGGAATGGGCGGTTCGCAACGGCTCACCCGCGCCGTGGGCAAAGCCAAGGCAATGGACATGATCCTGACCGGCCGGTTCATGGACGCCGAAGAAGCCGAACGCTCCGGCCTGGTGTCCCGTGTGGTTCCTGCCGCTGAGGTGGTTGATGAGGCCATCAAGGCCGCCGAGGTCATTGCCTCCAAGTCCAAGCCCGCCGCGATGGTGGCCAAGGAAGCCGTGAACGCAGCCTTCGAGATGGGCCTGTCACAGGGTGTGCTGTTTGAGCGCCGTGTGTTCCACTCCCTGTTCGCCACGGAGGACCAGAAGGAAGGCATGGCAGCGTTCAGCGAGAAGCGCCAGCCGGAGTTCAAGCACAGGTAACTGGTTGCGCGGAACGTCGTTGTCATAGTCGGGTGGTAAGAATGAACCATGTTTCAGAAGCCTCCGAATATTGCCCTTGAACACTTCACCAGCACCACGCAGGACTTGGCCCGGGCGGTTATAGCCAGCAAGTACCTGACTCTTGAGCTGCACTTCAGCTTGGAGGGCTTCATTGCCCGTGACCCGGAAGGTGTTCGGATCCTTACCGCCGATATCGGTGTACGGACGGACAAGAAGACAGGAGCACGGGTCGGAGCGTTGGAGCGTCTCCGTGAGCAGTGCACGGAACCTGGATTCCCGCGGGCGATCTCGGTTTATCAAGCGAAGAATGCCATAAAGCACTACGACTTGGAACGCGATGGCAAAGGCGACCCCTACTTCTTCCTCCAGCGTCCACACCCGGGAACTGATGAAGATGTCTAACAGGTCCTTTGCTCAGAGGTCGTAGCTGCGTCATATGGGCGTGCCAGTATTTGCCCGCCCATCCTTGCCGAGGGCCGGCCACGCCCGAAAGTTGCCGGGAGACCTCCGAGGAGGAAGCCTGGGAAGGGCTTGTGGGCTCATTCTTCGCGGCGTAGGCTCCTTCGGGCCGGAACCGGATGGAGGAGTTCGCTCATGGGACAGCTGATCGTCCAGAATTTTGTGACCGCCGATGGATACGCCGCTGATACCAACAACGAGTTCAAGGCCTACGAACTGCTGGAAGGGGGAACCGCTGAGTTTGACCGCGCCCAGCTCAAATGGCTCGGCACCGTTGAAGCCATGGTGCTGGGCGCCAACACCTACCGGTATTTCGTTGAGTATTGGCCTACGCCCGCCTCCGATGGCGAGATCATAGCGCCCGCACTCAACGGCTTGCGTCGTCATGTCTTCTCACGTCAATTGAAGGCAGCCCCTGGGGTGACTTCCCGCCGTCGAACCTTGAGTCCGGCGACGCGATAGAGGCGATCCGTCGCATCAAGCGGCAGTCCGCGAAGGACGCCGTCCGGCTGGTAGTGACGCTCGGAGACCAAGGCTCAGGCAGGGGCGTGTTCCCGGCAGGACACAACCCCGCACTGCTGAAACTGCAGGAAGTGAACAGCTACGACCAAGGCTTGGTGGAGCTGAGCTACACAGTCCGGAAACGCCCCTAAACCGAAGCGCCCGCGGGCACCAACGCAGCGTCAAAGAAAGCCCGCTCCAGCCGCACGGCCTCCGCGAAGGTCGCGGCAACTCCCTGTCGTTCCGCGGCGTCAACAGGCTCGACGGCGTCAAACTCGTCGCGTAGCCACGTCACCCACGCGTTGTACTCGGGGTTGTTGTGGAGACGGATCCATTCGGCGTGCTTCGCGTGGACGGGCCAGTGTGTGGGATCGCCGGCGCGGGCGGCCCAATCTCCGTAGAGCCACTCGGCAACCAGCAGCACCGCCAGGACCTCCGGGTACGAACGGGTGGCGAGGGCGCTGCGCATCAGGTTATCGAAATCCCGGGTGGCAGATCCCAGCGCGGGGGCTGTTCGATCCGCCTCGGGAACGTCGAGTTCGTTGAAGCAGTCCTGGAAGTACGTATTCTCGTCCGAAGCGAAAGCCCCAAGAACCGCGGCAAACACCAGACGCGAAGGCAGCGAAGGCGCCGAGGCGACGGCTTGCCCGAGGAGCGCTGTGAAGGCGTCGCAGAACTGGTAATCCTGAACAAGGTAGCGGCGCAGGTGGTCATCGGGAAGGGACCCGTCCAGCAGCTGGTCCACAAAAGGATGGTTGACGGCGGCGTCCCAATCCTCGGCGCACTGGTTCTTGAGTTCTTCGGCAAAGCCCACGGTGTTTCCTCCTGAGGTGTCAGCATCGGAGCCTAGCAGCGTATTGCGCCCTACCGGCGGGGGTTACGCTCTGGTGCCGGTCCCGGCGCCAGCGTAGGCTCTGGCCATGACGAACGAGCACGCTTCGAAGACGATCGTGGTTGGCTATGACGGATCCGAAGAATCACACCGGGCCGTCCAATGGGCCGCACATCACGCCATCCTGCGGAACTGCTCACTGCACGTTGTGCACTGTTCCCTGTGGGTCTTGCTATCCCAAAACAGGGGCCCCGTTCCTGGCATCGCCGATAGTGGTTTGGAGCGGGCCGCCCAGAAAGTCCTTGAAGAAGGGACGGCGCTCGCAAAGGAGGCCGTGCCCGATCTGGAGGTCCACGCCACTTTGCTTCACGGAATGCCGCGCGATCATCTTGCGCACGTTTCGGCCGGCGCGGAGATGTTGGTCCTTGGAAGCCGCGGCCTTGGTGGGTTCATGGGCTTGCTGGTGGGGTCCGTGAGTTTGGAGATGGCGGCAACCGCAGAGTGCCCCGTCGCAGTGATTCGTGCCGATGACCACCCTGAGGGTCCAGTGCTGCTGGCTGTTGATGACTCTGGATCACCGGCAGCCCTGGACGACGCCTGCCTTTTCGCGGCCGCAACGGGTGCCGAGCTCAGGATCATTCACGTCCTGCACGAACCCGAAGGATACCGGCGGTTGCGAGAGCCGGTGGAAGCCTATCCCGAGGCAGAAGCGATGCTCGATGCCGTGCTGAGCCGGGCCCGCCACAAAGCTCCCGGGAGCGCGGTGAGGGGAGAGCTGCTGGTGGATGCTTCATTCTCCCGTGCCGTGGTCAAGGCCTCACAAGCGGCACGCATCACAGTGGTGGGGACCAAAGGACATGGACTGATCAAGGGCACCATAGGTTCAACGGCACACGCAGTACTCCACCACGCCCATAGTCCCGTGTTGGTCTCCCGTCGCAAGGCAGGCTCCGAAGCTTCTTAGGGCTCAGTCTTCCCTGGAGACCGCAGAGCTGGTTGGTCGTCGGAGGCCCTCACAGGGACTCCCTCCGGCGATGAACCGGACTTATGGTGGAGGGCATGGATAATCGGGCGGAAGTTCGCGAATTTTTGATCTCCCGGCGTGCCCACGTGGCCCCGGAGCAGGTGGGGCTGCCCGCGGGATCCAACCGGCGGGTTAAGGGTCTGCGCCGTAGCGAAGTGGCCACCCTTGCCGGCTTAAGCGTTGAGTACTACACCCGCTTGGAACGCGGCGCCATTAGCGGCGCCTCGCCGCAGGTTCTTGAGAGCATCGCCCGCGCGCTGAACTTGGACGACGCTGAACGCGCACACCTGTTCGACCTTGCGCATGCCGCCAGTCCAGTTGCCCGGCCGCCACGGCGCCGGAACTCGAAATCCTATGTGCCCCACCAGAGCCTGCAGTGGGCGTTGGATGCTGTCACGGCCGGACCCGCGTTTGTCCGGAACGGCCGGATGGACCTCTTGGCCGTGAACCCCTTGGCCCGGGCGTTTTACAAGGACTGTTACGACATGCCGGGCCAGACGCCCAACATCGCCAGGTTCACGTTCCTGGACCAGCGCGCCCACGAGTTCTACCCGGACTGGGACGCTTTTGCGGAAATAACGGTTTCCATTCTCCGCACGGAGGCCGGACGGGACCCGCACAACAAAGAATTGCACGATCTCATTGGTGAGCTCAGCACCCGCAGCGAGGAATTCCGCACTCGCTGGGGCGCACATAACGTCCGGCACCACGGCACGGGTTTCAAGACGTTCAATCACCCGGTGGTGGGCGAAATGACGCTCGCCTTCGAGGGCTTGGAAATGGCCGCAGAACCAGGATTGACCCTGACCATTTACGCAGCTGAACCCGGGTCGCCGTCGGCCGAGCGCCTCCAACTGTTGGCCTCCTGGGCGGCGAGCGAATACGCCCAAGGCGTTCGCCCGGCGTCGGAGAAGACCCGAACGGACAGCTGACCGCCGGCGGTGCTGCCGCGCGCTACCGCCGATGGCAGACGGTCAGCGATTGACTTCTACGCGGACTTCCTGGCCTTCGAAGCGCGCAAGCTCTTCCCGGGTGGCTTTGGATCGTCCCAAATGAATGGTTTGGTCTGAGTATTCGATGCCTGACGCGTTGTAGTAAAAACCGAGGTTTCCCCAGGGGACGTAGTAGATCAGGTCACCGTCCTCGGGGTCGGACCCAGGTGACCCTTCATAGTGGAGGGGCCTGGGCAGGTCCGCGATCTTCTCCCGGCCGGCGAACTCTTTCATGCTGAGGGTGAGCGGCAGCATGCTCAGGAAGTCCCGGTGGCGGGATTATCCTCCCCAATGGTGACGTCCAGTGACGCCGAACCGGCGCTGAAGTGCACCACGGTACCTACTACGTTGTGGGCGGCGGAGGTGGTTGCCTCACTGGGTTTTGAGGTCCCTCTGGCCGAACCCGGTGTCGACTCCACGGCGGGGGATGGGCTGCAGCTGACTAGTGCCAACGCCACCAGCAGCAGTATTCCGGCGGTGGGGTGCTTCATGACTGGGAACCTTCCTTCCGGTCCTTGAGCATCAATAGCGTAAGTGGGACGAAGTAGAGCGCGGCGATTCCTGTTCCCACCAGCACGGGGCCTGTGGCACCAAGTGCGGATTCCAAGGCGTAACCGGCCATCCACGATCCCACGGCTGTGCCGAGGTTGAACGCTGAGGTGCTGAGAGCTGAAGCCAGCGTGGGTGCGTGCCCCGCGTAACCTACGGCTTTGCCGATCAGAATCGGATTGGTGGCCATGCCGAAGAGCCCCAGCAGGAAGATCAGGACCACTGTCACCACGGCGTTATGGGAGAGGAAGGAAAGGGCACCCAACACCAGGAAGGTCATACCTGCCGCGACGAACAGCGCCGGATAGGGGCGGTGAGAGCCGAAATGACCTCCCAGATTGGAGCCAATGAAGGCTCCCACACCGTACGCCACCAGAACCAGCGGCACCACCGAGGCGGCCATTCCGGTGTTCTCAGTAAGCAGTGGCGAAATGAAGCTGTAGGCAGCCAGGGACGAGCCGCAAACGATCGCGCAGCCGGCCAGGACAAGCCAAACCCTCACATCGCGCATGCTGGCGAGCTCAGCGCGAACGGACGGTATGGGCCCGGATTCCGGCCCCACCGGGACTAGCCGGTACACCACAACAGCCCCCGCCAGCGCAAGAAGTGCCAGACCCCAGAAAGGGCCTCGCCAGCCAATCACCTGACCTGCGAAAGCGCCCAGCGGTACGCCAACAACATTTGCCAGCATCCCACCGCCCAACACCACGCCCAACGCCCGGGATGCCGACGCCGCACCTGCGGCTTTTGCACCTACGACGGCGGCTACCGCCCAGAAAGCGCCCGTCGCCAAAGCCGTGAGGAAACGTGCGCCAAGAATGAGTGTGAAGTCAGACGTGAGCGCCACCACGACGTGGCCAGCCGCAAAGACCAGCAGTGCAAGGCTTAGCGTCAGGCGTCGTGGCAGCTTAAGCGTAAGGATTGACATGGTGGGCGTTCCAACGATCATGCCTACGGCGAAGACCGTGATCATGAGGCCGGCGTTGGCTACGGACACCCCAAGGTCGCCCGCAATCTCAGGCAGGATCCCCGCCACAATGAACTCGGTGGTTCCCATCAGGAACACACCCGCAGCCAGAACGTAGGTCACCAGTGGCAGACGCCGGGTCTTGACGGTGGAAATGGTGGTGGTCATGACTTCAGAACATCAGGTCTACGGGGTGTTAGGGAGTCCCGCTTAAGGGAGGTCCTCTGAGGGACTCCCTCGGTGAGCTGCCCCAACTGGGGCGCCCGGGCGATCAACGACGTTATATTGTCGGTGCCTGCTGACATGGTTAGTTCATGGAGCGGATTGGGGAAAGTCGAGTGGCGGCAGGGATGTCTCGTGCCCTTGTTCCTATCTCCCCTGCGAACGTTCAGCACGCGGCTCCGTCCAGCACCGTCAGTGGTGATTTGATCGAACAGTTGCGGGTGTTGGAGGAGATGAAGTCGGCGATCACCGCGTTGCAGGCGCGGGTTGCTGTGGCTTTTGATCTTGCCCAGCGCGCCGAGCAGGCCGAAGCTGGTGTTCCTGCGTCCGAGCGTGGTCAGGGGGTGGGTGCTCAGGTGGCGTTGGCGAGGCGGGAGTCCCCGAACCGCGGGTCCAGGTTGCTTGGCTTTGCAAAGGCGTTGGTGGTGGAGATGCCCCACACTTTGGCTGCGTTGCGGGCCGGGCTCTTGAATGAATGGCGGGCCACTCTCCTTGTGAAGGAAACTGCGTGTTTGTCTGTTGAGGACCGGACTGCGGTGGACGAGGAGTTGGCTGCGGACACCGGAACCTTTGATGGCAAGGGCGACAAAGCGATCATTGCGGCGGTGAAGGCTGCTGCGTATCGGCGTGATCCGCGGTCGGTGGTGGGTCGTGCCAGTCGTGCCGCTGCTGAGCGGACGGTGAGTTTGCGTCCGGCGCCGGATACCATGACGTATTTGACGGCGCTGTTGCCGGTCGCCCAGGGCGTGGCTGTCTATGCCGCGTTGACCCGGGCCGCTGACTCGGCCCGTTCCAGCGGTCATGGTGCGTCTGGCGGGGTTGTCCCGACCCGTGGCCAGGTCATGGCCGACACTCTGGTTGAACGCGTCACCGGGGCACCGGGCGGGTTTTCGGGGATCAACCTGGACCTTGTCATGACCGAGCGGACGCTTTTCCAAGGTGATAGTGAACCGGCCCGGCTGAAGGGGTACGGAGTCGTCCCGGCTGAATGGGGACGGGAACTGCTCGGATTGGGACCGGCAGCCGGCCCCGGGCCGGCGAACCCGGACCAGGAGCTTGATGTCTGGCTTCGCCGGCTCTACACAGCACCGGGCACAGGGGAACTCCTCGCCACGGACTCCAAGGCCCGGCTTTTTACCGGCCGTCTCAGACGATTCATCGAAACCCGTGACGACACCTGTCGGACGCCGTATTGTGATGCGCCCATCCGGCATATTGACCATGTGGTTTCCTGGCAGTCCGGCGGAAAAACGAACCTCACCAACGGCGCAGGACTGTGCGAAGCCTGCAACCACACTAAAGAAAACCCCGGCTGGACCACCCGGGTAGTACAGGCCGACGCGCACACCCTTGAAATCAGCACCCCCACAGGCCACACGTACCAATCCAAGGCCCCACCCCTGCCAGGGCACCACCCCGCCAGAACGTAGGGAGCTTATTCCTCCGTGAAATCCCCGGCATCCCTGCGGAAGGTGCCCAGGACGCGGATAAGGTGATCGACGTCGTCGGGCCCAAAGCCGGACTTGCCGAAAACCTCGGCGTTAAGCGCCGCCGTCGCTTTCTTCGCCAAGGTGCGGCCCTCTGCGGTGAGCTCGATCAGGGTGGTGCGGCCGTCTGTTGGGTGCGGGGAACGAGCCACCAAGGCGGCTTTTTCCAAGCGGTCCACGGCGTTGGTTACCGACGTGGGATGGACCTGCAGCAGCGCGCTGGCCTTGTTCATGGGAAGTGCGCCGCTGCGGGCGAAACTCAGCAGC
Source organism: Arthrobacter sp. TS-15 (assembly GCF_006964045.1). Taxonomy (NCBI): domain Bacteria; kingdom Bacillati; phylum Actinomycetota; class Actinomycetes; order Micrococcales; family Micrococcaceae; genus Arthrobacter; species Arthrobacter sp. TS-15. The sequence goes on along the minus strand of NZ_SDXQ01000006.1, from coordinate 210,347 downwards.
GCCAGCAGTTCGTAGCGCGCGAACGTCAGCCCGAACGGTTTCAGAACTGTTTCGATGCGCGCGAGCAGAATCTGTTGCGTGCGCATGATCGCAGTGATGGCGGCCATGGGCGCGGCGACATCGCCCCAGCCATGCCGTTCCCAGTTGCGCTGGGCGTCGGCGATGGGGTCGCGGGGGAGAGGGGTGCCCATGGGCCTCCTTCGGTTACATGATCGGCCTAGTGTCCCGGGTGGCTAGTCTCTCAGATTCGGAAACTCTTCCTCCGTGTATTCCACGCCCAATCCGGAGGGCAGCGGGCCGTCGCCGTGCCGGGCGACCTCGGTTCCGCGCAGTTCCACGCGCCTGATTTTGCCGGAAATCGTCTTGGGAAGTTCGCCGAATTCCAGCCGCCGGATCCGTTTGAACGGCGCGAGGTGCTCCCGGCAATAGCGAAGAATGTCCTCGGCCACCGCCGGTCCGGCTTCATAGCCCGCGGCCAACACGACGAACGCCTTGGGCACAGACAGCTTCACGGCATCAGGCGAAGGAACGACGGCGGCTTCGGCCACTGCGGGGTGTTCGATCAGGACGCTTTCGAGTTCGAAGGGAGACAAACGGTAGTCGGAGGACTTGAAAACGTCGTCATCCCGCCCCACATAGGTGATGACGCCGTCGGCATCCCGGCTGGCCATATCGCCCGTGTGATAGTAACCATCCCGGAATGCTTCGGCCGTCTTGGCTTCGTCTCCGAAATAGCTCTTCATGAGCCCCACGGGCCGGGGGTCCAAGCGCAAGCAGAGTTCGCCGTCGTCGGCTTCCTCCCCGGTGACCGGGTCCACCAGGACGACGTCGTATCCGGGGAGCGGCCGTCCCATGGAACCGATTTTGACCGGCTGCGTAGGCGTGTTGGCGATCTGGACCGTTGACTCGGTCTGACCGAATCCGTCGCGGATGGTGACGCCCCAGGCCTTTTCCACCTGGCCGATCACTTCCGCGTTGAGTGGCTCACCGGCAGAGACCACCTTAAGCGGAGGGTGAGTGAGCTGGGTGAGGTCGGCTTGGATGAGCATGCGCCAAACGGTGGGCGGGGCACAGAAACTTGAGACGCCTTCTTTGCCCATCTGGTTCATGAGGGCGGCGGCGTCGAAGCGCTGGTAGTTGTAGATGAAGACGGTGGCCTCGGCGATCCACGGTGTGAAGACGTTGGACCAAGCGTGCTTCGCCCAGCCGGGAGAGGCGACGTTCAGGTGGACGTCGCCAGGCTCCAGCCCAATCCAGTACATGGTGGACAGGTGACCCACCGGATAGGACGTGTGCGTGTGTTCCACCAGCTTGGCGCGCGAGGTGGTTCCGGAGGTGAAGTAGAGGAGTAATGTGTCATCAGCGAGGGTGGGGGCGTCGGGCGTAAATTCCGTGCCGGCGTCGTATGAGTCTGCGTACTGTCTTGCCTCGGCGGTGGTTCTCTCGGACCCGACCTCGATCAGCGTGTAGCCGCCCTCGACGTCGGCGAACTTGCCGATGTTTGCGCTCCCGACCGCCACCCAGGTGGCACCGCCGCGCTCCACCCGGTCCTGAAGATCGCGGGCGCCCATGAGGGTGGTGGTGGGGATCATGACAATGCCCAGCTTGATGCCTGCCAGCATGAGTTCCCACAGCTCAACCTGGTTGCCGAGCATGATGATCATGTGGTCGCCGCGTTTGACGCCTTGGTCGCGCAGCCAGCTGGCGAGTTGGGAGGAGCGCTGCGAGAGGTCCTTGAACGTGCGGCGCGTGGAGCTGCCGTCCTGTTCCACGATCACCAGCGCGGGCTTGTTGCCTCTGGTCTCGTCTGCCGCGATCTGGTCGAACCAGTCGAGGGCGAAGTTAAATTCCTCAAAGCGTGGCCACTGGAACTCGGCGTGAGCCAGTTTGTAGTCTTCGCGCAGTTCCAGCAGCCTGTCCCGGGCCGCACGGAAGTCGTCTGTGACTGTCATAGTCCACCTTTCGCTTTCGGGTTCCCTGGCACCTTCGCCGAAGCATCCCGCCTAGTGATCCACATCACCTTGCAATATACTAGGACATCCAAGGGTTTGGAAGAGCCTATGCGGGACATGACGAAGGGGTCTAATGCTCGACGAAAAAGCTGCCGGCACCGTTACCAACGGTGCGGCATCAGAACGCATCCTGCCTCCTTACCCGGAGGCGGACTTGATGCATGTTATTGACCTGCTCCCCCCGGAGGAGCGTGCCCGGTACTTGGAGATCAGGGAGTTCCTGCAGGCGCGGATCCGGGCTGCGAGCATCGACTACTGGAACCGGGAGGAATTCCCGTTCGGGCTGCTGGCGGACATGGCTAAGTTCGGGCTGGGCGGGCTTCAAACCGACGGTTCCTCAAAGCTGTTCAAGGGCCTCATGTACACCGAGGTGGCCCGCGCGGACGTGTCTCTTTCAGCGCTGGTGGGGATCCACAACGAGCTCATTGTCGGCATGATTGATGAGCTAGGTTCCCCCGAGCAGAAGCGCAAGTGGTTGCCCGGGCTTGAGGCTTTCACCCAGCTGGGCGCTTTCGCGCTCACCGAACCGGACCACGGCTCGGACATCGCCGGAGGGCTCTCGACGACGGCGCGGCGCGACGGCGGCGAATGGGTCATCAGCGGTGCCAAGCGCTGGATAGGGGCAGGGACGATTGCCGACTTCGCCTTGGTTTGGGCTCGTGATGAATCCGACGGGCACATCAAGGGTTTCATCGTGGAGACCGACCGCCCCGGGTATGCGGCCACCAAGATTTCGAACAAGATCGGCCTGCGCATCATGCAGAATGCGGACATCGTGTTGGACGAGGTCCGCATTCCTTCGGAGAACCTCCTGCCCGGCGCCACTGAGTTCTCCCGCGCCAATGATCTCTTGCGCGATTCCCGTGCCTGGGTGGGATGGCAGGCCGCGGGGATCCAATTGGCAGCCTTTGACATAGCCCGTTCCTACGCGTTGCAGCGCAAACAATTCGGCAAGGAACTGGCACGCTTCCAGCTTGTCCAGCAGCAGCTTGCCGACATTCTGGGCAATGCCAACGCTTCGCTGTCCATGATGGTGGAGCTAGCCCGGATCCAGCAGGCCGGGAAACTCGAAATGGTGCAGGCCGCCATGTGCAAGGCCACCACTACCCGGCTGGCTCGCTCGTCCGTGGCGATGGGCCGTTCCTTGCTGGGCGGGAACGGAATCACCACGGACTACGAGATGGGCAAGCTCTTTGGCGACGCCGAAATCCTCTACACCTACGAGGGCAGCTACGAGATCAACTCCATGATCGTGGCCCGCGCGGTGACGGGGAGGTCGGCGTTCGTTTAGGGATCCGCCGGCGGTGCTTTCTCACCCACTGGGCAGATCCTATTGGTGTTACAATATGTAACATGAAAGCGCCTGATCGGGAGTCGGGGCCGCGTGCTTATCGGATGAACGCAAGGCAGGAAGCCGTTGCCGCAACCCGTGAGCGGATACTGTCCGCCGCCTACGAGCTGTGGCTGGAGAGTCCTTACGACCAGGTTTCCATTGATGCCGTCTCCAAAACTGCGGGAGTGTCCAGGCAGACTGTCATCCGCCACTTCGGAACCAAGGACGAACTCGCGTTCGCCGTAGCCGACTGGCAGAAACCCGGTGAGGACGCACTCCGCGAAGCTACGCCCGGAGATGCTGACGGAGCAATCGCCAAGCTTCTGGACCGCTACGAGACCATGGGCAACGCCAACATTCGCATGCTTGAACTCGAAGGTCGAGTGCCTGCGATCGACCACTTGCTCACTATCTCCCGGGCAGGTCACCGTGAGTGGATCGAACGCACGCTGATCCCCGGCGTGACCGGCGATGAAAGGCTGGTCCTGGCGCTCTATGCTGCCACCGACGTCACCCTCTGGAAGCTTCTGCGCCGCGACCTCGGGCAGTCCCGGGCAGAGACTGAAGCAACGATCCTCCGGCTGGTCCACGGAGTGTTGGGTGGGAGTCCGGAGAAACGTTCATCCGAAAGTTCAGCCGGAAAGGATTAGGAACATGAGCCGCTACCTGTTCGCTATCTGGGACGGGGGAGGAGCCGTGGCGCCGGAGCTCGGAGTTGCCAGGCGACTCATTGAGAATGGCCATCAGGTAAGGGTCCTGGCCGACCCAACCCTGCGCGCCCAGGTGGCCACGGTGGGAGCCACGTTCAGTCCATGGGTTCGGGCTCCCCATCGCACTTCAAACGATCCGTCCGGGGACGTGGTGAAGGATTGGGAGGTGCGGACGCCCTTCGAAGGACTGCGAAGAATGCGTGACAGGCTCATTGGCGGACCCGCGGAGCTGGTGGCGAGCGAGACGGCCGAGCAGATTGGCGACTATTCACCAGACGCGCTCATGGCGGACTACTTCATGCTTGGCGCTATGATCGCGGCGCAAGGAGCCGGGCTGCCAGTAGCCGCTGTGATGCCCAATATCTGGGCGCTCCCCGTGCGCGGCGTTCCGCCGATCGCCGCCGGTTTCCCCTTGGCGCAGGGCGTTCCCGGACGTGTCCGCGACGCCATGCTCATCGCCCTCGTAAACCGGGTTTTCGCCAAGGGATTGCCGGCCCTCAACCAGGTGCGCGACCGCCACGGGCTGCGGCCCCTGCGGTCCTTTTATGATCAGGTTTTGGGTGTCGACCGTATTTTTGTGCTCTCCAGTTCCACCTTTGATTACGCATCGCCGTTTGTGCCGGCGAATGTGAGCTACGCCGGGCCGGTGCTCGACGAACCTCAGTGGGCAGTGCCATGGGTCCCGCCCTGGTCAGAGGATGACGCTCGGCCCCTGATTCTTGTGGGCCTCAGTTCGACGTTCCAGAACCAGGGAGACTTGCTGCAACGCATTATCGATGCCCTCTCCACCATGCCTGTACGTGCGGTGGTGACCACCGGACCGATGATCGACCCTGATGCGCTGACAGCAAACAGCAACGTGAGCGTGGTGCGTGCGGTGCCCCACGGACCCATCATGGAAAAAGCTGCCTTGGTGGTGACGCACTGCGGGCACGGCACTGCCCTGAAAGCCCTTGCCGCTGGCGTGCCCATGGTCTGCCTGCCCATGGGACGGGACCAAGACGACACAGCAGCCAGGATCGTCCACCACGGTGCCGGCGTACGGCTGGCTCCCAACGCGTCGGCGGAGAAAATCCGGCGTGCAGTGGCGGAAGTGCTGGAACGGGACAGCTACCGGCTCGCGGCTGCCCAACTTTCCTCGTCCATTACTGCCGAGCTTGCGTCCAGCCGGCTGGTGGAAGAACTTGGGTCCCTGGCAAGCAAGCCGAACCAGCCACGCCAGCGCTCCTAGGAGTTTCACCAAGCGCAGGAGCCAACGCCGGCCTCCTCATTGCACGCGAGTCAAGATGCGTGGTCCAGCCGCCGCATGCTCGGCCAGAACTCCGGTGTGGTGCCTGATGCGGAGACGGTAGAGCAGGGTTCCGCCGATGATCACCGCGGCAACGAACATGACGCCGCCCCATTGCAGATACCACTCAAACGGCGGCACTGAGTTGTAGATCTCCGGTCGAGGCCAGACCAGGTTCAGCGTCATGGCGCCACCCCACAGCACGGCCAGGATGTTGACGGGGAGACCCCATTTGCCGAGGCTGAATCCCGGTTCTGTCTCGTCGTCCTTCAGGGGCCACTTTTTCAGGAACCTTTGCCGCAGCATGGGCACGGTCACCAGGAGGTAGGACAGATAGATCAGGACGATGCTAATGCTGGACAGAATGGTGAAGATGGCTGGCTGGGAGATGTTGACGATCAGGGGAATCACTGCCACTACACCGATGACGATTGCAGCCACCGTGGGGGTTTTGCGGGTGGGATGCACCTTGCTGAGCTGACGGCTGAAGGGAAGGTTGTTGTCCCTGGCCATGGCAAACATCATCCGGATAGCTGCCGCGTGCACGGCCAGCGTGCAGACCACAACAGCTACCACGATGCACGCCAGGAACGCCTTGCCGAAGGGGCCACCCAGCACTGACAGCACAATGTACTGCAGCCCGCCATCGGCCGCTCCAAGCTTGGGATCGGAAAGATCGGGGGCCGCCAGGATTCCGCCCAGCAGGAGCAAACCTCCCAGGAGGAAGGATGCCGTGACAGCGCGGAGAATGGCGCGGGGTGCGGTTTTCTTGGGGTCCTTGGTTTCTTCACCCAAGGAACTGGCGGTGTCGAATCCGTACATGACATAACCGGAAGCCATGGCGGCGATGAGGAATACTCCGAAGAAGCCCATCGGATGTTCTTGGCCGAATCCAGCGGTATCGAGGAGGACTTCAGGTCCCCGCACCGAGTGCCACATGAGCGCCGCAATGAGCAGAACAGCGGCAACCAGTTCCACAAAAACGCCCACACTATTGATCATGGTCATGAGCTTTACGCCGAAGGCATTGATGAGCGTGGAAATGCCGATCATGATGCTAGCCAGGATGACTCCGTTGACCGCAAAGTCGTAGGGGCCGGTGCCATCGCCCACCAGCTGGAAGCCACTCCAAATCTGCGGCAACGTGATTTGGAGGGCCAAGGCAACAGATCCCAACGCCATGATGGAGGAGAGCAGTAGTAACCAGCCCGCCAACCAGGCCCACGTTCCCGTGGAAAGCCTTTTGGCCCAGTTATAAACCGATCCGGCCACAGGGTATCGTCCGGCCAGTTCCGCAAAACACAGGGCTACCATGAGCTGGCCTACGAAAACAATGGGCCACGACCACGCGTAGGCGGGTCCCGCCGTCGAAAATCCGAAGTAAAACAGTTGGAAAACGCCGGTGAGGATGGAGATGTAACTGACGCCGGCGGCGAAGCTGGCAAACTTTCCGATGCTGCGGTCAAGGGTTTGGGCGTAGCCAAACTCGTCCATACCGCTTGCATCGCTCTTGCAGGGTCCTATTTTGCTGGGTTCTAACATTCGAACTCCTAATTCAGACATGCATGAATGGTGATAGCCCGCGGCCGCCATTGGACGCAGTGGATATCAAAAGCCGGGCACCACGGTGTGCGTACGGCCGTTTCCCCCATTTTTTGTTGCGTTGGTCTAAAAGCAGGCGCCTTCTTAGGCGTGGGACAAGCTAAAGCCGGCTTCCGCCGTCGTGGTTTCCTCCGTCCGGTGGGCACTGAGGCGGGCCTTGATGAGATCGGCGCAGCGCTCGCCGATCATCATCACGGTGATGTTGGGGTTTACGGTGACGTGTTCCGGCATGACGGAGGCGTCTGCCACGCGCAGGCCGGTGACGCCCTTGACGCGCAGTTCAGGATCAAGGGGCGACATCTCGTCGTCCGCAGGCCCCATGCGGACGGTGCCAACGGGGTGGTAGACGGTGTTGTGTGTTTTGCGGATGTAGTCCTGCAGCTCCTCGTCGCTCTGGGCCTCGATGCCGGGGGAGAGTTCCCGCCCGGTCCACTCGGCCATGGCTGGTTGAGCCGCGATTTCCCGGGCCTTGCGGATGCCTGCCACCATGACGCGCATGTCGTGCCCCTCGGGATCGGTGAAGTAGCGGGGGTCCACCATGGGTTTGTCGCGGAAGTCCCGGCTGCGCAGGCGAACCGTCCCGCGGGAACGGGCGTGGGTGACGTTCGGAGTCAGGCTGAAGCCGTTCTCCGTGGTGGGGTAGCCGTAGCGCAGGGTGTTCATGTCGAAGGGCACGGAGCCGTAATGCATCATGAGGTCCGGCCGGTCCAGGCCCTCTTCAGTGGGGGTGAAGATGCCGATTTCCCACCACTGGGTGGACGTCTGCACCATGGGCTGCCTGGCCTCGAACTGCACCACGCCTTCCGGGTGGTCCTGCAGGTGCTCGCCCACACCGGGGGAATCCACCAGAACCTCGATGCCATGCTGCTTGAGGTGCGCGGCCGGACCGATGCCGGAGAGCATAAGGAGCTTGGGGGAATCAATGGCGCCGGTGGACAGAATGACTTCGCGATGCGCGTTCAGCCTGTGCGTCCGGCCGAAGGCCGAGTCCACAACATCGACGCCGGTGCAGCGCTTGTCCGCGTCGAACACCAGTTGCCGGGCCCGCAAGCCGGTCAGCAGCGTGAAGTTTTCGCGATCGATGATGGGGTGGATGTAGGAGACGGAACTCGAAGATCGTGTCCCGTCCGAGCGGCGGTTGATCTGGAAGAAATTGGCGCCGTTGACCACAGTGGTGCCGTCATTGAACTTCGCCCGGGGGATACCGGTCTGTTCGCAAGCATCCAGGAGCGCGACGCCCGCTGGATCTGCCGGGGGCACGTTCATTAAGTGCACTGGGCCGTCGTGGCCGTGGTGGGGAGCGTCCGGACCCGCGTCCTCGTTGCTTTCCAGGCGCTGGTACAAAGGCCAGGCGGCAGCAGCATTCCAGCCGGTGGCACCGTACTTTGACTCCCACTCGTCCAAGTCTTCGCGGGGAGCCCAGAAAGCGATACAGGAGTTGTGGCTGGAGCAGCCACCCATGACTTTGGCGCGGGCATGGCGCATGAAGGAATTGCCGTTTTCCTGCGGTTCAACCGGGTAGTCCCAGTCGTACCCCGATTCCAGCAACTCCATCCAGCGGTCCAGCTGCAAGATCTCGGGCAGGTTGCGGTCGTCCGGACCCGCCTCCACCAGGGCAACGGTGACGGCAGGGTCCTCGCTGAGCCGTGCAGCGACGGCAGCTCCGGCAGATCCTCCACCGATGACGACGTAATCGAACCCGCGCTCGCTGAGGTTCTGGATGTTGTCAACGTGCATCTATTTCTCCTTGCCGTGGTCTGCGAACCAGCCGGTGACCTGCGGGCTGGTGTTCTGGTAGATGTGCTTGGCTTCCTGGTATTCGCCCAGTCCCGTGGGGCCGAGTTCGCGGCCTACGCCGGACTGGCCGAAACCGCCCCACTCGGCCTGCGGAAGGTAGGGGTGGTAGTCGTTGATCCACACCGTGCCGTGGCGCAAACGGCCCGCAACCCGCTGGGCCTTTCCGGCATCCTGGGTCCAGACCGCGCCCGCCAGTCCGTAGATGGTGTCATTGGCGGTGGCTACGGCTTCGTCTTCCGTGCGGAACGTTTCCACTGTTACTACCGGGCCAAAAGCTTCGTCGATCACTACCGACATTCCCCTTTTGACGCGGTCCAGAACGGTGGGCTGGTAGTAGAAGCCGGCGTCGAACTTTTCGCCCTCAGGGGCGGCGCCGCCGCACCGCAGCCGCGCGCCCTCAGCCACGCCACGCTGAACGTAAGCGTCCACTTTCTCCCGGTGGGCAGCGGAAATCAGCGGCCCGGTTTCGGCGGACTCATCGAACGGGCCTCCGATGCGGATGCCCTGAGCCTTGCGGACCAGCTCGTCCACGAAGCGCTCGGCGATGGATTCCTCCACCACCAGCCGCGCACCGGCGGAGCAGACCTGGCCTGAGTGCACAAAAGCGCCGTTCAAGGCGTTGTCGACGGCGGCATCAAAGTCAGCGTCAGCGAACACGACGTTGGGGTTCTTGCCGCCGAGTTCCAATGCCACCTTTTTCACCGTGCCGGCTGCGGCCGCGGCGATGCGCTTGCCGGTTTCCAGGCCACCGGTGAAGGAAACCAAGTCAATGTCCGGGTGCTCAGAAAGTGGTGCGCCTGCCTGCGGGCCGGCGCCGGTCACCAGGTTTGCGACACCGTCCGGGAGACCCAGGTCCTGCAGCAACTGCATGGTCAGGATCGCGGTGGACGGGGTCAGCTCGGCAGGCTTCAGGACGAACGTGCAACCAGCCGCGAGTGCCGGCGCGATCTTCCAGGCTGCCTGCAGCAGCGGGTAGTTCCACGGCGTGATCAAGCCGCAGACGCCCACGGGCTCGTACACGATTTTGCTCACGACGGCGGGGTCCCCGGCGTCCACTACGCGGCCCGCCGACTGCCCGGCGAGCCTTCCGAAGTATTCGAAGCAGGCGGCGATGTCATCCATGTCGATGCGGCTTTCGATGATTCGCTTGCCGGTGTCCAGGGATTCGGCGCGGGCGAACTTTTCCCGGCGCTCGCGCAGTTCCGCGGCGACCTTGAGCAGGAAAGCGCCGCGCTCGGGAGCGGGGACGTTTGCCCACACGCCGGAATCGAAGGCTGCGCGGGCGGCGGAAATGGCTCGCTCGGCATCCTCGCGGCCGGCTTCGGAGACGGTGGCGACCAGTTCGCCGTCGGCCGGGTTGCGGATCTCGCGCACCGCGCCGGAAGAGGCCGGTTCCCACACGCCTTTGATGAAAAGTGTGGAGGCGGAATCGGAAAATGTGGCTTGGGTCATACGAGGCAGGCTAGTGCACTTTGAACATCTGTTCAAGGAAAAATGTGAACAAATGTTCAAAGTGGGCTTGTGTGTCGGCCGGATACTCTCACCCATCCCCGGTCCCGCCCGCTACGAACTCCTCACATGAAAAAGCTCGGACTCCGGACCAAAGGCCCCGAAACCATGGCAGCGCTGGCAGGCGTGGTGTCTGCCGCCGTCGTGTTGGCCGTAGCCGAGCTGATCGGCGCGTTCTTCACCGCCAGGGCAACCCCGGTGTTCGCGCTGGGATCCACCTTCATCGACTTCACGCCGTCATGGATGAAGGACTTTGCGATCGCCACGTTCGGCACGAACGACAAAGCCGCGCTGTTCGTAGGTATGGGCGTCACTATCGCCGTACTGGCCTGCGTTCTGGGCGTTGTGGCCTACAAGAAGTGGGCACTTGGCGTCCTGGGTGTGCTGTTCATGGGTGCCGTAATAGTGGCCAGCGTCCTGACCCGGGCCGGTGTGGGACCCGCCGACGCCATCCCCTCAATCGTGGGCACCATCGCCGGCCTCATCGTCCTGCGCCTCCTCATCAAACCGTTGTGGGGGTTGAAAGCGTGGCCGGAAGCCCCCGCCGACGTAGCAGCCGACGCCGACAGCCAGGTTGGAGGCGCCGGCACCAGCCGCCGTCGTTTCTTCGCTGCTGCCGGTATCACCGCGGTAGCTGCCGGAATCGCGGCGACCGGTGGGCGGCTGCTCGGAGCCGCGCGCAACAACATAGCTCAGGCCCGTGATGCTCTCACGCTGCCGTCGCCTTTGAAGGCAGCGCCCCCTGTTCCAGCCGGCGTCCAATCCCCGGTGGCAGGAGTCTCCTCATGGCTGACACCGAACAACGATTTCTACCGCATTGATACCGCCCTGAGCGTCCCGGAAATCAACGTCGAAGATTGGGTACTGCGGGTGCACGGAATGGTTGAGAAGGAAGTGACCCTCACCTTCCAGGACCTGCTCGACGCCGATCTCATCGAATCGCACGTGACCCTCACCTGCGTGTCCAACCCTGTGGGCGGAAAGCTTGCCGGAAACGCTAAGTGGCTGGGCATGCCCATCCGCGAAGTCCTGGCCATGGCCAAACCCAAAGAAGGCGCGGACATGGTGCTCTCAACATCCATTGACGGATTCAGTGCCTCCACTCCGCTGGAAGTCCTGCAGGACGACCGCGATGCCATGCTGGCCATCGGCATGAACGGGGAGCCCCTTCCCATCGAGCACGGCTACCCCGTACGGATGGTGGTTCCGGGACTCTACGGATTCGTCTCCGCCACCAAGTGGGTAGTGGACTTGGAAGTCACCCGCTTCGCGGACAGCAAGGCCTACTGGACGGAACGCGGCTGGTCAGAGCGCGGCCCCATCAAGACCATGGCACGTGTGGACGTGCCCGGGTCCTTCGCGAAATTGAAGGCAGGAAAGGTCGCGGTGGGTGGCACCGCATGGGCGCAGACCCGCGGAATCACCAAGGTGGAAGTACAGATCGACGACGGCGACTGGGTGGAAGCAACGCTTTCCACCGAAGCATCCACCATCACATGGCGCCAGTGGTCCTACGAATGGGATGCCACACCCGGCATGCACTACGTCAAGGCCCGCGCCACCGACGGCACCGGCGAAGTTCAGACAGACAAGCGCGCCGATCCCGTACCTGACGGGGCCTCGGGCTGGCAGTCGGTGGCAGTGACGGTGGAGTAACTGTTCAGCCTTGTTCGATCTCTCCCTCCGGCCGAGGCTGTTCCACACTGCCGTAAGTTGGACCGGAAACTGTGTAGCGTTTAGGGCGCCCTCAACGGGGAGTTTTGCGGGCGGGTCTTACGGGAATTCTGGTTCCGCAGAATGACGCGAGTTTTGCTTAGCGCTATATGGGGCTGCGTGGCGGCCGGTGGAGGACCGGCTATCGGGCACGACATGGGAGCCTTGAGGAATGGCTACCTTTGATCTCCTTCCGCTACAGGCCGGACAAGTGGAATTGCATGACGCACGACGAAAGCGCCGCTGGGTCGTCCATCTGGAACCATTCGAGATTGCTGCCGCCCCGGTCACCACGGCTCAATTTGCGCAGCTGATGGGTGATAGCGAAACGGGTTCCCAAACTCCTTTGGCAGACATTAATTGGTTGCAAGCCATCAATCTTTGCAATGCAGCTTCATTGAACGAAGGTCTTGCCCCTGCATACGTCTTCGAGGCAGGCCAGGTAACTTGGAGGACCGATGCTTCTGGGTACCGTCTGCCCACCGAAGCCGAATGGGAATATGCATGCCGCGCTGGCACAGTGGGTCCGCACTACGGACCCCTCTCTGCCATTGGATGGACAGCGAATGACAAGCTGGAGAACCCTGCAGAAGTGGGACTGAAACAACCCAATGCCTTCGGACTTCAGGACACCCTTGGAAACGTCTGGGAATGGTGCTGGGATTTGCTCGATCCTGCCCGCTACGGAGATTATCGTGTCTTCCGTGGGGGAGGTTTTGCTGACAAGCCGTGGAGCGTGCGCGCTTCGACTCGGCGCGGAGGTGCCCCTGGTATGAGCCACCCAGACCTAGGTTTGCGCATGGCTCGGGGTGTCTTCGAGAACTCACTGGCAGCTCAAGGTTGGTCAGCGGAGGCTGATTCTGAACGAGCCAAGATCACTGGCATGCTTCCGTCAGGGTGGACACCGCGGCGGCGCTAACTTCAACCACCGTAGGCCTGCCTGAATTCCCAATGATGAGTTGCCCCGGTAGAGGATCGGCATTTGGGCGCTCTGAATGTCAGCCCGGCGTGGCTAGACTGTCTAGCTCGACGGTTAGCTGTGGAGCGCAGCCGCGCAGAGAAGGAGCACAATGCCTATTGCCGGTGAGTGGGCAAGAATCCGATCGACGATCACATACCAGGGCTTTGTAACGATCAACCGTGATACCTACGAAGAGCCAAATGGGGCCGTGACTGACTGGGACGTTATTACGGGCCGTGATTCGGCGGCAACCCTCGCGTTCACGCCTTCAGCAAGCCACGTCGTCCTATTCGAACAGTTCCGTGTTGGACCAGAGAAGGCATTACTCGAGCTCCCCGGTGGATACCTCAACAACAACGAGCCGCCCACCGATGCAGCACTTCGAGAACTACGAGAAGAAACTGGATACCACTCAGAATCAGCTTTCTACGCCGGCTCAGAGTGGTGGGCTGCGAACTCATCAAGACGTAAGCATCTCGTCATCGCGGCCAACGCATCCAAGACATATGAAGCGACCTGGGACGAGTCCGAATCTGGACACGTGCGACTTCTTCCCGTTTCAGAACTCATTGACTTGCTAGTCAGCGGAGAACTTACCGACGCGGGACTTGCCTGCCGCGGTCTGACAGCCCTCGCCCGCAGTAATCCGGACACCGAAGTTCTCGCAGCCCTCCGTGACAGGGTCCGCCAACTTCTAGTCGCCTAGTAATACCTGAATTCTCAAAGCTCAGCGCGAGTCCTGGCTCGACTCGATCAGCGCCGGCGTATCGGCCCGGTCAAGGATCCCCATAGGAAAGACAATCGCAGTGCAGACGACTTCTGACATTCAGTGCAGTCAGCTTCTAAAAACGACAATTCGGATGGATGGGGGAGTGTCCCAGGGGAGGTGTCCCACTTCTAAGGTTGTGGGATACCTTTGTAGAACCGTGACGCTCGCTGGGGAGCCGGCTCGGACAGAGCGCTTGGCGATTGAATGACCCGGTTTTAGGGTGGGGTGTCCCATGAGTATCGGGCATAGACCTCGTCGCCTTGAGATTTTTCGAACATCGTCCGCGGGTAGGCGCCAGAGGCGGAGATCCAGAGTATGGAGTTGTCGGGCATGACTGCGTCTACGGTTCCTGTGTGAACTGTCTTTCCTGACCGCCGAATTTCGACGTATTGGCCATGAGCCCGCTGCCAGTCAGGTTGAGGGTGAAGCTCCATCAATGGATCACTTTCGTATTGCCGAACTACTGACTGTGTAGCTCGGGGAGGGGAGCGTTGCTATGTTTCCGGTTGCTGCTAGCAGCTGGCCTGTGTCGAGGTCGTACGTGGCGTCGTAGCCGTCGTGGCGCTGGACCCGGACCGTAGAAGTGAGCCGGTCTACGCGGAGCATTCCGTCGCGGTGGGTGAGGTCCTTGATGGCTGCACTCTCGCCGTGGCTGATAGGGCCGGCGGTGTCTTCAGTTGATCGCGGTGAAATCCCGGGCCGGCGTCGTGGCGTATCCATCTGTCTGTCCAGTCTGCGCGAATCAGGTGCCGCTACTTGGTCCGGGCGCAATCCGGGACGCACGAGCTGAGCTGTATCTGAACCGGCAGGGTCAGGCCTTCGAAGGAAGATCTGACCCTGCCAGCAGTGGTTTCCCTACGCGGTAACTAGCGGAGTCACGCCGTTTAGGAAGGCTTCTTTGATTGCTGCAGCGTCCAGGCCTTCAAGGCCGAGTATGTCCGCTGTCCGGCCTTCGGCTTCGAAGTCAGTTCCGCAGATGAGTCCGCTGATCTTGATGAAGGAGTCAGTCAGTGGGAGGGGGAGCCCGATTTGTTTTGCCAGCGAGCTCCAGATCACCAAACCGAAGGGGATGTCCTCAGTAAAGTACCGGTGGGTTAGGGAATCGGGTTCCGGGAATGCTTGACGTCCGTAGCCTTGAACAATTCGTTCCACATGGGATCCCTCGGTGACGCCGTAGGCGCTTTCGAGGAATTCCCAGAAGCTTGGCGTCTTTACCCCGAGAGCCTCCGCCAGGGCGAGCCGTTCTTGATCGAGCGCGTTGATGACCTCCGCGACGCGGGGGGTTACCAACGTGTGGTGGGGCCGGGAGTCTGCATCTTCGACGGTTTTGATGTTCAGCACTGCCGGGGGGACGTGGTAAATCGCGTTGCAGTTTCCAAGGCCCACTGACAAGGTATCGCTGCCGGCGATGTAGCGGTCGCCGAAGTAGTGGCTTAGGCGGTCGAGTGCGTCTTGGGAGGATGCGTGAGGGATGGTTGCCAGGTGAACAGCTTGCTTGATTGCACCGATGAAGACCTGCGCCGGGCCACGGAGGCGGCAGGTATATAGGCTTGTCGGGGTTTCGGCTATGAGGCATGGCGTTCGCTGTGCCAGGGCGAAGTGTCTGGCGAGTTCGACGGAGCTGCCCAGGACGCTGGGCTGGAACACCACCAGTTGTTCTGGTTCCAGCAACGCGGCGAGACGCTCTGACAGGTAGGCATGGGCGAACGCTGGCGCAGCGACGATGACGACGTCAGCGCCAACGATGGCATCGCCGAGGTCGGTTGTCAGCGTCGGTTTGTTTGCGTGACCTTCAACATCGCCTGAGAGATCGATTCCGTTGTTGGCAATGATTGCCTCGAAATCCTTCTCCCAGCGTGAGAAGAGCCGGACGTCATGTCCTTGGAGAACCATGTGGCCGGTGATTGCTTGGCCGACGTTTCCTGCTCCAACAATTGCGATACTTCCCATTTGGGTATGTTTCCTTCGTTTATGAGGTACGCGAAACGAGCTATTCCGCGCAGGTACAAGGGGCCGCTGCTTTAGCGGACAGGGACGCCGGGTCCGAGAGGGATTCCGAGGGCGTACCAGAGGACAAAGAACGCGGTCCAGACCACGAGGACTCCGACGGCCAGCGGAATGGTGAAGGAGAGCATGGTTCCAATGCCTGCGCCCTTCCGGAATTGCTGGACGAAGCCGAGGGCCAGCACGAAGTATCCGTTCAGCGGCGTGACGCAGTTTGTGACGGAGTCGCCGATCATAAAGGCCACCATCGAGGCTTCGGGCTTGAGCCCGACGTACATCACCATGGGGATGATCACTGGGGCCAGGATTGACCACATTGCCGAGCCGCTGGTGATGAGCATGTTCAGGACACTGATGGCCAGCACGATCACCAGCAGGATGACCAGGTGCGGTGCTTCGAGGGACTTAAGCGTCTGGGCGCCGTTGACGCTGATGACCGAACCGATGTTTGTCCATGCGAAATAGGCCAGGAATTGAGCCACGACAAAGAAGAGCACGAGCACGGGTGCAAGATTGCGGATTCCCTCGGCCATAGCCACGGGGACCTCGCTGAGTTTAGGGATTGAGCCTGTGATCCGCCCGTAGACGATGCCAAGGACGGCGAAGATGATGCAAAGGAAAATGGCGATGTTCTTTACGACGACGGAAGTCACGAGGTCGCCGCCTTCACCAAGGAACGGTGAGCCCGGCAACAGCATCACCGAGATGAGCGCCACGCACAACAGGAAGGTCACAGCGGATACCGTGAGCGCCTTCGCTTCTATTGGGGCAAGCTTCACTGCACTGTTGGCGTTGGCTGAGGTGTTGAAGAGTTTGTCGGCCTTCTCGAAATCAGCTTCGAGGGTGGATGAACCGAACTCTGGGCGGCGCGCCAGGAGCTTGTCCACGATGAAAGCGATGGCAACGGCCAGAACTACCGAAGACGCAGCCGTGAAGAAGTATGTTGCCACCGGGGTGATGACGTAGTCCTTGTCGACAAGGCGGGCTGCCGCGGTCGACAACGAGGACCGAATGGCATCAGCTGGTGTCACCAGGGGGCTCGCATTGAAGCCAACGGCAGTTGCAGCGTAAGCGACCATGAGGCCCAGGACAGGGCTACGGCCTACCGCACGGAAGGCCAGTGCGCCGAGGGGGATCATGACGAGGTAGGCGGAGTCGCTCATGACGTGGGCGATCATTGAGCTGAAAGCAATGGAGAAGGTCAGCACTGAGGCCGGCAACCGCCCAATGGTGACCCGGAGTAGAGCTGTCAGAAGCCCGCTGCGTTCCAGGACGGCAACGCCGAGCAGAACGACGACAACAGTCGCCAGTGGCGGGAACGTGGCGTAGTTGGTCAGCGCGGACTCAACAGCGAATTTGGCCCCTTCCATGGAGAAGAGGTTCTTGACGGCGACTGTCTCGTTCTTGCCTGGCAGGGTGACAGTGACGTTCAGGCCAGCGAGTATCGCGCTCACCGCACCGAGAATCACTATCAGAATGACAAAGAGCCAAAACGGGTGGGGGAGCTTGTTGCCGGCACGCTCTATGGCGCTGAGAGCCCGATAGAGACGGTTTGTAGGGACATCGATTGTCGTATCGACAGGAGCTTGTGTCATCGCTCAAAGCCTTGTCTGGTTCAGGTGGATCATATGGAAATGGGGGAGTTGGGGTGGACTACCTGAGTGGATGGGTCCGCTCGAGCTCGACACCTTCAGCGTCGTCGCTTAAGGCCTGAACTACAAGGCACATCGACTCAAGAATGCAAGTGTTATTCGTGTTATATATAACAGGGATGTTAGGCTGGTCACGTGCTGCTGTCAATAGCAGTCGCGAAAACAGAAGATCGAGCGGCAAGGCGTGCGCTGCGGCGCTTGGGAAGGCCAGGAGTGATGGATAAGCCGGTTTCGATGGCGGATCGGGCATACGAAATGCTCAAGAGGGACATTTTGCGGTGCCGTTTCAGGCCTGGCAGCGCCATCCTGGATACATATCTGGCCGCAGAGTACGGGATGAGTAGAACCCCTATTCGCGAGGCTACGAATCTGCTCCGTCGCGAGGGTTTGGTTGTGGTGATTCCAAAGCGGGGCACTCTCGTGAAGCCGATTGACTTCGGGGAACTCCAAGACACCTACCGGATGCGCCAACTTCTTGAACCGGAGGCGGCGGTTCTGGCATCCCGGCGTGCCAATGCTGAAGAGCTTGACGCGCTGGCGGAGCTCGGTGAGGCCAGCGTCAGCCCCGACGCGGATGCGGCGACTTTGAACGAAAGGAACCGGCTCCTCCATGTCCGGATCGCGGAGTTGTCACGCATACCACTGCTCGCACAAACCATAAATTCTCTTCATGAGGAAATCGAGCGATTTCTTAACTTCCGGGGTGCACAGGGGCGTCCCTACACGGCCACTAATCATGGACGAATCGTTGACATCATCCGCACCGGAACGGAAGACGAAATCCGGCACGTAGTCTCCTCAGGCATCGAGCGCGCCCGCACCCACATGCTCGAAGGGCTGATGGCCAACGATAACGGACGCACGGAGCAGGCGTCCTGACCGGTGGCCCGGCACCAAAGAGCCTGACCAAATTCCGGATCAAGGGAAACTGGAGCTATTCGGCCCGCACTTGGGGCGCTATTGGCATGGCAATGCCGTGCATGGGCCGTAGCTGTCCCACTTCTAAGGAAGTGGGACAGCTAACCGTGTAGCGTTTAGGGCACCCCGCATTCTGTCGGTCGAAGCAACGCCCGTATTAGGTGGAGGCGAAGCAGAGGGCTACGCTTCCACAGAGCACAGCTCAACCTATACTTCTGAGACTAACTTCCGCGCACCCTTTGGATCCGACCATGAGCACGATAGATCTCTCGCAGCCGTACACCATTCACCTCGGCGTGGACGAGACGCAGTTTGAACGCCTGACCCGCGATGCGTCTACGCGTCAAATGATGGTCTTTCAACTTGACCTCACGGGGCTCGTTGACCGCGTAGCGCTGGCTGATTACCTGGCTCAGGAGTTTATGTATCCCTTCCCAACATCGGGACTGGACGCGGCAATATCGCTCATCTCGGATCTCGAATGGTTTGGAAACACCAACGGCCACGTCGTGATTGCCCGTGGACTCTCAGCACCATCGGAAGTGGGTGAAACATTCGTCTCCCCCCTCCCGAACATCACCGAGAGGTGGCAGACCCAAGGGACCCCATTCATTGTCGCCATTGATGGCAAAGGCGATGAACTACGGTCGTCCTTACAAGACGCCAACGATCACCTGGATGAATTCGCGAAGAAGGGCGGTCCGGGATTCGTGACGTACCAAGGACCCATTCAGGTAGTCGTCCATAAGGACGTTTGATTCCTGATTCCAAAAGGTGCGTTGAGTCCCCGCTGGCACCTCGGCATGGTTTGTATAGGTCCACGCAGACATTGGCTAGCGTACTCGACCGTTAGGGCCCTAACCCCAGTACCCGCCCCGTAAGCCGATGGCTATGCGGACATATTATGGGGCGTTTTAAAGAAGAGACTTACGGACGCCTGATGTGCGCCAGTATGGTTCCCATGACATCTGAACTTGATTGGGCGCGCGTCCACGAAGCTTTCGGGGATAATCCCGGCGTGCTCCCTGATGGAGAGGTGGTCGGGAGTGAGGAACACGACTGGGATTTGCTGTTTGCGATGCTGCACGACAGCGATTGGAAGGTGACGACCAGTGATGGCCATTCGCCGCTTCCACCCGATAGGCACGGGCTTGCCGAGTTTGAGATTGTTGCCGTTTGGCCGATCGATGGAGTGCGCGTCAACTTCTTCCGAGGACCCGACGGCGTATATTTCGACGTCGACCTTCGGGAACTCGTTGACCAGGCCGCAGTTGACGGGCTAGCCCACTTGATGCGCAAGCTCGGAGCAACGATTCGTCGAGATGTAGTCCTTAGAGACGAGGGGTCAAGAGGTGCCCCGGTCATTCGCTACGCCACTGCGACAGGCCTGTTCACAATAAGTTAGATACAAAAGGCCCCTCCAAGGACCTGTCCCTTGCAGAGCTGGGCCCCACCGGTGAGAGATCCGCTAGGGGCGCGCGCTTCCTCGGACAAAGAGCAGGGAACATAGCCCGGGAATGTGGAGGGGCATGGATGCCTAGAACTGTCGTCAGCGTCGTCGTAGGTATCTATAGGTAGTCGAAGTACCTGAGCCACCAAGTCGGCTTGTTTGGCAGGAACACCCTCGGGGGGACACAACCGTCGTACAGCTTCCACAATGGCTCTTCTGGAATGAGAACGTATTTTTCCTCGTCCAAGGACTTAGAGATGCGCGCGACGTCCTTTTCGTGAAGGAGTGAATCAAGCTCCTGTTGGTTGTAAGCTCCTGGGTTCTCGAGCACTCGTGGCTGTTCCACTTCTAAGGAAGTTGGAACACATATCCGTGTAGCGTCAAGGGCTGTGACTTTCGGCGATAAGTGGCGGTGCTTCCGTGAGCCGGTGGGTCCACACGGTGTTCAAACGCCCGCACGGGGATCGTTCACCGGACACGTTGGAACGGCCAGAGCTCCGGAAGACCAAGGGGGTGATTTCCGGCCCGCCATGTCCATATACACTCACGCCATGAGTCCTTGGTTCAAAAGGTCAGCAGTACCGTCGCCCCTGACCGAAGCCCCCGTGTATTTCGTGTCAGCGTCCACCGCGATCAGGGCCACACCCGAGCTGATCTGGGACCTCATCAAACCAGCGGAGAAAGGCCCACTCCTTTCACCGGACGTTGTTTGTGGTTTTCGTGCTCCGGACGTGGAAGGTCTCGGTGAGATTCAGGTATTCATCTCGGTGCATGCTGGTGTCGAAAACGTGTCCGCCGTGGAAGTGATGGAGGAGATTCCATGCGAACTGGCAATCACCCGCTACATGGGGGACGAAGATCCGGCAGCACGATTCCAGTACGTTGTGCATACCGCGGATGACGGCATGTCAGTTTTCGAAATCGGGAAGTACTTCACACTGCCGCCCGACGAATCCGAAAATCTAGACAGGTATGAGAGGAACTACGAACTCTTGTGCCAGCAGTACGTCGATCGGGTGAAGGCTCTCCTCGAGTAGCCTGTTGCCCGCTGGCGGATCCTTGAGCGCACCCTATTTGATGTTGGAGTAACGTGCCTCATGCACGTGAAATCCGTCAGGGCTCTACCGGTCGGAGGTGGACGGCGTAGTGCGCTTCGGCGTCTGCGACCAGGTCCGGACCGGCCCATCCGGGCAAATTACTGTGCCACCAGAGTGCGGTCTCTGGTAATACTGATGGCCCGGAGCGTAGGAGCGCGGCGAAACGTTCGTCAATATCGGCGATTGCCTCCGCGAAAATAGCCAGTTCAGGGTGCGCAGTGAGTTCCGGGGCAGTGAGGGCTTTGTCGATCACATCCCTAATTTCGAGTTCGTTCTCATACTCGTAGATGCTCCACCGGTAGCCTTCTTCGCAAGCCGCCACGAAAGATTTCCACGCATCGATGTGTCCGGCAGGTGACCAGTTCCTTCTCGCTCCCTTTTCGCCTGCGACATCACGAAAGCGGCGGATGAACTCACTCATCTTCCGGAACGACCGATATGAACGCAGCAGGAACACTATCCGCTAGCCATACTTTTTCGTCGCCACGGTAGAAGCTGACGTGCTCTCCGTGGGCGGACGAGCCTTCAATGACGAGGACAACCGGGTCAGTGTCCTTTCGTTGTCCCACCTGCCTGGCCATTTCAATGTTTTCGGATAGGTGAACGTACTGGCGTCGCATAGGCCGCAAACCCTCTGACTGAATAGATTCAAGGCTTTCCCTGGATGTTCCATGAAACAGTTTTTGGGGTGGACCTTCTTGTGGCTTCACTATGCGGGTCGGGACACTGTGACCGTAGAGAGCCCGAATGCGGCCCCCGCTCAGTTCATGGCGTCGTTTAGGGGAGGACAGGAGCATACTTTCCAGGTCGGTGACTTCAAGGTTCACCCAATCAGGGGACTCCCCCCGGAGCGCCTGAAGTAGGTCGTCCACCGATGTCCACCCTTCCCCGTCCAGCTCCAGTTCGTAAAGCCAGGGCTCGTGACGCAAAGCATGCGATACGGCCCGGCTGAGCTTCGGCAAGTCAGTCATGGACCTCATCCCTTCTTCAGATGGGAGTTGAAGGTGTGCTTCACGAGTAGTTTTCGGGCATGAGGGCTAAGGGGATCCGAAGTGTATCTAGCTCGAAAGGCGGCTTTCCTTTGAATAGCAAGGAGAAAACGACTTCATTTCCCTCAACGCTGTAACCGTGGGTGAGGACTGTGATTTGCGAACCATCGCGTAGGTCAACGGTCCACAGCTCGGGTTCATCGCAAGCTCCAGAGCATTGCGAACGACACGAACACCAGGTGACAGGTTTTCGAAATTCGCAGTGCCATTTGCTCCCTCAAGGTTGTTGTCTTGGAAATCTGGCATCGTCGATTCCTCTTCCCACGCAAAGCTTCGAACGTGCCACTCTCCACCAACTTCCAAACGGTCAGCCAGCGTCCCAGGAGGCAACTTCGCCATCTCCGCAAGTGTCGGGTCGAGCCGTGTGACGTGACTGATGTGTGCAGCAACTGCCCCACCAGGAGTGTTCGGGTCATCAACTCCATCAGCAAAGCCCCACCCATTGTCAGGGTCGTGAAGAACTTGAAGAACAGGTCGCTCACCAGAAAGGACCGACTTCATGACCACGGCACCGAGGCCCTCGGGAAGCGGTCATCCGGGAACGGCCACGCCATCTCTCGGTGCATCTCAACATTTTGCGACATGGAGACATTGTCCCCGATCACCAAGGGGCACGGACGACCCACCCCGTCCCCGTTAGACGGTGGTTCTCCGGACGTCAAGCGCCCGGTCAGGGACACCCTTACGGACAGCTCCGAAGCATCGAAAAGCTGCTCGCCAAAAACCAATGTCCCTCTAGGGGAGTCACTCTCGCCAGGGATGCTGACAATCGCGACACGGCGGAATGCCGACGACGGCGGGCGCTGCCGCCGTCGTCGGCTTCCTTTTCCAGTGAGTGAGTGAGCGTTAGCCGAACACCCGGGTACCTTCGGGCATCGCGGGCATGGAGGAGGCTCCGCCGCCCAGGTCCTTGTCGTTGGCGGTCAGGCCGGTGGGGTCGTAGTAGGCGGCGACCAAGCGCTGCTTGATGTAGCCGAGCACTATCTGCCCTTTGCTATCGCAGTTCCTGGCGGTGATGGCCGTGAAGTTCTGCCAACCATTCCCCGCGGCCGGGCGGATGGTTTTGGAGCTCCACTGGGTGGGTGTGGCGTCCGGGATGATGTACTGGCGCAGTTCGCCGGTGGTGAGGGTAGCCATCAGCACGGCAGCCGGCTTGCCGTTGATGGCGATTGAAGGCGCCGAGCCGATGGCTGTAATGGAGGCGCCACCGCCGAACACCTTGACCGTACCGGTGATGGTCCGGGCGTTGGTGTCCAAGGTGTAGCGGTAAAGTTCGCCGCCGCTGGTGAGCCGGAAAATGAACTGCTGGCCCCGGACGTCCGCTGTGCCGCTGTAGGCGGTGGTGATGGACTTCTGGGACCACCCGTTACCAATAGTGGTGATCGGTCCGTCGATGGAGTGCTTCCAGGTGCCGTCCGCCTGGAGGTCCTGCCGCTGGTTATAGAACTTCGCTTTGCCGTCTGAGGAGGTGCCGAAGTAGGAGAACTTGCCAAAGGTCTCGTCACCCATCCCGCCGGTTTGCGTCAGGTAAGTCGCATCGAACGGTACAGGCGAGGACCAGCTCTTGTTCTCCCAGCGGAGCTTGCCGCCGCTGAGGAAGATGGCACCGAGATTCCCGTTCGGTTCGACGCTCAGCAGGCCGCCAAAGCAGTCGGCGGGCGTCGGGGTGGGAGTGGGGTAAGCCGTGGCAGCGCTGGCGGGAGCGGCGCCGGAGAGTGCCAGTGCGCAGGCGGCGAGGCACCCGAACAGCTTAGTGGTGAGTTTCATATGCGGACTGCTCATCGGACGTTGCGCCAAACCTGAACGGCCCTGGTGCCTGCCGGGCAGTTGGCGTAGGAGGTGTTGAAGCCTTGTGAGGCAGGCATCTGCCACCTCCAGGGTCCGGTCACGATAGCCTCATGACCGGTGGGGACATGACGGCACTTGCCCGCAACCTGATACTCAGTGCCCGGCGCATCGGAATTGCAACTGCCTCCCACACTGTATTCGTAGTGGATCCAGACGTTGCAGTTGGCATAGCCATCGTTAGCCAACGCAGGTTGAGCCGTGAGCAATGCCCCTCCCATGAAGGCAAGGGCAGCGCTGGCAGCAAGAATTTTTTTAGCAATCTTCATGGTGTTCCCCCGGGTCGGTTAGGTATTCCCTTGATACTCGGGCACAACCGGTCCTCGCGCTATGGGGCGAACTACCCACGTGGTGTGCTCAGCGAGGGGCGAGAGCGATCTCTTCCGTGCGGGCTATACCGCGCTGGATGGCCGCTTTGTCGATCCCCAGCAGCGTGGTGAGCCACATGCCGTTCTGCACCACAACAACGTCTGCCGCTCGGTCCCGGCATTCCTCAGGAGACAGCCCGGGAACGGCGTTGCCGATCAAGGCCGCGAGCCCTTGGAGGTACCTCTCAAAGGCTGCGGCATTGATGCGTGCAAAGTCCTCATCCGCCTGGGCGAGGGCCCACAAATGAAGTCGGAGGGATAGGTATGGTGTGGTCAGAAGACCGGGATCCGCAACGCGTCGCAGCGACTCCCGGAGTTGCTCGTCCGGGGTTGAGGTAGCCTTCGGCTCCACCAGCAGGAGGTCGTGCTCTTCGATCTGGTGGAGTACCGCTCGGATCAGGCTCGGCTTGTCTTCGTAGTAGTAGTTCACAAGCCCAAGGGCGACGCCGGCTTCACGCGCCACAGCCCGCATGTTGATACCTGAAATGCCGTGGCGGGAAAGCAGTTCCAAAGCCGCGTCGAGAATGCGTTTCTGCCTGTCAACCTGTTCGCCGGACTTTGCGGTGCTTGTACCCATCCGGCCAGACTATTGCCTCAGCCTGATCAGCGCATCCTGACCGTCTACAGGTTCTTTTCTGCGTAGATCCGCAGGGCATCCCTGACGAAGGTGGCCCCTGATTCGCCGGTGCAGCGACGGGCTATTCTGCGTTTGTCAGGCCTTCGCTGGCTGAACGGGCCCTGACGGCGGTTCGTCCAGGCCGTCATGTACGGGCAATCTGGTAAAGCTGCGCAGCTGACGGCTGCAGAGGCAGATCAGCGCGCCGACCACGAACCCGCAGCTACCCACTACTACCGATGCTTGAACCCCTGCGATGGCAGCAACTGCACCACCCATGAGGGCGCCGATGGGATCAACGCCCCAAGAGACGAAGCGTGCCGTTCCGGCAACCTTGGACAGGTGGCGTTCTGGAAAGAGCGCTTGTCGCATCGAGCGCCCAATGATCATGTTGACGACGATGCACAATTCAAAAACGGCAAAAACAATCGACGTAATCACGGCGGCGCTTACCCCGTGTGTAGCCGCAGTCAAGGGAAGGCAGAGCCCGGCAAGGGCAATAATGCTGAAGGAGACAGTGAGAACCTGTCCCAGACGTGCCCGCTGCGTGATTCGGTCCGTCAAGGCCGATCCGATGATTCCAACGACGGCAGGTATAACGAACACCAGCCCCAGGAGTGCCGGATTCATGCCAAGCACTGTGAGCGCGTAGACGGAGAACACCGCCAGAATCCACGAGTCGAAAAAGTTGTACGCCGTGGCAGCGAGTAACACCACCCTTTGCGGCGTCTGCTTCCATAACAGGCTGAAGCCCAACCGGATTTCGCGAAGATGCCCGCGAACAGCGTTTTGTTGCGCGACGTCATGATCCTCCGCTTCCCTTGATGAGCGGTCGAGCGGAAGCTTGATGAGCATCAACGAGCTGAAGACATAAGTGACGGCATTGATGGCAACAATAAAGGGCGCCCCGAGGGTGCTGATGATGATTCCAGCAACAGCTGCGCCGCCTGACTCAGTGACAGACATCCCCCCTTCGATCCACGAATTTGCGCGGATAAGGAGCTTTCGCGGAACCACCGAAGGGATCGCTGCAGCCATGGCGCTCTCGTACAGCAAAGTCAGGACGCCTACCGAAAAGAGTGCAATGGCAAGAATCTGCCAATTCAGGGAACCCGCCAGCATCAGGGCAAGAACCACGGCGAACACAATGAACCTGCCACTGTTGCAAACATGCAGCAGGACGTGGCGCCGGGAGCGGTCCGCTATGACACCTGCAGACAGCGAAATGAACAGCGGAGCCGACAGTCCGGCAGCCACCACCCAGCTGACCTGGGTGGCGTCCAGCCCAAGGACAGTAACGCCGATCACCGGCACGGCGAAGGCCATCATGGCTGATCCGGCATTCGACACGAAGTCGCCTACCCACAACCGGTAGAAGCCGGTGCGGGCAAGACTGTGGTTCTGCTGCGCCTGTTGTTCGTCGGTGGCGTTTGTTGATGTTGTTTCGACCAAGAGGTCACTCCTGTGTGCTGTGTTTCCTAAGGACGTAGCCGCCCATGAGTGTGGTGGTGGTGCTGGCGGCAAGCTGATCTTCGGGGAGCCGGCCCAGCGTCCGGGCGAACCAGGAAGCCACAGCAGCAATTTGTTGCTCGCTGGCGGGGGAGCCTATGACTAACTTATAGTCCGCGTATTCCGTCACGAGGGTCCGGAGGGCGTCCTCGCGAAGGGTACCTGTTCGTTGCTGGGGAAGCTTGTTTGTCAGGGGGTCATGGCGCTGATAGCCGAGCGAGGTGTGCATGTCGGTATACCGGCTCATGACCGATCTGGTGTAAACGAGGTCGCGGGGCGCCCACTGAGGCGCGGTCACTTTCCGGGCCAGTCCGATCCCTCGATAGACAGGATGCACCACCAGGCGTTGGCCCAGGGTGAGGGAGCTGTTAACCTCTGCGAACTCCTCCATCGCATCCGCCCACGCTGTTGGGTAAGGGGCGCAGTAGAGACGCGCGGCAACCGGCTCATCGTCTAGCTTCGCTGCCACGATGCTGACTTCACGCTGCCCCGGATCGAAATCGAGCTTGGGATAATAGTGAAAGCGCTGCAGGGCGGCGTAGTCGGGAAAGGTGCCATGCCCGACGTCGATCTTCTCGCCAAGCGGCCATGACCGGGCGCCACTATGCTCTAGAACCCTCGGAGAGTCGTTGGCACGGACGCGGATAGTGCGGTCCGGTGCCAACGCGGTTTCAATATCGTCGTGGGCAGTAGCAACCAGGAGATCGATGTTGCGCTTTCGGCAGGTCCGCTGCAGGTTGAAAGCGACGACTGATGCCGCCGCCCGGTCCACGGTGGACAGGAACTCGTCCACCAGTATCCTCCGGGAGCCGCCAGCAATCGCCGCCGCCAGACGGGCACGGAAATGCTGCCCATCCGAGAGCCACGATGCCGGTCTGATGACAACCTGGGCATCACCAAGACCAAACCGGGCAAGGAGCGCAATGCGGGTGCCAAGGCTTCCCGTGAACTGATCGATCAGCGGCACATCCGGTGCGAGGTCAGGGAGAAGGCTCCACGAGGGGTCAATGGATTGAACCTGCCGCAGAATCGCAGACTTACCGCAGCCACTGGGGCCGGTGATGAAAGTGATGCCGGCCCCGATCTGAATGTTCAGCGGGGGTATGGCACTCCAGACGTAGTGGGCGTCCTCGAAGAAGGCGTCGATGACCGCTGGCACCAAGGACCCGCCAGTGACCGGCGGGGCCTCCCTAGCGGTCACTTCGAGGCCGCTTTCTGCAGGAGGTCCAGATGCTGGTCACCGTACTCCTGATAACTCGACGTGGCACCATTGATATGCCCGATGCTGACGCTGGTCAGGACAATCTGTTCACCGGGTGACAGGTTAAGTGCCGCCTCCATCTCTGCGGCATGGATGGCATTTGACGGCACGGCTCCCAGTCCCTTGTCCGCAGCAGCGAGCAAGGCGTTCTGGGACATGTGGCCGGCCTGAAGCAACAGGGCGTTGAAGCCGGACGCGGCGTTGTACTTCCACGCGGTACGAGACACCGCCCCAACTATGACGATGATCGCGGCCGCGGTGTCCGCCCACCGTTGGTTCCCGAGCAGTCGCATCGCATTGGTGCGGACATCAACGGACACCACTTCAAGGGCATTGGATGTTGGCCGGTAGCGGTATACGCCCTGCGATATTCCTTCGACATTCTGGACGATGACATAGCAATCGGCGCCGTTAAGACCGCCGGCGCTGGGTGCAAATGAAAGTGGCAAGGGCGGACGCATGGGGGCCTCCCGGTAGCTTTGGATTCCAGCAGTTGCCCAGAGCACACTGCTGAGGTCCTGGAGGCTCACTGCTTCTTGGATGAAATCGCGCCGGCTCCGACGTCGTTCAAGTGATGACGTGAGTCCAGAACCCAGGGAACCGGTAGGCAGACCCACGGCCGTTGCACCCTCCGGCACCCCGGGGGCGAGGTCGTCTCCGGCATGATCGCGGAGAGCCCGGCCGAACTCCATCGCTTCGGTTCGATCATCGCTGAATCGGAGGCTTCGAGTGACCAGGTGGTGGTCTGCCGTGGTTTCGCCAAAGGGCCAGTTGCTGCTGAAAGTGGCTTCTGCCCGTTCTGCCTCGGAGCCTTCTTCCAGGAGGAATCCATCCGACACCAGCGCGTTCAGGATTTCATCTGCCCGTTGGTTGTCGCCCACGCCGTCATCAAGCTGCCTGCGGATCCGGTCCGACTCCGTCCATTCGGTGCTCTGCCGCAGGATGTTCCAGATCGGCTGCGGAATTCGGCGGACGGCGCCGTTCGATGGGTTGGCGCCCACCACACTCCCATCACGAAACCGAAAGGTCAACCGGTGGGCAGTACGGACCCTGGCGTTCATTCTTCTCCCCATTGAATTTGTTCCCAATCAACTTCAGCCCTGGCGTTCACAACGGGCCGGTCCACTCTAATGCGGCCACTGCTGCTGAGAGTCGAAACTGCCCGCAAGAGTGGCACAAATCCATGTCCGACTCCGAATGCCGTGTCAATAATCTCCAGTTGTGCACCATGTAAGGGAGCATCTCCCCGCAAGTATTCGTTGTAGTCCACTGAATGCAGATGGCAGGAAATACTCTGCCGGGATAGCTGCTGCTTGATATTCGTGGCGACTGTTTTGTTCGGATGGAAATCGGTGTATTGGATGGTTATCGTCCCGAATCCGCCATTGCCAGTCATTGTTGTGTGAGCAGCGGGCAGTTCCGTGTACGTCCCCCCAGTCACGGCGGCCAGTTCCAAGGGATCGAGGCTCGCCGCGAACCCTTGGGAAACCGTTGACCCCCGCGCAAACCTCAGCCCCATCACCAGATCAACGCTGCGGTTTAGGTCTTTGTCCCTACGGAACGGGCGGCCGCCCAACACTCTGGTCAGGTCCAGTTCACCTCGCCTAAACATCGCCTCTCCCTCGTCAACGGATTCAGTGGAAATGATGCTGATGCTGTCCACTCCCTGACTTTTCGAACCTCGGCGACGCCGCAGGTTGACTGTCCTGCCGCCAGCGCCGATGTCATCGATGACATAGGGTCCGCTCGTGTGCCGCGTCGCGCTGTCCCGGATACAGGGAGTCAGTGAAAATGCTGCGGTGGCGAGGAGCGTCTGTAGGCGTTCAACCGGAAGGGGACTGTTTACCAGCAGCCTGTCCGTTTGGCGCTCGACATTCCCTGAGCGCTGACTTGCCGTTACTGCGAGGCCGCGTGCGACGCAGCGCTCGAGTTCCGCGACGGTTACTCTGTGGCCATCCGTCCACGTCGTGTCTTCGGCGGGAAACAGTGCGGTCACGTTCTCTTCGACCTGTTCAAGACAGGCTCCTTGGGGAACGATCGATCCGTTGGGGCGGAGGAGAAAAGGGCGGGCGTGGACAGCTGATGTGGTGAAGGCCCAGGCATGGTCAAGGTGTGGGGGGAAGGTCACCCGCCGCAGCGGAAGTTCAGCTTCGGCACTAAGCATCATGGTGCGCACAGTCCCGGGCGAGTGAGCGGTGAATTGTCAACGAATCGAACTCAAGAGTCATTCGGGTCGGCTCGCTATCGGTGTCCGGGGCCACGGCCCAGTCAAGGACACGTTGTGCCATGAGGGCACCCACCAAAGTATTGGTGACTCCATGGGACCACGGGGTCACGGCTTGCTTCGCAGCCCGGGACCCGTACCAGCACGCCAAACATACTGTTTGGCGGGGACTGAAGAAGGGGCCCACATGGCCAAGGTCGACGCCCACGGCGCCGGTCATCACTGGTAAGCCAGCGGACAGGCACGCAGTAACCACTTGCTGTTCAATCCCGGCCGGTGAGTCGATGCACGACGCCACGACGGTGACTGACGGATATTCTCCGAGTAATAGTGCCACGTCGCTCTCACTGGAAATCCGGCGATCGACGGTTTGGATGTCAGCGTCCTCCACTCGCTCCGAGATCCAAGCCTTCGTCGTGTCCAGTTTGGCGGCACCAACGTCGGACGTCCGCCAAAGGAATTGACGGTTGAAGTTGGAGAGCTCTACGGCGTCGTGATCGACCAGGACGAAGCGGCGTACGCCTGCTGCGACCAAGTGTTGGATCAGGACCGTTCCTGTTCCGCCGACGCCGAGTACCAGGACGCGCTGATCACCGATCTGCTGCTGCGCAAGCTGTGGAGCCTTTGAACGCGTGGCCAGATATCCGAGGGATCGACTCTGACGCTCGTCCACTTCAACGTGAGGATGGCGTTCAATGATGACGTGGCGCTCCACGAGCGCGTTGAGCAGTTTGCGCATTGCGGCGTTCGCTGTGGACGGATCCGCCATTGCTGCATGGAGCAGACTCGCAGTGGCGTCGTGTTGAAGTAGAGCCACTGTCCGGCGGCTGTACTCGTCCTCGATGGTCAGGGTTTCCTCGTCGAATGCGACGGCTTTTGCGGGGTGAAATTCGTAGTGGAACATAAGATGCGGCGGGCGCCCGAAGGCACCCGCCGCTCCCTGTCTTCTTCGATCAGCAGCGGCGCATCACGAATTCGCTGGGATCAAAGCTTGTGGTTGTCTCGAAGAACTCGTCAAACTCGATGCCCTTCAAACCATTCTCGAGCGCTTCGAGCGCTCCGGCTTCAGTTGCCACTTCAAGATTCTGCATAATATGCTCCCGTTCGTTATCGGACGGAAAATGCTTTCTGCATCCCCGAGCATGAGCCTAGGGCAACTCCGCTGGTGAGGCTAGAGCAAAATGACAGAATTTATCAATTTATTTGAATCCTGTGTCAATAAAATCATCATTCATTCAGAATGCGGCCATTATGAACAAATGGTCGCGTATTCTTGCACATGAGTTTGCGAAATAAAAGTCAAGCCGTGCAGCTGGTTTGGGCATCTAGAGGTTCTTCTCTGCGTAGATCCGCAGGGCATCCCTGACGAAGGTGGCCCCTGATTCGCCGCCGTAATTGGCTGCGAACCGCGGGTCAGCGACGTACATCTCTCCGAGCCCCGTGACGTAACCCTTGGCGTCTCCGCCAGGTGCCGCCGTCGGGGTTCCCGGGACGCCGCGGAGCCACTCGACGTGGCGCTGCGCGAGGTCCTGCGCTTCAGCACTGTCAGGTGAAACCCCGGATTCTGAGGCGGCGATCCAATCCGTGCCCAATTTCCGGACGCGGTCCTTCCACTGCTGCTTTTCGTCGGCGCTCATCCCGCGCCACCACGAATCACCGGCGGCGTAGGCATCCTTGCCCCAGCGCTCCTCCACCTCGTCCTTGTACTGAGTGTGGTCGAAGCCGTCAAACATGTTCTGTGCCATGTATTTTCCATCCCCTTTCATTGTGTCTATGGTCTGCCGAACGGAGGCGATCTGCCGGGTCAGCCTTTCCTGCTCCTGGGCGAGCCATTCCAAATGGCTGCTCAGCGCTTTGACGGTATCGGTCTCGCGGTCAAGAACTTCGGCGATGGCCGGAAGGCCCAGCCCTAGTTCCCGGAGCAGGAGGATGCGTTGGAGCTGAACCAATGCCGGACCGTCGTAGTAGCGGTTGCCGTTATGGCCGGTCCGGCTTGGTTTCAGCAGCCCGATGTCGTCGTAGTGACGCAACGTGCGACTGGTAGTCCCTGCAATCTTGGCGATTTCCTGAATTGACCAGTCCATACGTCCTCCGTCCTGTGCTTGTTCTTCGACAGTAAGGGTTGACGTTACGTCAAGGTCAAGGAGATGGTGACCAGCACTTAGTCGGCCAAGATCAGGTAGAGCGCCCGGCGGGTTTCGTCCAGCTTTTCGATGGCAGCTTGACGCTGTTCGTCGGTAGCGGCTGCACGGAACTGGTGAATGACCCCCATGAGCTTCCCCACGCTTTGGTGGAAAGCTGCGCCGGTGCCATCAGCCTCTGTGTTCCAGGCGTTGGCGAGTTCTTCCTCGTGTTCGGCCACATATGCCTTGCCGTCATCCGTAAGGGTGAACTCGGTGCGGCGACCCTCGCCGACGGCGACGATCAGTTCTTCGTCCACCAGCTGCTGCAGGGTGGGGTAGACCGAGCCGGGGCTGGGACGCCAGGCGCCGGACGTCTTCTCTGCGATCGTCTTGATCAGGCCGTAGCCGTTGGACGGCGCTTCAGCCAAGAGCGAGAGAATCGCTGCGCGGACGTCGCCGCGGTTGGCCCTGCGTGTTCCACCGGGACCGAAGC
Source organism: Arthrobacter sp. TS-15 (assembly GCF_006964045.1). Lineage (NCBI taxonomy): Bacteria > Bacillati > Actinomycetota > Actinomycetes > Micrococcales > Micrococcaceae > Arthrobacter > Arthrobacter sp. TS-15. Next base: position 178,044 of record NZ_SDXQ01000006.1, on the reverse strand, counting down.
CCCGAGGCCCAAATCCGGGTCCGAAGCCTGGGCCGAAGCCTGGGCCGAAGCCGCCGGGACCAAATCCGCCGCCGCCGTGTCCGCCCGGCCCGCGCCGGCCCTTGCCTCGGTTGAAACGGCCTCGGCCATGTCCGTGTTCCGGATGTCCATGATCGTGCTCGGGGAATGAGTTGTTGTGTTCGTTGATGCCTTTCATAACAGCATCGTCCTTTCGGTTGTTGTTACGCCGAAGGAGTATCGGCGATAGTTAACGATATATCGGTAACTATCGGGACGTCAAGACCGAAATCGGGATGTGAGAGAGCGACGCCGGAAAGCCAAGGGGATGTGAGAGAGCGTTGTTAAAGCACGACGGCGGGTGGCAGCTTCCGTCGGGAAGCCGGCACCCGCCGTCGTGGCTGGTTTAGTAGTGGTTGGGTTCTAAACCGGGGTAGCTATTTCCACCAGGTATCGAAGATGGTGACCGGAACGGTGCGCTTGTGACGCGTGCGCAGGTACTTCTGTTCCAGCAGCTCTGCCGCGTCCTCGGGAACGTCGCGGCCTTCGAGGTAGTCGTCGATTTGGTCGTAGCTGATCCCGAGCTCGTCTTCGTCGGTACGGCCGGGCTTGTTGTCCAGGAGGTCGGCGGTGGGAACCTTCTCCCAAACCCTTGATGGTGCGCCAAGCTCTGCCAAGAGTGCGCGGTTCTGGCGTTTGTTCAGGCCGAACAGCGGCAGGATGTCCGCGCCGCCGTCGCCGAATTTCGTGAAGAAGCCCGTCACGGACTCGGCGCCGTGGTCCGTGCCGATCACCAGGTAGTTGTGTTCACAGGCCAAGGCGTACTGGGCGATCATGCGCGCGCGTGCTTTGGTATTGCCCTTGTGGAAATCGGAGATGGGAGCGCCGGTGGTCTTCTCGAACTCGTCCTCGAAGCCGTCCACAGCCTGGGAAATGTTGTAGGTCCACTCGGTCTTGGCCTTGATGAAGTCGAGGGCTGCCTGAGCGTCGTCTTCATCGTGCTGGATGCCGTAGGGGAGGCGGACGGCTACAAAGTTTGCGTCCACGCCCTCGGCTTCCAGTTCCTCAACGGCCAACTGGGCGAGGCGGCCGGCAAGGGAGGAATCGATGCCTCCGGAGATGCCAAGAACGAATCCTTTGGCGTTGGTCGCCTTCAGGTAGTCCTTCAGGAAAGCGACGCGCTTGCGGACCTCCTCTGCGGGGTTGATCCGGGGCTGGACGCCCATTTCTTCAATGATCTTGGCCTGGAGTTCGCGCATGTATTCCACACTAGTCAGCCCGGCTGCGGACGCTCAACCATATTGCGGACTTCCAGCCCACGTGTCAGTTACTTGGAAGGCGTCGGGCCTGTGGAGCCGCGGACGGTGAGGTGGGTGGGCATGACGGCCAGGCGTCTGCTGGATCCGGATTTCAGCGGATCCAGTTGTGCCAGCAGCATGGACACGGCCACGCGTCCGGCCTGCTCAATCGGCGAGGCCATTGTGGTCAGGGGCGGGTTGCAAAAGTCGGCTCCGAAGATGTCATCGCAACCCACAATGCTCATGTCTTCAGGAACGCGGATACCGCGCTCGCGGAGTCGCTGCAGCATCCCGATTGCCAGGAGATCGTTGAAGACGATGCAGGCTGTTGCTCCGGTCCGCACGGCCGCGTCAGCTGCTGCCGCGCCGGAGGTTGTCTTGGGGGTAAAGGGTCCCACTCGCGAAGTGGTGATTCCGCGTTCGCGGCTTTCGTCCTCAAAGGTCTTCCACCGTTTGGCGTTGGACCAGGATGACGCAGGCCCGCCGACGTAGCAAATCTTTCCGTGGCCTAGGGATGTGAGGTGTTCCAGGGCCTGGACCACTGCGCCGGGGGTATCGATCACCACTGTGGGCGCGTTGGACGAGGACCGGTTGATGGTCACGATCGCTTGCGACGATGCTGCCTCGAGTATTTGTGCGTCGGTGAGGCGGGACGCGGCGAGGATGAATCCGTCCGCGGTCCGTTGCATCTTGCGGAGGGTGTCCGCTTCCATTTCGGCCGACTCCTCGGTGTCCACGAGCAACTGCGTGTATCCGGCCGCTTTGAGCTGGTTTTGGGTGCCGCGGATGATGTCGAAGTAGAACGGGTTGGTGACGTCGGGGACCAGGAGCGCGATGGCATTGGTGCGTCCGGAACTGAGCCCGCGGGCTTGTGAACTGGGAACATAGTTGAGCTCCGCCGCCACTTTCTCGATCCTTTCGCGGGTTATGCGGTTCACCCGGTCCGGGTTGGACAACGCCCGCGAGACCGTTGATGTGGCCACGCCGGCCCGTTCTGCTACGTCACGGATGGTGGGGGCGGTTGCCCTTGCGCTGGTCTCTCCCATGGAAAGATTGCAACACTATTGGCAATTTTTGGCAAACGCTTGCCGCTTTGTTTGCCAACTCCCTAAACTCAACATCGAAGCCCCTGTGACGCACGCCACCACCACCTGCGGGCTTGGTAATCAAGGAGGAAACAATGAGGTTTGCACCATCAGCAAAGCTGGCCGCCGTTCTGGCAACGGCCGCCTTGGCTTTGACCGCCTGCGGGGGAAGCGGCAGCAGTTCGGACAGCACAGGAGGTGCCGTGGACGGCGCCGGGAAGAAGTTGAGTGTCCTCACCGGGGTCAACAATCAGTACCCAGAGCAGCAGAAGGAATGGTTCAAGGACATTGCCGCCAAGTTCAAAGCTAAGACGGGCGCGGACATTGAATTTGAAACTTTCGCATCTGCAAACGACGAACTAACCCGAATCCAAACATCAGTGGTGTCCGGCCAGGGCCCGGACGTTTACAGCCTGGGCACAACCTTTACCCCCACGGCCTACGCCACCAAAGCATTCGTGACTCTCTCCGAGGACGACTGGAAAAAGGTCGGAGGAAAGGACCGCTTCAACCAGGCCGCCTTGGGCATATCCGGCCCGGACGCCGATCACATGGCCGGCATTCCGTTCGTCAGCCGCCCGTTCGTCATGGCGTACAACAAGGACCTCCTCGCCGCCGCGGGCATCGAGAAGCCGGCGACAACGTGGGACGAACTCGCCGAACAGGCCAAAAAGATGACCAATGCCGGCGCCGGGACTTATGGCCTGGCCACCGGGTACAAGGACAACTTTGACCCGTGGAAGTTCATTTGGGCCATGTCCGTTCAAGCCGGGAACCCGCTTGTGGACGGAGACAAGCTCAAGATGGACGATCCCACCGTCAAGAAGGCTTACGAGACCTACTTCGGCTGGCTCACCAAGGACAAAGTAGTGGATCCCGCAGCCATCGGTTGGAGCAACAGCAACGCCGTAGCGGCGTTCGCATCGGGCAAAGCCGGCTACTTGATGATGACTACTTCCAGCTCCGTCCCCACGTTGGACAAATCAGCCATCGCCGGCAAGTACGCCTACTCCGTCATGCCCACCACAGCGCCGGGTGAAACAGCTCCCAAGGGCGACGGCGACAAAGCTGCCAGCATCCTCTCCGGTGACAACGTTGTGGTTGCCGACTACTCGCAGCAAAAGGACCTGGCCTTCGCTTACATCGAGCTCATCACGTCCAAGGACGAGCAGCTGAACTACCAGAAGATCTTCGGCGAACTCCCTGCAAATGCGGAGGCGCTCGCCGCCCTGACCGACCCGAAACTTCAGCCAATCGCCAACGCCGCGGGCAAGTCCAAGGCAACACCGTTCACCGGCGCCTGGGGCGACATCCAGCTCGGACTCCTGAACGTCACCGTCCAGTCCATCCCGGACCTTGCCAACGGTTCCGTGGACAACTCGGCTCTGGAGTCACGACTCAAGGACGCACAGTCCAAGGGGCAAGCGTCCCTCGACCGGGCCGCGAAGTCCTAGGCAGGATCTCCCATGTCCACTGATTCCTTCAGGGAAATGAAGGCCGCAACGGGCCCGGCTGCCGAAGGGCAGCCGGACCGGACCGGCACAGCGTCCGACGCCGGTACGTCACCGGTGGCAGGCACAGGAACCCTCCAGCCTGCCGGACGCGGCAGGAAACCCGTCCGCCGCAAGGGTTTGAGCGAGCGCAACCGTCCACTGTGGATGCTGATCCCCGGCGGACTCCTGATGTTCGTCATCATTGTGATTCCGTTGTTTCTGGGCATCTACATGTCGGCCCTCAACCTGGACCAGTACACCCTGCGCAAGTGGGTCAGCGCACCCTTCGTTGGAATCGACAACTTTGTAGAGGCACTGACCGATTCGCCGCTGCTCCATTCGGTGTGGCTGAGTGTCAGCTACTCGCTGATCGCCATGGTGATTACCTTGCCAATGGGCATCGCTGCTGCCGTGGCCACGCAGAACGCCTTCAAGGGCCGGGCGCTGGTTCGCTCCATCTTCCTGATCCCCTACGTCCTTCCATCCTTCGTGGTGGCCACGGTGTGGCGGACCATGTTCCAGCCGGACGGTGTAGTGGATTCGGCGCTGGGCGTGTTCGGCATGGACGGCGGGCTGTGGCTCAACGGGCCCCAGACCTATTGGACACTCATCTTGGTCCAAATCTGGGCCTCCTGGCCGTTCATCTACCTGCTGGCCCTGTCCGGCCTGCAGTCCGTTGACCATGAGGTTCATGAGGCTTCGGCCCTGGACGGTGCGCTGTGGTGGAACAAGCTGCGGTACGTCATCTTCCCCTACCTCAAGGGCCCGCTCGCGCTGGCTTTCCTGATCGGCATGCTGCATCACATCAATAACTTCACGCTCCCGTTCGTGCTGTTCGGCGTGCCGGCCCCGACCGCCGTCGAAGTGCTTCCGATCCTCACCTACGTCACCAGCTTCCAGAGCTTCCGGTTCGGCCTCAGCGCCGCCATGGCCTTTGTGTCCCTGGTGCTGATCGCCATTCCGCTGTTCATCTACCTGCGCGCCGTCAAACTTGACGACGCCGAGACGCCGGGAGGCAAGAAGTGAGCGCATCAACCACCTCCGTCCGCGGCACCGCCCGCCGGGGTTCGGCCGGGACTACGTTCCGGCCCGGCTCCAAACGGCAGCATGAAGTGACACGCCTCCTGCCCGGCCCCATGCTGGCGATCATCCTGACGGTACTCAGCGCCATTGTGCTGATCCCGGTCGCCTACATCTTCCTGGCATCGGTGAATTCTGACATCGGCGTAGCCAACGGCGAATTCTGGCCATCCACGTTCTCCCTGGAGAACTACACCAAGATCTGGTCCAGCGTTGGCTTGGCCAAGGGCCTGGCCAACAGCGTGCTCGTAGCCGGAGCCACCGCTGTGGTGTCAGCGGCCATGTCCGTTTCCATCGCGTACGTCCTGGTGAGGTACCAGTTCCGCGGACGGCTCACCATTCTGCGGAGCCTCCTGGCGCTGCAGTCAGTGCCTGGCACGCTGATGGTTCTGCCGGTGTTCGTCCTTTTCTCATCAGCCGCGAGCTACCTGGGTGTCCAGGTCATCGGAACCCAGTGGGGCCTCTTCATTACCTACCTGACGTTCGCGATGCCGTTCTCAACCTGGGTGATGGTCACCTATCTGCGCGGCTTGCCCCGCGAACTGGAAGAGGCTGCAAGGATCGACGGCGCCAGCAACCTTGGCGTCCTGGTCCGCATCATCCTGCCCCTCAGCTGGCCTGGAATCGTGGTCTCGGGAATCTTCGCGTTCCTGCTCGGCTGGAACGATGTCCTCTTTGCCTCCGTGATGACCCGGCCGGACAGCCAAACAGCTGCTGTGGCACTGCAGATCTTCGGAGCTTCGCAGGAAGGCGGCGCCATCCCGCTGTACGGCCAGATGATGGCGGCATCACTCGTCTGCGCGGCACCAGTAGTGATTCTCTACCTGATTTTCCAACGTTACCTAGTGGGCGGTCTCACCGCCGGAGGAGTCAAATAGCAATGACCGGTTCAGCAACAGTTGAGTGGACGCTTTCGGGCTTCGGAGACGAAATCGACGACGACCCGGTACTGCAGATTGCGGTGCTCCAGGCCCTGGGCGCGAACCACATCGAGGTCCGCAGCGCATGGGGAACCAACATTGTGGACCTCGCACCGGAGCAATTGGCAGAGCTGAAGAATCTCCTGGACAAGGCGGGCATGGGAGTCTCTGCCATCGCCTCGCCCATCGGCAAGGTTGATGTCACACTTCCCGTGGAACACGAGGTGGAGCGCCTTCGCCGTGCCGCCAACGCAGCCCAGGTCCTGGGGGCCCGCTACATCCGCATCTTCTCCTTCTACTACGGCGAGGGCGTCGCAGTAGACAGCATCCGCGATGACGTCATTGAGCGGATGCGTGCCTTGGCAGGAGTGGCCGAAGAGACCGGAGTTGTGCTCCTTCACGAAAACGAAAAGGACATCTTCGGAGACACCCCCGATCGCGTTCTGGACATCATCGAATCCGTGGCCTCACCGGCACTGAAAGTGGCCTGGGATCCGGCCAACTTCGTTCAGGTGGGCATCAAACCGTTCGACGAAGGCTACGCCAAGCTCCGTCCCCACCTCGAGTACCTGCAGGTCAAGGACGCACGGTTCGCGGACGGCGTCGTAGTCCCCGCCGGTGAAGGCGACGGCGATCTCCTCCGCACGGTGGAGGCGTTGAAAGCCGATGGCTTCGTAGGATTCGCGAGCCTGGAACCCCACTTGGCCGGCGCTCACGGTCTGGGCGGCTTCTCAGGCCCAACCGCATTCGGGATGGCAGCCCGCGCCTTTGCCAAAGTCGTGAACGAAGCAGGAGTTGAAACCAAGTGAGCAAGCAAACCCCCACAACTGTCCTCAACGTAGCCATCGCCGGATGCGGAACCATCGGACGCACCCACGCGGCATCCGTCGGGGAGATTGCCGACCTTCGCGTCACCGCGCTGGTAGATGAAATCGCCGAAGCCGCCGAAGGACTGGCCCGGCACATCGAGGACAACGGCGCCGCCCGCCCGGCCACCTTCCGAAGCCTGGCCGAAGCGTTCGCAGGCGCCGACGTCGACCTCGTCATCATCGCTACCCCCAGCGGACTGCACATCCAGCAAGCCCTTGAGGTGCTTGATGCCGGCAAACACGTGGTCATCGAAAAGCCGTTGGACGTAAACCTGGACCGCGCGGACGAGATCCTCGCCGCTGCCAAAACGGCGGAAGCCAAAGGACTCGTTGCGAGCGTCATCAGCCAGCACCGTTTCGATCCCGCGAGCATCGTGGTGGACGAGGCCCGCCGTGCCGGGCGCTTTGGGCGCCTCACGTCAGCCATCGCCTCCGTGAGCTGGTACCGCAGCCAGGGCTACTACGATTCCGGCGCTTGGCGTGGAACGTGGGCAATGGACGGTGGGGGAGCTGTGATGAACCAGGGCGTCCACACCGTGGATCTGTTGCTGTGGTTCCTTGGCCGTCCGCTGGAAATCAGTGCCAAGACCGCTCTTTTGGCGCACACGGATGTTGAGGTGGAAGACACCGCCGTTGCCACCATCACCTTCGAATCCGGTGCCCTTGCCGTGCTCCACGCCACCACAGCCGCGTACCCGGGCCTAACCGTCCGGCTGCAGGTTATGGGCAGCAAGGGTTCTGCCGTGATCGACAACGACAACCTCGAGTACTTCCATGCAGCCGCCTCGGACGAAGAGACCCAAAGCGGACCCATGGGCCTCCCGGGCGCAAGCAACCAGGCCGAATCCGAACTCGCCAGGTTCGCTGAACCGGCCACCCGGACCAACCTGGATCCAACCCTCTACCCGGCCGGGCACATTCGCCAGTACCGCGACGTTGTGGAGGCCATCCGGACCGGACGGCCCGCCGGCGTCACCATCAAGGACGCCGTTACCGCCCTCGCCACCGTCCGCGCGCTGTACGTCTCGGCCACGTTGGGCCACCCGGTCCTCATCTCCGACGTCACTGCAGGCAAATACAACGACGTCCAGGTACAGACCGGCAATGGACGGCTTGAGGAGGTCACGGCATGAAGTTCTCTGTTTTCACAGCCTCGACCCCGGAGTGGACTCCCCAGGAAGCGGCAACGGAACTGTCAGCCCAAGGATGGCACGGCATCGAATGGCGGGTCACGGACCAGTCCGACGCCCCTGAACCAGGCTTCTGGGCAGGGAACAAGGCCACGTGGCCCCTGACCGGACTTGAGGAATCACTCCCGGACATCGCGCGGATCACCGCCGACGCCGGCCTGGAGTTCTCAGGCTTGGGCGGCTACGCCCGCTGCGACAACCACGACGACGTGGATCGCGTCCTCGCGGCGACGGCCGCTTTGGGTGCCAGGCAAGTCCGCGTCAATGTCCTTCCGCTGGGCAACTCCACCATGGGCGGCGAGGAACCGACGGGCCTGTCCTACCCCGAACTGTTCGACGCCACCCGGAAACACTACGAATGGGTTGCGGAGCGGGCAGCCCACCACGGTGTCAAAGCGCTGGTGGAACTGCATCACGGAACGGTGACCGCATCGGCGTCATCGGCGCGCAGGCTCCTGGAAGGCCTCGATCCGCAGCATGTAGGCGTTATTCATGACCTCGGAAACCTCCTGATCGAAGGCTGGGAGTCGCCGCTACCCGCGCTCCAGTTGCTCGGCCCTTACCTTGCCCACGTCCACGTGAAGAACGCCCGATGGGTTCTCACAGACCAGCGCGATCCCGCCGGCGGTGCCGTCTGGGCCAGCGAATGGGCGCCCCTCGAAGCAGGAATTGGCAACGTAATGACCTACTTCAAGGCGCTCGCCGACGCGGGCTACGACGACTGGGTGACCGTGGAGGACTTCTCCACTGACGTTCCCCTCGCCGAGCGGACGGCCGGAAACCTGGACTTCCTGCGCCGCGCCGCATCCCTCGCCGGACTTGCCGTTGCCGGCCACGCCGACTTCGTCTCGAAAGGCTGAGCCATGTCCCTCGCCACCCATCCCGACCGCCTGCTGCCGGCAGATCCAGGCACCCGCGGCATCGCCCGCGAACTGCTGCAGCGCGTCCAGGACCTGCCCATCATTTCGCCGCACGGCCATGTGGATGCTGCAGTCATCGAGCAGAACACCCCGTTCCCCGATCCTGCTGCCCTGCTGGTCACTCCGGACCACTACGTCACGCGCCTCATCCATGCCTCGGGAGTCGGGTTGGACAAACTCCAGCCAGGCAACGCCACACCCCGCGAGATCTGGCGGCATTTCTGCACGGCATGGCCCCTGTTCGACGGCACCGCGTCCGGGTACTGGCTGCGAACCCAATTCGAGTCAGTTTTCGGCTGGCGCGGCGAACTCAGCGCGGAGGAGGCCGATGCCAGCTTCGATTCGATCTCTGCCAAACTCGCGGAACCTGGATTCCGTCCGCGCGAGCTGTTCAAGGATTTCAACATCGAAGTCCTTGCCACCACTGATGACCCCTTGGACAACCTGGATAGCCACCGTGCACTCGCCGAGGATCCCTCGTTCCACAGCCGGGTGCTTCCCACGTTCCGGCCGGATGCTTACATCAACATCGCGCACCCGCAGTGGGCCGCCAACGTGGAGCGGATCATCTCCGAGGCGTCCGACGGCGGCAGCGGCTACCGGGGGTACCTCACCGCGTTGGAGAATCGTCGCCGCTACTTCGTGGACCATGGAGCGGTCTCCGCGGATCACGGTGTCCGAACCCCGGCCACCATCAAGCTGGACGAGGCCGACGCGGAAGCTTTGTTCGAGAAAGCCCGTTCCGGCCAGGCGACAACCCATGACCGCGACGTGTTCGAAGCCCACATGATGTACCAGATGGCCAGGATGTCCGTGGAGGACGGCTTGGTCATGACCATCCACCCAGGCTCGTACCGCAACCACCATCAGCCCACGTTCGAGGCATTCGGGGCAGACACCGGCCACGACATTCCGTTCGCCGTGAACTACACCGAGGCCATCCGTCCGTTGCTGCAGGACTTCGGCACGGCCAAGGATTTCCACCTGGTGCTCTTCACCCTCGACGAGACTGTCTTCTCGCGTGAACTCGCGCCCCTGGCCGGCTTCTACCCATCCGTCTACATCGGCGCGCCGTGGTGGTTCCTCGATGCACCCGACGCCATGCTGCGCTTCCGCTCAGCAGTTACGGAGACCGCCGGCTTCTCGCGGTCCTCGGGTTTCATCGATGACACCCGCGCCTTCTGCTCCATCCCCGCACGCCATGACGCCTCCCGCAGGATTGAAGCCTCCTTCCTAGCGCGCCTTGTAGCCGAGCACCGCGTCACGGAAGACCGCGCGCACGAGTTGATCGTCGACGTCGTGGATTCCTCACCGCGAAGGGTTTTCAAACTATGACCGGGGACCAAGGGCTTCCGCTGCTCAGCCGCGGAACCCGGCCCAAGCCGCCCATCCGCATGGTCCATCTCGGCTTGGGTGCCTTTCACCGCTCCCACCAGGCGTGGTATACGCAGCACGCTGGTGACGCGGGGGAGTGGGGGATCGCGGCGTTCACCGGCCGCCGTCCGGATGCTGCCGATGTCCTGGCAGAACAGGACGGCGTGTTCACGGTGGTGGAACGGTCGGGCGGCGGCGACTCCTTTGAAGTAGTTGGCAGCATTGTTGAGGCCGTAGATGGTGCCGACGTCGGACGGTTGACCGAGCTTGTGGCCGCACCTACCACGGCAGTGATTACGCTGACCATCACTGAATCTGCCTATGCGGCGGATATAGCCGGCAGCGCTGAAGGTTCGACGCCGTTGGCTCGTTTGGTGACGGCTCTCGCCGCCCGCAGGGACGCCGAAAGCGGGCCTATCGCCGTCGTCAGTTGTGACAACCTTGCAGAGAACGGCGACGTGGCGAGGCAAGCGGTTGGCTCCTTGGCGCGTGCCAAGGACGGCGGACTGGCCGCGTGGATCGACGCCAATGTCAGCTTTGTCAGCACCTCCGTGGACCGCATCACGCCGCGGACAACGCAGGCGGACCTCGACGTCGTTGCGGCCTCCTGCGGCTACCGGGACCAGGCAGTAGTGGTCACCGAGCCGTTCCACAACTGGATCCTCAGCGGGAACTTCCCGGCCGGGCGGCCCCAATGGGAAGACGCCGGGGCTATGTTCGTGGACCACATTGAGCCGTTCGAGAATCGGAAGCTCTGGTTGCTCAATGGCTCGCATTCGATCCTGGCCTACGCAGGGCTGCTGCGGGGCCATTCCACCGTGGCGGAAGCGCTGGCCGATGACCTCTGCCTGGACGCTGTGGAAGCATTCTGGGACGAAGCTGCCCGGCACCTCTCCGATGATGCGCTGGACATCCCAGCGTATCGAGAGGCCTTGTTGGAACGTTTCGGAAACTCCAGGATCGCCCACCACCTGACCCAGATCGCCATGGACGGAACCACCAAGCTGCGCATGCGTGCCTTGCCCGTCTTGGCCGCCGAACGCGCTGCGGGACGTTCCGGCGATGGCGCAGCCCGGATGATCGCTGCCTGGCTCGCGTACGTGTCCTCCACTGCCGAGCTCCACGACCCGCTGGCCGCTGAGATACAGGATGCGAAATCGCTCGACGGCGAACACCGCACCGCTGTGTTGTTAGAGCTCATCAGCACTGATCTGGCGAACGACGCTGCCGCTGTTTCGCAAATCCACGGGCAGCTGGATTCGTTTGCTGCCACTACGTCGCACGCTTAGACCCCGTCGGAAGGACTCCCTCACCATGAAAATCATTGCCGCTGAAGTCTTTGTGACCAGCCCGTCCCGTAATTTTGTTACTTTGCGCATCACCACGGAGGACGGTGTAACGGGCATCGGTGACGCCACGCTCAACGGCCGTGAACTCGCCGTCGCTGCCTACCTCAAGGAGCACGTGGCGCAGCTGCTCATCGGCAAGGATCCGCACCGGATCGAGGACACCTGGCAGTTCCTCTACCGCAGCTCATACTGGCGCCGCGGCCCCGTGACCATGGCGGCGATTGCCGCCGTCGACATGGCGCTGTGGGACATCAAGGGCAAGATCGCCGGGATGCCGGTGTACCAGCTGCTGGGTGGCGCTTCCCGCAACGGTTTGCGGGCCTACGGCCACGCGTCCGGCGCTGACATTCCCTCGCTGTTCGACTCCGTTCGTGAGCACCTGGAACTGGGCTACAAGTCCATCCGCATCCAGACCGCCATCCCCGGCATCAAAGCCGTATACGGTGTGGCCGCACAGGCGCAGGCCTCGGGCGAACGCTATGACTACGAGCCCGCCGGCCGTGGCGCGTTCCCGCAGGAAGAGGACTGGGACACCCGCGCCTACCTGCGCCACCTGCCCACCGTGTTTGAAGCCGTCCGGAACGAGTTCGGCCCGGAAATCCCGCTGCTTCACGATGGCCACCACCGTATGACGCCCATCCAAGCCGCCAAGCTCGGCAAAGCCCTGGAACCGTACGACCTCTTCTGGCTGGAAGACTGCACCCCGGCCGAAAACCAGGAAGGCCTGCGCCTGGTCCGCCAGCACACCACCACCCCGCTGGCCATCGGCGAAATCTTCAACACCGTGTTCGACTTCCAAACCCTCATCAAAGAACAGCTGATCGACTACGTTCGTGCTGCATCCACCCACTTCGGCGGCATTTCACCGCTGAAAAAGGTCATGGACTTCGCGGCCCAGTACCAGATCAAGTCCGGCTTCCACGGCCCCACGGACATCTCCCCGGTGGGCTTCGCCGCCCAGCTCCACGTGGGCCTGGCCATCCACAACTACGGCATCCAGGAATACATGCAGCACTCGGACAAGACCAACGAGGTCTTCCAGCAGTCCATGACCTTCAAGGACGGCTACCTGCACCCCGGCGACGAACCCGGCATCGGCGTCGAATTCAACGAAGAAGCCGCCGCCGCGTTCCCGTACCAGCAGGCCTACCTGCCGTACAACCGCCTCGTGGATGGCACGGTTCATGACTGGTAGAGAGGTCATGACTGATATAGCGCAACCCCGCCACCACATTGTGGTGATGGGCGTTGCAGGCTGCGGAAAGAGCACCGTGGGTGCGGCCCTCGCCCAACGCCTTGGTGCTGGATTCCTCGACGGCGATTCGCTGCACCCCCAGGCGAACATCAGCAAGATGGCCTCGGGTACTCCGCTGAACGACGACGACCGCGCACCGTGGCTGGCCGAAATCGGCAGACGATTCCCGGCGTCGAACTCTGCTCTTGTCATCGCGTGCAGCGCGCTCAAGCGCTCCTACCGGGACATCATCCGCAGCGCCGATCCATCCGTGGTGTTCGTGCACCTGCACGGCACCCGGGAGTTGCTAAATGCCCGCATGACTGCCCGTCCCAGGCACTTCATGCCGGCCTCGCTGCTGGACTCACAACTGGCTACGCTGGAACCGCTCGCGGACGACGAAGCCGGGATCGTTGTGGACATCGCACTGCCTGTGGAGGACATCGTGAATGACGTACATGCCGCACTGGCAGGCAAGTCCGCTGCGTCTGCCGGGCCGCACCTGGTGGACTTGACGGCTGCTCCCTACAACCTGGACGACGCCGCGGTGGAGTGGGTGGAGAGCACCATCGGTTCCATGACGCTGGAAGAGAAAATCGGCCAGCTCTTCATCAACCACAACAACGATTACTCCCCGGAGTACCTCGACGGCGTGCTGGAGAACTTCCACGTAGGCGGCATGCGGTACCGGCCGGGGCCCTCTGCAGCCGTGCAGGAACACATCCGCTACGCCCAGTCCAAAACCCGCATTCCGCTGCTGATCGCCTCCAATCCGGAAATGGGGGGCTCCGGCAGTTGCGACGACGGCACGTTCGTTTCCACGCACCTGCAGGCAGGCTCGCACCCGGACAAGACCATTGCACGGCAGATGGGCCAGGTGGCCGGCGTCGAAACTGCTGCGCTGGGCTGCAACTGGGCCTTCGCGCCGATTGTGGACATTCACTACAACTGGCGGAACACGGTCATCTCCACGCGGGCCTTCGGAAACACCCCGGACATAGTGGTGGAACGGGCAAAAGAGTACTTCGACGGCATCAGCGAATCACCCACCGTCTGCGCCATGAAGCACTTCCCCGGTGACGGTATTGATGAGCGGGACCAGCACGTGGTCACGTCCTACAACACCCTGGGCTACGACGAGTGGAACGCCAGCTACGGGCACGTGTACCGCGAAATGATCGGGCACGGCGTGCAGTCCATCATGGTGGGCCATATTGGTGCTCCAGAGGTGTCCCGGCATTTCCGGCCAGACTTGTCGGACGCTGACATCCTGCCTGCCACGCTGGCGCCGGAGTTGTTGCAGGACCTCTTGCGTGGGGAACTCGGGTTCAACGGGCTGGTCCTGACGGATGCGTCCCTGATGGTGGGCCTGACTCAGACCATGAAGCGCAAGGACCTGGTTCCTGCCACCATCGCAGCGGGCTGCGACATGTTCCTGTTCTTCCGGAACCCCGAGGAGGACTTCGGGTACATGCTGGATGGCTACAAGTCCGGGGTCATCAGCGAGGGACGTTTGCAGGATGCCCTGCGGCGGACCCTTGGCCTGAAGGCGAGCCTGGGCTTGCATCTCGTTTCGCGGGAACGGTTGGTTCCGGCGGCCGAAGCCTTGGCTGTTATCGGCAGCGAGGCCCACCGGGCCATAGCTGCTGACATCGCTGACAAGACCGTCACGCTGGTGAAGGACACTGCCCGCAACCTGCCGATCACGCCTCGGACCCATCCGCGAATCCGTCTCTACGGCATCTCCGGGGGCGCCGACTTCACCCGCGCAGATCCTCTGGCTTACCTGGATACCGTCCGGGAAGAACTGGAAGCCGCAGGTTTTGAGGTCAGCGTCTTCCAGACCGCTGAGCAACGTGAGGCCGCGGGAGAGGCCGGCATGAACTTCATGCGGGTCCTGTCCGAGGAAGCCACCGGCGACTATGCGGAGCGATACGACGCCGCCTTCGTCTTTGCCAATGTGAAGGGCTTCGCGCAGGAGGCCTCCATCCGGATCAAGTGGTCCTCGCCCATGGCCGCCGAGATCCCTTGGTACGCCACGGAGGTTCCCACGGTGTTTGTCTCACTGAACCAGCCGAACCACTTGATCGATGTGCCTATGGTCAAGACCGCCATTCACGCCCACGCAGCAACACGCGAGGCCATTCGCGCAACGATCCAAAAGATCCAGGGAGAGTCCGGATTCCAGGGGACGTTCAACCAGAACGTGTTCTGCGATTCGTTCGACACCCGCCTCTGACAGCAGGCGTTAGCCCGGTACTGCCCACAAGGCGGTGCCGGGCTTTTTGCGTTATTCGGTGAAACCGCCAATTGTGAACGCTAACAACGTTTCATGTCAAGAGTCTTGGGAGCGGTTCTAGTCTGCAATCATTTCGTGATCCACGGCACTTGACCAGCGGTATTGTTAGCGTTCACAATGGCATTCGCATTACATATTCGTGGCATGCGGCATTCAACTGGCCGCAGACCATATAACGCTTCACCGTGCCGGACGCGCAGATGCTCCGGCTGCATCAGAGTTCGCGGCAATGCTGCCGCGGAAGGAGAGCATCGTGAGATTGAAGAAACTCCTGGGCGCCGTAGCGGTTGTCCTTACCTTGACTGTTGGAGCCACTGGCTGCGGTAGTCGCGGGGGCTCGGCCGAGTCCACCAGTAGTGCAAATCCCAGCGATTCGCTGGTTGGCATTTCGATGCCCACCCAGACGTCCGAGCGTTGGATCGCCGATGGCGCCAACGTTGAGAAGTCCCTGAAGGACCTTGGCTACAAGACGGACCTCCAGTTCGCCAACGATGACATTCCCACACAGGTTTCCCAGATCGAGAACATGCTGACGAAGGGTGCCAAAGCGCTCATCATCGCAGCGATCGACGGCACCACCCTGACAGACGTCCTGGCCAAGGCCAAAGAGCAGAACGTCAAGGTGATCGCGTACGATCGCCTCATCAACGGAACGCCGAACGTTGACTACTACACCACCTTCGACAACTACACCGTGGGTGTTCAGCAGGCCACTTCCTTGCTGACCGGCCTGGGCCTGGTTGACGCCAGCGGCAACAAAGTTGAAGGCAAGGGCCCGTTCAACGTAGAACTCTTTGCGGGCAGCCCGGATGACAACAACGCCAACTTCTTCTGGACCGGTGCCATGGACACCCTGAAGCCCTACATGGATGCAGGCACCTTGAAGGTTCCCAGCGGCCAGACCAAGTTCGAGCAGGCAGCCATCCTGCGCTGGCAGGCACCTGTTGCCCAGAAGCGCATGGAAGATATCCTCACCTCCGCTTACAGCTCCGGAACCAAGCTGGACGGTGTGCTTTCCCCGTATGACGGCCTGTCCATCGGCATCATTTCCGCGCTGACCAGCACCGGCGGCTACTCCACCGGCAACCTGCCGGTAGTCACCGGCCAGGATGCGGAGAAGGGCTCCGTGAAGTCCATCATCGCCGGCGAGCAGTACTCCACCATCTTCAAGGACACCCGCCAGCTCGGCGCACAGGCCGTGAAGATGGTTGACGCCGTCCTCAAGGGCACCGAACCGGAGACCAACGACACCAAGACCTACAACAACAAGGTCAAGGTTGTCCCGGCCTTCCTCCTGAAGTCCGTCATCATCACCAAGGACAACTTCCAAAAGGAACTGATCGACTCGGGCTACTACAAGGAAGCCGACGTCAAGTAATCACGTCCCCGGTCTGTGGCCCCAAACCTCTGTGTTGCTGTACGCAGTGCGGCGGGGCCACAGCCTCCCATAGAGCCTGCCCGAGTCCTCGGCCCGGGCCAAGTTCCAACCAGTCAGCGGGAATTGACGATGAACGTACCCATTCTTCAAATGCGAGGAATCACCAAGACCTTCCCCGGGGTAAAAGCCCTTCAGGACGTCACCCTGGACGTCAACCGTGGTGAGGTTCATGCCATTTGCGGCGAGAACGGAGCAGGGAAGTCCACCCTCATGAAAGTGTTGTCCGGGGTCTACGCCCACAACACCTTCGACGGCGACATCCTCTTCGAGAACGAACCCTGCGAATTTTCGAGCATCACCGATAGCGAGAAGCGCGGCATCGTGATCATCCACCAGGAACTGGCCCTGAGCCCGTACCTGTCCATTGCCGAGAACATCTACCTCGGGAATGAGCTTGCCAGGAACGGCTGGGTGGACTGGCGGAAGACCAACCTTGAAGCCGCCAAACTGCTGGCACGTGTTGGCCTCAGTGAAAACCCGGTCACCCCCATCCAGCACATCAGCGTGGGCAAGCAGCAACTGGTGGAAATCGCCAAGGCGCTGTCCAAAGAGGTGAAGCTCCTCATCCTGGACGAGCCCACCGCTGCGTTGAACGACGAAGACTCGGACCACTTGCTGGACCTCATCCTGCACCTCAAGGGCCAGGGCGTCACCAGCATTATCATCAGCCACAAGCTCAATGAGATCCGCAAGGTGGCTGACGCCGTCACCATTATCCGCGATGGAAAATCCATTGAGACCCTGCGCCTGGACCAAGGCCAGATCACCCAGGAACGCATTATCCGGGGCATGGTGGGACGCGACCTGGAGAGCCTGTACCCGGACCGGAACCCCAACATCGGCGAGGAAGTCCTCCGCATAGAAGACTGGACCGTCCAGCACCCCCAGGACCATTCCCGCATGGTGGTGAACAACGCCAGCCTCAACGTCCGCAAGGGTGAAGTGGTTGGCCTGGCCGGCCTCATGGGCGCCGGCCGGACCGAGCTGGCCATGAGCGTCTTCGGCCGGACTTACGGGCGGGCAGTATCGGGCAAGGTCTACAAGTACGGCCAGGAAATCGACACCTCCACTGTCTCTGACGCAATCGACCACGGGATCGCCTATGCCACCGAGGACCGGAAGCACTACGGCCTGAACCTGATCGAAGACATCAAACGGAATATCTCCATGGCTGCACTGAACAAGCTGGCCAAACGAGGTTGGGTGGACGGCAACAAAGAGACCACCGTCGCCAACCATTACCGGAAGAGCATGAACATCAAGGCTCCTTCCGTTGCTGCCATCACCGGCAAGCTCTCAGGCGGAAACCAGCAAAAGGTGGTGCTGAGCAAATGGATGTTCTCAGACCCCGACGTCCTCATCCTCGACGAGCCAACCCGTGGAATCGACGTCGGCGCCAAATTTGAGATTTACACCATCATCGCGGAGCTTGCAGCGGCAGGAAAAGCCGTCATAGTGATCTCCTCGGAGCTTCCGGAGCTCCTGGGCATTTGCGACAGGATCTACACCCTGTCCGCAGGCCACATCACCGGCGAAGTCCCCATCGCCGAAGCCACCCAGGAAACCCTCATGCACTTCATGACCCAAGAGAAGGAATAGCGAACATGTCCGCCCTACGAGAATCCCTTGGCTTCCTCACAAGCCGCCTCCGCCAGGTTGGCATCTTCGTCGCCCTGATCCTGATCGTCATCCTCTTCCAGGTGCTTACGGACGGCATCCTGCTCCAGCCGCAGAACGTCACCAACCTGGTGGTCCAAAACAGCTACATCCTGATCCTGGCCATCGGCATGGTGATGGTCATCATCGCCGGGCACATCGACCTCTCCGTCGGTTCCATCGCAGGCTTCATCGGCGCTGTTGCTGGCGTGATGATCGTCCATTGGGGCTGGGCGTGGTGGCTCGCCATCCCGGCCTGCCTCCTGGTGGGTGCGTTGGTGGGTGCGTGGCAAGGCTACTGGATTGCCTATGTAGGTATCCCGGCCTTCATCGTCACCCTTGCAGGCATGCTGATCTTCCGCGGCCTGACCCTCATTACCCTCAAAAACCAGCAGATCACCCCGTTCCCGAACGAGTTGCGTGCCCTGGGCGGCGGCTTCCTGCCTGACATCTCCGGCGGCACATCCGCCCTGGAATGGCTGACAGTGATCCTGGGCGTCGGCGGTACTGCAGCCATTCTTTTCCAGGCCCTCAAGGAACGCCGGGTTCGCCGCAAGTTCAACCTTGAAAATGAACCGATGGCTTGGTTTGCCGTCAAGAACGGGTTCATCGCAGTCCTGATGCTCATCATCACCTTCCTCCTGGCCAGCTACCGTGGCACCCCGATCGTCCTGATCGTCCTTGCTGTCCTGGTGATCGTGTACTCGGCACTGATGAACAACAGCATCTTTGGCCGCCACACTTACGCGATCGGCGGCAACCTCCACGCAGCCGAGCTCTCGGGCATCAAGACCAAGAAGGTCACCTTCCGCCTCTTCGTCAACATGGGTGTCCTCGCGGCCTTGGCAGGACTGGTCTTCACGGCCCGCCTGAACTCGGCGCAGCCCGCCGGTGGTACCGGGTTCGAACTCGACTCCATCGCTGCGGCCTTCATTGGTGGCGCCGCAGTGCAGGGTGGCATCGGAACAGTAGCCGGAGCCATGATTGGCGGCCTGATCATGGGCGTCCTCAACAACGGCATGTCCATCCTTGGCCTGGGCACCGACTACCAGCAGCTCATCAAGGGCCTGGTGCTGCTGCTCGCCGTCGGCTTCGACATCTTCAACAAGAACCGCACCGGTTCCGGTGGAGGCTCCACCATGGGCCGCCGGTTCAAATGGAAGACCACCCCGCCGGCAACCGCAACGTCCACGCCCGCCAAGGCGGAGCCCGTCGCGGTCGACGCGAAGTAGCCACACATGTCCACAGGGGGAGCGGCGCGAGCTCCCGTCATGGGTGATGTTGCCAAGATGGCGGGAGTCTCGCACCAAACCGTTTCCCGTGTCCTGAACAACCATCCCAACGTCAGTGTCCGGACCAAGCAGCGCGTGGAATCGGCCATCGCGCAGCTTGGGTACCGCCGGAACACCGCAGCCCGCAGCCTGGTGACCCGGCGCTCCCGGACCATCGGGGTGCTTGCCTGCGAGACGGGCCAGTTCGGACCCGCGAACACGCTCCTGGGGGTGGAACAAGCGGGTCGGGAAGCGGGCTACTTCGTCAGCATTGCGAACCTCCGGGAAGTGACCGACGAGAGCGTCAACGACGCCATCGCGCACTTCAGGAACCAGTCCGTGGACGGGATTGTCATTCTGGTCCCGCATCCGGATGTCCTGGCCGCCTTGCGCGATGTTTCCTTTCCCGTGCCGATCGTCGCCGTCGGGGCAGGCGCCGGCAACCAGTTGACGGGGGCATCCCTGAACCAGCGGCTGGGAGCCCGCCTCGCGGTTGATCACCTGATCGGCCTGGGCCACCGCCGTATTGCGCACATTTCCGGCCCGCCCCACTGGATCGACGCCGCCGAGCGCATCACGGGATGGCAGGAGTCGCTGGAAAATGCCGGTTTGGACGCCGACGTCCTGCTGCGGGGTGGCTGGGATGCGGCCTCCGGCTACCGCACCGGCCTTGAGCTCATACAGCAGCACACCGTCACTGCCGTGTTCGTCGCCAACGACCAGATGGCGGTGGGTGTACTCCGTGCTGTCCAGGAATCCGGCCTGCACGTCCCGGGGGACATCAGCGTGGTGGGCTACGACGACCAACCCGAGGCTGAGTTCTTCATGCCGCCGCTCACCACCATCAAACAGGACTTCGAGGAACTCGGCCGCCGATGCATGGAGGCGGTGCTGCGGCAACTGGACGGGGACGGGGGAGCGGGCGACCAGATCGTCAACCCCCGCTTAGTGATCCGCGCAACTACGGCGGCCCCACTAAACTAGGAGCCATGACTTCCACGCCTGATACTGCTGCAGCCCGCGCCCGCCTTCTTGAACTCATCAAAGAACTGGCGGTGGTCCGCGGCAAGGTGATCCTCTCCAGCGGCAAGGAAGCGGACTACTACATCGACCTCCGCCGCATCACCCTGCACCACGAGGCCTCCAAGCTGGTGGGTCAGGTCATGTTGGCAATGATCGACGACGCCGGCGTTTCAGTTGAGTGCGCCGGCGGGCTCACCATGGGTGCCGACCCCGTGGGTACCGCCGTGATGCACGCTGCTGCCGACGCCGGCCGTGCCGTGGACGCCTTCGTTGTCCGCAAGGCCCAGAAGTCCTACGGCATGGGCCGCCAAGTGGAAGGTCCCTCGGTTCAAGGCCGCAACGTGGTGGTCCTCGAGGACACATCCACCACCGGCGGGTCCGCACTGACCGCCGTCGAAGGTGTCCGCAAGGCGGGCGGCAACGTAGTAGCTGTAGCGGTAATCGTTGACCGCAACACCGGCGCCAAAGAGAAGATTGAAGCCGAAACCGGAGTGCCGTACCTCTTCGCCTTCGGCAAGGATGAACTGGGCCTCGACTAAGCCTATGCTTGCTGCGTGGACGTTCAGGTAGGGAAGCTCCCGGCGCCGCCGGAGGTGACTGAAAACCTCCCCGCACCGGTGAGCGAGGAACCGGAGAAGGCAGCGGATCCGGGCTCATGGGCCCGGATCCTTCCCTACGCTGCCCGGTTGAAGAAAACGTCCCGCCGTAACTTCCTCATCACCGCCGGGGCTTCGGGGGCGCTCGCAGCGGACATGCTTTTCACCCGTCGTGTGCAGGCCGAGCGGCGAGCCACCAAGATCCTCCGTGTGCCGGATCCGTACTCGGACGTTTACTTTCCCAAAGCCAGCTGGATCCTCTTCCCTGGTTACAAAACCAGTTGGGAAGAGGCTCAATGGATCCTCAACTCGCTGCGCCCCGCCCTGCATCAGCGGGGCCGCCTTGCCGCCGTCGGATATTCCAACCTGGGACTGGACGTGGACGAAATTGTCCGCGAAATCATCCTGCACGTCCGTGAGCTGAAACTGGAGAAGCTGTACTTTTATGGCCACAGTTTTGGCGGCATGCTCGCCACCCAGGTAGCTGCCCGCCTGCTGGAGCTGCACGGCGTCGAGACGCAATTGATCGTCCTGGATTCGAGTCCCTTCAGCCGCGCCGATGTCCTGGACCAGAGCTGGTTCGACGGCGTGGTGTTCCTTTACGAGAATGGCTTCCGGATCCCGTCGGTCCTGCGCGGGGGCTATGAACTGGGGGAGCGCGTGGCGCATAAGGATGAGCGGACGTGGCGGCAAATCCTCGATCAATCCCTGGAGCAGCTCTCGCCGATCGCCCCCTCCAGCGTGCTGATACAAACGGAATCGGCGTACATTTACCACTTCGACGGCCTCCGGCTGGCAGGAAAAATCGGTGGGGCCAAGATGGCCTTCATTGGCAATGCCAAGGACGCCACCGTGGATTATGAGTCGGCGCGTGCGGGGTGGAGCAAGGTCTTCGGGCCAAACATGGTGATGCCCACGCTCAGCACGGAAGGCGCCCGGCCCGCCCACGCCAGCCCGCAGTGGAACGGGGGCATCTACCGGCCACTGCTGGAACGCGTGCAGGATGAGCTCCAGCCGCTCCCGCCTGAGCCCCGGGAACCGTCATACCAAGAACCGAATGGCAAGGTCATCCGCCCGGCCTAGGTGAACTTTTGTACAAGTGAGCTCTGTACTCGAGTACAGGGTGGATATACCCGATCCTCCGTAGCGTCGTTCTTGACAGGAAATAAGAACGAATTTCGAGGAGCGAAGTATGAACGGCCTACAGCTCACGGGCATCAGCCGCAGCTTCGGTGACCGCAGGGTCCTCCACGATGTGGACCTCACGGTCCATCGCGGGGAGATCGTGGGATTCATCGGCGGCAACGGTGCAGGTAAGACCACCACCATGCGCGTGATCCTTGGTCTGCTGACCCCGGACCACGGCGAAGTCACCTGGGAGGGCTTGCCCATCACGGCCAGGGACCGGAGGCGCATCGGGTACATGCCCGAGGAACGCGGCCTCTACCCCCAGATGCCGGTGAGGGATCAGATCATTCACTTCGCCTTGCTGGAAGGGCACCAACCCGAAGCCGCGCGTGGGGTTGCAGACGAACTCATAGCCTCCCTTGGCCTCCAAGGCCGTGAGCAGGCACTGGTTCAGGACCTCTCCTTGGGAAATCAGCAGCGCGTCCAGCTGGCGGTCGCCCTGGTTGGTAACCCGGCCCTGCTGGTGCTTGACGAGCCATTCTCGGGACTGGATCCCCTCGCCGTCGAAACGATGTCCCGCCTTATCCGGGAGCAAGCAGACCGGGGCGTCGGAGTTCTGTTCTCCTCGCACCAACTGGAGCTCGTAGAGCGCCTGTGCGACAAAGTATGCATTCTGGACCGCGGTCGACTGACGGCAAGCGGCAGCGTCGTAGAGCTGCAGGATGACGGAAAGAGCCGCTGGAAACTCGGTTTCTCCCGGGCGGCAGATTCATTCGCCGCCGAAGTGTCCATGGCCCGCGGCGTCAACGTGGAGATCTCTGCGGCCGACCGTACTACGGTGCTCGTCTCCGTGGGCGGCTCAGGGCGGGATGTGCCCGGCGAAATCCTCGCAGCAGCGCAACGGCACGGCGGGCTGAAGAGCATCGTGTCCGCGCAGAGGTCTTTGGCAGATCTGCTTGCCGGCAAATTCATGCTGTCCCATCCAGGTACCACCCCGGGGGCGGAGCGCTCCCTCGACAAAGTTGGAGTATCGCAATGAGCACAACAACATTTGATCGCACCACCCGCAGCGCCGCTCCCTCGTCCGGCAGTGGGCTACGCGAGACGCGCCTGATCATACGGCGCGAGGTCCTCACCAGGCTGGGTAACCGCACAATACTCACGGCAACAGGACTCCTGGCACTTTTCGCCGGCGCGGCTGCCGGGATCGGCGGATGGTTCCTGGTGGATTCGCTGGGTGGGGCTGGAGCAATGGACTTTGATCCTCGGGCCATCTTCGCCACCGCCATGATCAGCGCATTGCTGGCCTCCCTGGTCTACTCGGCATCGAGCCTGACCTCCGGGGTGGTAGAGGAGAAGTCATCCAGGATCGTGGAGATCCTCCTCACCAAGATCGGCATTGTCCCGTTGCTGGCCGGAAAGATGATCGGCATAGGGCTGGTCACCCTTGTCCAGCTGCTGGCGATCGGCGGAACCGCCGTGGTGGGGTTCAGCGTGGTGGGGGGCTGGTCCCTGATCAACGTCGCCGTAGGCCCGAGCCTGCTGTGGTTCCTCCTCTGGTTCCTCCTGGGCTACGTGATATTCGCAGCTTTGAACACCACGCTGGCTTCTACTGTGTCCCGGCAAGAAGACCTGGGCACGGCGGTCATGCCGCTGTCCGTCCTGCAGATGGTGCTCTTGGTGGTCTCCCTTTACGTCCTGCCCATGAACATGGGGAACCCGTGGCTGGAAGGACTGTCCTTCGTGCCGCTGTTCTCCTCCTACCTCATGCCGATGCGCTTCGCACTGGAAGACGTGTCCGCCTGGGAGATGGTGCTTGCCGCCGGCGTATCGGTGGCAGCGATACCTGCCCTGTTCTGGTTGGCCACCGTGATTTACCGGAACAACGCCCTGCGCACCGGCTCCCGTGTCTCGCTCCAGCAATCCCTGACCTCCGACGAGATGGCCTAACCCCCACCCCGTCACTTAGTCCACAAGCCCGAATCATTGGGTCTCTCCAGATAGGAAAAACCATGTCTGACAACAAGCGCAACCAGTCACTGGCCACCAAAAAGCTTCTCCGCAACGTGGCCCTTCTGTTGATCGGTGTCCTGGCCGCATACGCGGTAACCGCCCTGCTGCTCTGAAGGAGACCCTCATGATGATTGACACAGCCCCGCACCCGCAGTCCATCACGCCGGCCGCCCTCCGCGCGGCCGATGTGGCCACCACCGTCCTTGCACGCCACGGCAGGGAGGCAGTGGAAGAGATTACCCCGGCCGCCTTTGCAGGCCGCAACGGCACCTGGAACATGAAGCTGCGGAGTGGGGAAAAGGTCTTCGTCAAGCAGATCTCCGCACAGGCCTCCGGCCCGGCGGCCTTTGACCGCTCGGTAGCCTTCGCCGCCTTTGCAGAGCAGTCCCCCCACTTCGCGCCGGCAACGCCACAGCTCATTGGAAGCGACACCGGGAACGGCCTCCTGGTTTTTGAGCACTGCCCAGGAACCAGCCTGGCGCAGCTGCTGGTGGAGGAGACCATGCCGGACAGCTTCCCGGAGGAAGCCGGCGCGTTGCTCGCCCGGCTCCACTCCGGGCCCGCAGCCGGATTGGAGCGCTCCGCACCTCCCAGCCCGCCGGTGGAAATGCTCGCAGTAGGCGTTCCGCACGCTCGCTACCTCGACTTCACCATGGCGGAGATGGCCCTCTGGGCTGAACTGCAGAACGATCGGGAACTGGTCGCCGCTGCGGGGCTGCTAAGGGCCACGGAACGGAAACACCAGGAACGTCCCATCCATGGCGACCTGCGACTTGACCAGTTCCACGTCCACAGCGGAGAGCTATGCGTCCTCGACTGGGAAGAATTCGGACTCGGCGATCCCGCCCGGGACCTGGGAATGCTGGCAGGCGAATGGATCTACCGGGCGGTCCTGGACACGGTCACCACCCGCGGAGGAGCCTCCGCACCCCCCGCCAGGTTCGACGACGAGAGCGCCTCGGCACGCATCGCCGAGCGGATGGCAGCCATTGTTCCGTCAATCCGACGGATGTGGACCTCGTATGCCGATCATGCCAACTACCACGATCCGGAGCTGCCGGTTCGGGCTACCGCCCACCTGGGATGGCATCTGGTGGACCGAACCATCACCCGGGCCCCGATGGTGTCCCGGCTACCCGGCATCGAACGGGCTGCTGCGGGTGTTGGGCGCGAGGCACTGCTAACACCTGGCCACTATGTCAAAGCCCTCGGTTTCGAAAGGACACCTCGATGACGGTCACGCTCAACGCTCCGACGCCCACGTCATTCGAGCAGGTACTGGCGGCCTTGGAACACCGGGTTTCCGTTGACGCCCGCCGGCTCACCGCCAGGATAGACGCCACCACCCTTAATGCCACCAGCCACAGCGAGTTGCGTTCGCAATTGGCCGGAGCGATCTACACACACCTCCACGTAGGGCACCCAGGCATCGAGACCGTGCCAGGAACAGGCCACCAGGACCTTGCCGCGGCACTTATTGATGCCATCCCGCACCGTACGGTTGTTCAGGCGGCCACCGTTCAGGCGGCGTCGAAGAGGACGCAGCTGGGAACATCCGTCCAAGGAGTTCCGCACCAGGTGGTGGAGCTATCCGGAGTGAAGGTCCTCTTTCCCGCAGAGGCCCTGGTTCGTGACCCCTTGGATGAGATCGTGGGGGTGCGTGTTCCCAGTTGGCGAAGCCGCGCCACCCCCGGGTTCCTCCTGGCACTCGGTGCCCACGGATCCGTGAACCCTGCGGCCGCTTCAAGGCTCTATTTGTCCTGTTCCACGGCAGCAGAAGCTCTTGAAATGTGGCCGAAGATTCTTGGAGCCCTTGCCGCCAGCGGGCTAGGCCATCAGGTCAAGACCCTCTCCTCATCCCTTGCTTTCCCCCGCAGTGACGCGATGGTCATTTACATGTCAGCCAAACATGCGGACGCCGTGGCTTCCCTTGTTCGTCCTGCCCTGAGGTTCTTCACCGGGAGGGACGCCCCTGCCTCGGTTTTCACCCATAGCGTCCACGACCGCCTGGCACTTGCCATGGAACCAAACGATCCGCGGCCGGGGTACCGGGGGCTCAGCTTCGGACAACACCGCTCGCGGGTACTGACGGACGCGCTACTCCGTGCGTCTGTGGAAAAGACCGACCTCCAAGCCGCCTGGGTTCTGGAAGCCCATGCGGCCTGCATCAACCCTCACCAGCCCGGATACAACGCCGGCCAGTGATGAAACCGGGCAGCGGCCCGCCGCTGCCCGGCACCCAAAAACCTCCCATGAGGAACCCAAAAAGAAAAAACCCATTCCCACTGAGTGGGAAGCAAAGAAAACAGGAGACACCATGTCCAACGCAGTTGTTAACTTCCACCAGGCCAACCTGACCGATCTGGCACGCGCCCACAGCACCTTCGCGGCTGCCGACGAGCTCGGCGGCGACGCTGCCACCGAAGCTCCGGCAACCTCACCGCTGTGCATCGGCATCATTGTTGGCGCCACCCTCGGTGCCGGCTGCTAAGTCACCCCTGGCACCACCGCAACAAAAGCTTTCACCCAGTAGCAACCCCGGACGCACCCAACCACGTGGTGCCATCAAAAGGAGACACCAGCATGACTCACGCCATCACCAACATCCCGCAGGCCGACCTCACGGACCTGGCCCGTGCGCACAGCACCTTCACGGCTGCTGACGAGCTCGGCGGCGACGCTGCCACCGACGCGCCGGCCACCACGCCGTTCTGTGCTGGGGTGATCATCGGCGCAACCCTGACCATGGGCTGCTAGGCAACTCAAACACGGGGAAGGCGCCGGCGAGGTGGTGGAAACATCATCACGCCGGCGCCTCCTGACCCATAACTGACCCACCCACCCCTCGTGAATGCTGAGACCTGCCATGACAACCACTGACAGCAGTCCTCGTCCAATATGGGCGGACCTCACCCTCGAAGCCTTCGGATACTCCAAGGTTGCCCTGATTCTCACAGGCTCGGCAGTCACCCAAGTTATGCCGTTCTGGATTGAGTGGGCGGTTTCAGCGGCGCCGGAAACGGAATTCAAGGTGGTCATGCGGGATTCCGCACAGCGTTTCATCACCCGTCACAGCATTGAGTCCCGCTTGAAATCCCGTGTACAGGCCGATATCTGGGGGGAAGAGCTCATTGCTGCACACATCGATTTGGCAGAGTGGGCGGACCTGATCCTGGTCTACCCGGCAACCCTTGACTACTCATCGCGCCTGGCTCACGGCATAGCCGATTCGCCGTCCTTGCTGGCAGCAATGACAACGGAAGCCCAGGTCTGCATCGCTCCGGCCTTGCCGCCCCGTGCCTTGGCGAGCCCTATCGTCGCCGAGACCCTCGGGAAACTGCGCATGCCGGAAAACTTCCTGGTCATTGACCCCGTCCCTGGCCCCAGCGAGTCCAGCGACGTCGCCCTGGCTTGGGTGCCGCCGTCGTTCCCATCCGTGCTGCGCCGGCTGGAAGAGGAACGGCTCCTCCGTGCGGGGATGACCAAAGAGGCGGCTACTGTATGAGCGCCGCGATGGATTCCCGGCAGAAATCAGTCATCCGCTCCACCCGGACCGAGTTGCTGTCCACCGGTGTATACGAGGTAGGCGGGGCTTATGAATGGGTCCACAGCCTGGGCGTCGGAGCGCCCATCCCTTTCTCGTCCCTGCCCATCAGCATCGATCCCGCGCCCGGCGCTGACCTCTTGGTGGTAGGCATCGGGGGTGATCGCCACCGTTCATACTCGACGCCGGCAGGGTCAACGGTCTTCGACCTCATCACGGCGGGGGTGCCCGCAAACCTCCGGGCGGCAGGGCGGGCATGGGGCACTGCCTTGAGCGTTCTCCATGAAAATGCTTCCCTCATCGACTTTCCGGGAAGTACTCCACGAACCGTCCAGCGGGCGGAGGTATGGCTGGGAGGTGCATGGGAGCCGGCCCGCGAAGTTTTGGGCGACCCCGGCCTGCAAGAGATCCGTCGATGGATCAAACGCGTACTTTCCGGCCCCCGCCAAGTTATAGCTCACGGATACCCGGGGATGGCCCATTGGGTGGTGACCCCTGATGGTGCAACGGGGTCGCTCCTCACCGGCGAGGACGTGGGGTTTGCCCACCCGGAATATGACATTGCTTGGGTGCTGGGGGAGATGGCGGAGCTGCATGCATTCCACCCTGTGCTGCGTCCAGCCCTTGAAATACTGCGCGCAGGGTTCCTTGAGACCTGCGGGAAAGCTCCCGGACCGTCCGAGATCGGCCCGGCATTGGCCTTCAGGATCGCCCAGCATGCCTACGACTGGCACCACTATGCCGGCGCAGGAGAGGCTCAGGCGAAGGCACTGCTTCACTTGGCTGGCTGGTACCTGGCCAGCCCGGCTGCGGACACCACCCCGGAGATGCGATGACTACCCCTACGATTCTTGGCACATTGGACGGCCGGGCCGTGCACGGCATGCAGCTGGACAGGGGAACACAGCTGATCGCGGTTCACGATCCCTCCGCGCGCATCCTCTCCGTCAGTCTGGGCGTGCCAGCGGGAATGCGACATGAAAGGCCGGGGGAGGAAGGCATGCTGCACCTCCTCGAACACATGGTCTACCAAGACAGTGAGAACACCACGGCGTCCGAACGGCAGGCTTCGGTTCAGAAAGCCGGCGGAATCCTGGGCGGGAACACCCACATGGACTACTCCGAATTTTACGAGTCCGGTCCCACGGGACACCTCGAACAGATCTCACGTCGCTTGGTTGAGCAAGTCTTCCAGCCCGCACTGACCCAGGAGCAGATTGCGGAGCAGATAGACGCCGTGGCCACAGAACGGGCGCAGCGTTTGGCTCCGGCACCCGGGGGCATCCTGCCCTGGCCGCACCTGACGGCGCAATATTGGGCGGACCACGCCAACGGTCATGACGGCACCGGAGATCGTGATCTGGCATCCCGGGTCACCAGTGAAAAGCTACACGCACTTCATCGCCGTCTTTATCGTCCCTCGGGGGCGGTTTTGACGGCCGTGACATCTGAAGACCCTCTGAAGACGCTCCGGTTTCTGGCGGCACCGTTCTCTGGAATTTCAGACCAAGCGCCCGTCGTCCCTGTGGTGCAGGAGTCCGTGCGCAGGGGTGGTTCGGCGTCCAGGATCTGTTCCGGCGGAGCCACCTCCACTCGTTTACTTTCCGCCACGGCTGCAGCGTTGGGTCACTCCGCAGGCCCGGATCTCCTCGGTGACCTTGTGGCAGCTGAGCTGCTGTCCCAGCAGGATGGCCTGGACGCCAGCGCCGGCTTGTTTGGCCCGGGGGACCTGACCCGGGATGATCTATTCGTCCTGGTGGACGACACCGGACAGGCCATAGACCCTTCCGAGAGATTCCGGGCGCTCGCGATCGCCGATGATGCGGTGATGATCCTTGCGGCCCTTCGCGCCGTTCTCCGGATGGAAAGGTTCACGCACGATGACCAACGGCTCGCCCGGACCGTCACCCGCGACGTGCTTCTGAGGGGGACGCCGACGTTCGCCGTTGAGCTGGCGGATACACTCGCCAAAATATCCGACGACGCCACGCGGCTCAGGCCGTTGGTCACCGCCGCGGCATGGCGTCTCGCCGAGCAGGAGTCCGTGTCAGTCATCGTCCAGCCTTCCGAGGAGGTTCTCCGATGATCATCACTCGCCGCTATCTGGCCCAGGTTGACCGGCGTTCCCGCTTCACCACGGTGTCCATGGGCTGGCGAACCGCTTCCGACGGCGTCCCGCACCTGCGTAGCGCCGTTTCCACGGCAGGTGAACGCTGCGGGCCGGCCAAGCAGCCGGTTGCCTTGACGTGGACGCCCGGCGATGGGGCCGTGGTCATGACTGCCACCCTGCCGGAGGCGGCGGTAGGGAGCTGGCTTGACCATGTCATCAATACCGAACACCCGGGAAGAGGGGAAGTGGGTGATCCCGTGCTTGCTGTGGTGGGTTCTTCCGGCGTTCTGGAAGAGCTTGAGGACAGCGTGTTGGAGCGGGAGGGAGAAGGGCCTCCAGTCCCGCGGTCTGCCTTCCGGAGCACCATGAGGCAGACAACGGCCCAGGGATTTGAGCAGACCTTTGTCATTGGGCAGGATCCCGCAGGCGACGTTGGGTTCGCTGCTACTTTTCTTGCCATCTGCCTGGTGGCCGGAGGACCGGGAACCTTGCTGCCAAACGCGATTCAACAGTCCGGGCACCAGGCTGTACTCCAAGCCAGCCGGGGGCTGCAGGCCTCCACACCGACAGTGATGTGGCAGGTCATCACGTCCCGGCCCAACAGTACGGCCATTCTGGACACAGCGCTTTCCGCAGTGGCGGACTACAGGATTGCGGACCACTGGGAAGCAGTGGAGCAGGCAAGGGAGTTTGCGCGGACAAATCTGAACCGGGCGTGGCAGTCCCCGCTTGAACTGGCACGGTCCCTCGCCCACTACGAGGTGATGGGGTGGGGTGGGGAGCTTATCCGCAACCCGGACACGTCCCTCGATGGGGTGGGTTCCGCTGCCATCGAAAAGGCAGTCGAGGGCTTGGTTCGGCCCATCAAGGAGGTCCTTGGACGCAGCTAGTGCGTGGTGATCCTCAGGAATCCAGCCTTGACCGCGAACCGGGGCTAAGGTCCACCAGCCCGCCCTCAACGGCCGCAACAAGAATCTGTACCCGGTCCCGCACGCCGAGCTTCTCCATGACGTTCACGAACCGTGCTTTGATGGTGGATTCGGTCACGAAGAGCTCCGCAGCCATCTCGCGGTTACTCATTCCCCGTCCAAGCAGCTGGATTACCTCCAACTCCTTCTTGGTCAGCGCGTCCACGAGCTTGGGGTCCGGAACAACTTCGGCAGGGACGGACTCCGCCAGCCCAGTCACCACATGCCGTGTCACTTTGGAGGACAACACGGACTCACCTGCCATCACATTATGGATGGCGGCGGTAATTTCTTTGGGCAGCGTGTCCTTGACGAGGTAACCCGACGCTCCGGCACGCAGTAAAGCCACCACGTAGCGATCGGTGGAGAAGGTGCTCAACCCCAGGATGGCAATTTCCGGGAAGTCTGCATGAATTTGCGCCGTTGCAGCCACGCCATCCATGACCGGCATCTGCATATCCATCAGAATCACGTCCGGACGAAGCGCAGCTGCCTGGACCACGGCCACGCGCCCATCAGATGCCTCGCCGACAACCTCGATGGACGGGTCGGACGAGAGATAGTCCCGCAGGATCTCCCGGGCCAACAGCTCATCATCTACCAACAAAACCCGCGTCATACTGATCCCCCAATGTCAGTCACGGAGCCCATCTTCCCACAGATGTGATCATGCATTCGAAGAGGCTAATCCTTCCAACGGGATGGACACCGCGGTGGTCCAGCGCTCCTCGCTAAGGCCCACGTCCATGAACCCGCCAAACACTTCGCAGCGGGCACTCATCGCCTCAAGCCCAGTCCGGGAAGACATGATCGGCTCGGCTTGGGAAACTGTATTCTCCGATGTGAGCTGCACACGATCTGCCCCTACGGCCAACCGCAGGTCCACCACCCCGGACGGGTCCGCGTGTTTAAGCACATTAGTCCCCATTTCCCGTACCGTCCGGCGAAGCGCCTGGCGCAGGCTGGCCGGGATGCGGGCTACTTCACCTTCGACCACCAAACTAACCTGGAAGCCCGCACGGTCCAGTGCTTCCACAACTCCGTCCAGATCGTGAACCAAGCCAACCGCAGTAGTGGTTTCACCGGACATGGCAGGAGCGTCCAGAAACCCAGCGGTTTGTCCTTCACTGCCCGGTATCTGTGGGAGGCCTCCCGGCTCGTCCCTTTCTTCGTCCTTGAGGAGGGTCACCAGGCTACGCAGATCCTGAAGGGTCTGCTGCGCTGCAGTCCCTATGCCTTCCAGGATTTGGGATGTCTTGGCTGGGTCGTTCACGAACTCGGCACGCCGCGCCTGCATGGCGATGATGGTCACGTCGTGGGCCACGATGTCATGAAGCTCGTGGGCGAGGCGGGTCCGTTCCTCACTCCGGACTAGCGCCTGTTGCTCCTGCAAATCACGGATGTGGTGTGTGCTTTGCTCATAGCGGTGCCGGTAGACGTTGACGCTGCGCCATGCCGCGGCCGCAAGGAAGACCACCAGCGCCAGCAGAACGGCCGGTTGGTCAGCCATCTCCGGAGTTGATATGTACAAACCCAGCAAGACACTGGGCACGAACAGCGAGAAATTGATGGCAAGCTTCCACGGAAGAAGGAAGGAACAGAAGGCCACCACCACCATGGTGGGGAAGATCATGGCCACCACAAGGGACGCGTCCCCGCCCAGCACCGTGATGACGGCCAGAGCCAGACACCAGGCAACAGCGGATTGCATGGCGCCGAGGAGGAGTGCCAGGAGCGGCAGGTACGGGACTACCAGCTCCAACCAGCCCTGGAACGACGAAAGATCGTGCTGTTGCCAGCGGATCCCCAACACCAGGAAAAGTATGGTTGCCAGGACGATAGCCGAGCGAAGAACCCACCCACCGGGAAGGGGTTTGACGTCAGCGAGCCAGTTCGTCCTACTCATCCACCCAAGTATTACAGAGCCAGCGATTCGACCTCGACGGCGGTGAGGCCCGCCTCACGCAGAAAGCTCCGCACGTCGCCGAACTCCTGCGCAAAGCCGGCCAGGAAATGGCGCATTGCAGCTTCGGGGCTCTGCAGGACCATGAGGTCGGGGCTGAAATACTCCGCCGGTGTTGAAGGGACGCTCAGCCGCCACGTTTCCGCCATGACTGCCAGAACATCCGGCAGGTTGGCGGTGGTGGCCGCATAATCCGCCACCACATGGTCCTCGGTTCCACCTGCTGCCAGGAGCCCGATCGCCGACACCACACCCGTCCGGTCCTTGCCCAGTGAACAGTGCACCAAGGTGCGTTTGCCACGAGCCACCGGTCGCAGGGCGTCGGCCACCCACTCGGGACGCAGCCGGATCCACCCCAAATACAGCTCGCCAAGGTCCTGGGGCGTCTCGACGGATTGGAGTGATCCGGCAATGGCGTTCGGGTCCAGCGGGTTATGGATGAGCTCGACGGCGGGCGGGACGACGGCGCCCCTCACGCCTACGCCGTCGTTGTTGTTCTGAACCATCCACGGAACCAAAGAGCGCTCAAGCTCACTCCGCAGGTCCACAATGGCCTGGATGCCGTGCTCCGCCAGGAAATTCGACGTCGCCGCGGCATCCAAACCGAACGGCTGGCTTCCCCTGAGAATCCGGCCACCGGCCAGGGGACGCAGATTGAGCACAGCCATTGTTTGTCCTCGTTGTCTTAGATTTGGCTCTTGAGGTCGGCCACGGAGTTCAGGATCTGGTTGGGCCGGAACGGGAAGGACACGATCTCTTCGCGTTGGGTGATGCCGCTGAGCACCAGGACCGTGTGGAGGCCCGCTTCCATGCCGGCCACGATGTCCGTGTCCATGCGGTCGCCGATCATGGCCGTGGTCTCGGAATGGGCGTCGATCTGGTTCATGGCGGAGCGGAACATCATGGGGTTCGGCTTGCCCACAATGTAGGGCTCCCGGCCCGTGGCCTTGGTGATCATGGCCGCTATGGCACCGGTGGCCGGCATGGGGCCGTCCTTGGAGGGGCCAGTGGCGTCCGGGTTGGTGGCGATGAAGCGGGCGCCGGCCAGGATATGGCGGACGGCCATGGTGATCGCTTCGAACGAGTAGGTGCGGGTTTCGCCGAGCACCACGAAATCGGGATCGGTGTCAGTGAGGATGAACCCGGCCTCGTGAAGGGCAGTTGTAAGACCGGCTTCGCCGATGGTGTAGGCGCGGTTGCCCGAGTCCGAGGACTGGACCTGGTCCTTCAGGAACTGTGCGGTGGCCAGCGCAGAGGTCCAGATGTTTTCCTCAGGGACTTCCAGGCCGGACGCGCGAAGGCGGGCTGCGAGGTCGCGAGGCGTGAAGATGGAGTTGTTGGTCAGAACCAGGAAGCGCTTGGACGTGTCCACCCAGCGCTGGATGAGCTCAGCGGCACCGGGAATCGCCTGGTTTTCGTGAACCAGGACGCCGTCCATGTCCGTGAGCCAGCATTCGATTTCGTGGCCATTCCGGTACACCGATGTGGACGTGGTTTCTTCTGCCATATTTGCCTCCGGCTGGGATTGTTTGTGCACTGCCACCCAGTCTTTCACCAATCTGCTGCCCCAACATCCTGAAAGCCCCCTTATGTGGGAAGTTCTGCCCATGTGGATAACCCTTTTGACTTGTGTCGTGCGCGTTGGGCTGGTCTACGCTGGTTGCGGCGCTGGTGTGCCACCACCTTGGGTCGGGGGATCGACATGGTGGATTAGTATGTCGCCG
Source organism: Arthrobacter sp. TS-15 (assembly GCF_006964045.1). Classification (NCBI taxonomy): domain Bacteria; kingdom Bacillati; phylum Actinomycetota; class Actinomycetes; order Micrococcales; family Micrococcaceae; genus Arthrobacter; species Arthrobacter sp. TS-15. Next base: position 143,502 of record NZ_SDXQ01000006.1, on the reverse strand, counting down.
CGCTCCCGCAGGTCCCCACTTACCGCATGTGAAAGGGCCTGTCATGAGCAACAACAACGGAGCACCGCAGCCTCCCTATAACCCGGACGGTGTGCCGCAGCCGCGTTACGACACCGGCAAGGACCAGCACAGCCAGTACCAGCCGGGCCAGACGCAGCCCATGTACCAACCGGAAGCCCAGACTGAGGCGTTCCCGACGCAACCTGCCGCCACCCAGGCATTCCCGGCGCAGCAGCCACAGAACCAGCCCGGGCAACACCCCGACGGCGAGTACGCCGAAACCGTGCATCGCTATCCCCAAGGGCAACAGGGGCAACAGGGGCAGCCAGATTATCCAGGTCAGCCGGGCTTCCCGCCGCCGGGCGGCGGCTACCCGGGCCAGCCGGGATACCCGGGTGGACCTGGTGGATCCGGCGGACCCGGCCAGAACCCGGGCGACCACAACAAGAAGTCGTTGTTCCTCATCCTGGGTGGTGTGGCCGTCGTCGTGATCATTGCCCTGGTGGTGACGTTCACGTGGCTGGTTCCGTCCATGACCAAGCCCACGGCGGTGGATAGTCCGGTGCCGTCGGTGACTTCCTCCGACGAGGCGTCCGAGGCGGCAGCGGAGCCTTCTGCCGAACCTTCCGGCGAAGCCTCCGCTTCCTCTGAAATCCCCGCTGACGCCATCCCCCTGCCTGAAGTTTGGAACGAACTTGCCGGACCCAGCAACGTTCCGGCAGACGGTGATCCGCTGTTCAGCAAGTGGGTCACAGGCGAATCGTCCTTCCAGTACTTGGCCGAGTGGACCCACGACGAGTCGTTCGGCATCACCAAGGACCCCACTACCGGTGAGGAGATCCAGAAGAAAGCACAAGGGACCGTGGAAGCTGACGGGGACGGGATTGCGCTCGCCTACGCGTTCTTCGCTGAGTCAGAAGAAGGCAAGTACGGCAAGGATCCCGCAGAGGTCAAGAAGGCCATCCAGGACATCGAAGCCCGCTTCAAGGGGATGACCGCAAGCGAGCTGCCCCAGAACCTGGTGGGCCATAAGTGCACGGCCGACTTCAAGACCAGCATGCCGGAAATCCGGGAGTTCCGGCGCGGTGCAGCCGTAGTAATTGGCTTCACCTGCACCAATGCCCGCGGCGAAGCGATTCAGGCCGTGAACCTGTTCTCCGTGACACCGTGGGGAACCCCGCAGATGCTCGGCGTCAGCGGGCACAAGGAATACTGGGACGCCCACCCCGGACTCTTTGAGCAGTTGGGCAACTCCTACCGCATCAATAAGTGGAAGATGGTCTAAGGGCCGCCCAACTCCGCGCGCTCAGGCAGGCAACCGGGCAGGGCTAAAGTTGAGGGGTGACTGACCTTCCCCCCAACTCAGCCCTGCCCACGCCTGCCGTGTCTCCTCTGGAGATCGCACCGGAAGGTGAGGCAGAACCGAAAGCCGAGGTCGGCGTCGGGCCTTGGGAGGGTGCCTGGCCGGAAGGCGAGCACTGGGATCCGGACCTGTTGAGGGATGGTGACCGCCGCAACGTGGTGGACCAGTATCGCTACTGGAAGCACGAGGCGATCGTGGCGGATTTGGATTCCAAGCGTCACGATTTCCACATTGCGATCGAGAACTGGCAGCACGACCTCAACATCGGCACAGTGGTGCGAACCGCTAACGCCTTCCTCGCCAAAGAAGTACACATTATTGGTCGACGCCGGTGGAATCGTCGCGGCGCCATGGTCACCGACCGCTACCAGCACGTCCGCCATCACCCCACTGTTGAGGACTTTGTCCAGTGGGCTGAGGCGGAGGGCCTGGCGGTCATCGGCATCGACATCTTCCCGGATTCGGTGCCGCTGGAAACCTACGACCTTCCCAGGAACTGTGTGCTGGTGTTCGGACAGGAAGGCCCGGGGCTGACGCCCGAGGTGCACGATGCCGCCGTCGCCACGCTGTCCATCGAGCAGTTCGGCTCTACCCGCTCCATGAATGCGGCTTCCGCCGCGGCCATTGCCATGCACGCGTGGGTCCGCCGGCACGTGTTCCAGCAGCCCGTCAGCTAGCCGAGCTGTCAGTATCGCCCCGGGCAGCTGCGGTCCTAATTGTCTTTGAGAGTCGCTTTTCCGTCGACGATCTGGATCTCACCTGAGACGCGGGCTTCCCTCACCTCAACATGGGGCTCCCATTTGGGGGTGGCCTCGTTGCCGCGGTTTACTTCGTAGCTAACCGTAGCTTTGCCCTTATCCTCTGACTGGATGTACCAAACGTCCTTGGACAGGGAGAGCGTGAAGGTGGGCTCTTGGTCGATGGTCCACTTAACATTGCGGGTGGGGCGGGACTGGTACAGATTGAATCCGGAACAACCGCTGCTGAACGACTGTGTGGTAGTAGCCGGAGCTGACGCGATGCATGCATCCCGCTTCTTTTGGAGAAGGGCCTTTGTCTCGTCCAGGAGGAGCTGGCTGGGCAGTACCTTCAGGGTTTCGGAAGTGTCGGAAATCCTCCGGTCGATGCTGACCAAGGCTTTCTTCTCTTCAACTGTTGTGTATTTGTCACCGGATATACCGAGTTTGTACTCACCGGGAAAAGCCGGCAGGAGCAGCTGGGAACCCGTCAGTGAGCTTCCTGACTCAGGGGCCGCTACGTCTACGCCGTTAACGGTGAACGTCTTCACTGGGCGGTTGGAACTGAGCCGGATTTTCTGGAAGTTCTTGGCCCCTACCTTCCATTCGCCGTCAGGTGACTTGGTCATCATCAGGATGTTCTCCTGCGTTCGGCCGTTCTGGGTTACCTCGGCCCTGACGTACTCGCCCTTTGACTCAAGGATCCGGAAGCCGTCAATGTGCTGGCCCGCTTCCTTGTAGACGTTGTCCTGCAGGAGAACCGCCTCATTCTCCGGGACACCCGGATCCGATACGCTCAACGCCTTCTTGGCATCCCCGTCTACAAGGGCCTGGAAGTACGTAGTAGCAGCCGTGCCACCGTCTTTAGCCGGCGTAAACAGGAAGACCAGCCCGACTGTGGCGGCCGCCAGGACTACCGCTGCTCCGGCTGCGATGGCAATGATCACCGTACGGCTCAGTGTGCGTTTCGGCTGAGGTGGGAAGGTGCCCGGCTGCTGGTAAGGGCCGTTTGGATGCTGGTAGGCGCCGTAGGCCGGGGGAGGAGGCGGGCCGGATGGGGCCGACATGGGGCGCGGTTCGTTGTTGGCGTTCGAGGGGTTCTCCATCCGAGAAGTATATCCATCGTGTGGATGAATCGGGGTTGCCGTGCTGAACGCCGACTCGGCGGAAGTGTTAAGAGCCCCCAGTGACCCGAAACACGGCGTCCCGGCGGATATCGCTAGGATGGGTGCTAGCCGTAAGCGGTCTACTCCAGGGTTACCAACCCACAGACGAATTCAGCATAGGAGTCACCATGCCCATTGCAACCCCAGAGATTTACTCCGAGATGATCGACCGCGCAAAGGCTGGCGGATTCGCTTTCCCCGCAGTCAACGTCACGTCGTCGCAGACTCTGAACGCTGCGATACGCGGTTTCGCCGAGGCAGAATCCGACGGCATCATCCAGGTTTCCACCGGTGGCGCAGCCTACTGGTCCGGCGCCTCGGTCAAGGACATGGTTGCCGGTTCCCTCGGTTTCGCCGCGTTTGCCCGCGAAGTTGCCAAGAACTACAACGTCAACATCGCCTTGCACACGGACCACTGCCCGCAGGACAAGTTGGCAGACTTCGTCCTCCCGCTGCTTTCCGCTTCAGAGGAAGCAGTCAAGGCCGGCAAGGACCCGATCTTCAACTCGCACATGTGGGACGGCTCGCACGAGACGCTCTCCGAGAACCTGCGCATCGGCCGCGAACTGCTTGAACGCGCTGCGGCCGCGAAGATCATCCTCGAAGTTGAAATCGGCACTGTTGGTGGCGAGGAAGACGGCGTTGAGAACGAAATCAACGAGAAGCTCTACACCACCACCGAAGACGCCCTCGCCACGATTGAGGCCCTCGGAGCCGGCGAAAACGGCCGTTACCTCACAGCCCTGACTTTCGGCAACGTCCACGGCGTGTACAAGCCCGGCAACGTCAAGCTCCGTCCTGAACTGCTCAAGCAGATCCAGTCCGAGGTTGGCGCCAAGATCGGCAAGGAAAACCCGTTCGACCTCGTGTTCCACGGCGGCTCCGGTTCCACCGAGCAGGAAATCGCTGACGCCGTTTCCTACGGTGTGATCAAGATGAACATCGACACCGACACCCAGTACGCGTTCACCCGCCCGGTTGCCGGCCACATGTTCTCCAACTACGACGGCGTGCTGAAGATCGACGGCGAAATGGGCAACAAGAAGACCTATGACCCCCGCGTCTGGGGCGCTTCCGCCGAGGCCGGCATGGCCGCGCGCATCGTCGAAGCCGCCCAGCAGCTCGGATCGGTTGGCAAGACCTTCTAATGTCCGACGAATTCCGGAAGAACCTGATGGGGCCGGAGCCCACGCTCCTGCCCGCCGAATCCGAGATCTACCAGCATCTGGCACTCGGCCACGAAGCACTGGACCTGGTGGCGAAGAACCCCACGTCGTCACTTCTGTGGGCCATCCTTGCGGAGGAAGCCTGGGCCGAAGGCCGGACCATCGAGTCTTACGCCTACGCCCGCGTTGGCTACCACCGCGGCCTGGATTCTCTGCGCCGCAACGGTTGGCGCGGCGTCGGACCCATCCCGTGGGAGCACGAGCCCAACCAGGGCTTCCTGCGTGCTCTGTACGCGTTGGGCCGGGCAGCGTCGGCAATTGGCGAAGCTGAGGAGCCGGAGCGGATCGAGAAGTTCCTGAACGACTCGGACCCGAAGGCCAAGGCGGCGCTCGAAGCCCGCTAGGGATTCAAGCACATAACAACGGCGACCCTCACCGAAAGGTGGGGGTCGCCGTCGTAAATGCGTTGTGAGGCTGCTAAGCCTTGCGGGGGATTCCCGTGCGTGCCATGGCCTCGGCGTAGGCGCCGTGGATGGCGTCCAGGTATTCCTGCTGGCGGGCAGGTGTGCCGGCGAAGGAGCGGCCACCGAGCGAGCGGACCTTGAAGGTCTTGAAGCCGCGGCGGGCGATGCTGGCCGGGGCAGCCTTCATGAGCTGATCGGCAAGGCGGTGTGCCTCGTTGCCGTGCGCCACCAACGCGGACGTGCGCGGAAGGAGCTGCAGAAGGCGCAGGAGCGGCTTGAGGCCCTCGGTGATGTTGGCCGGCGTGAGCTTTCCCGGTTCCTCGTTGGGTTCAATCCACGGGTAGGCGTTCCAGGGCATCATGAGCTCGGGACGGAGGCCCAGCTGCCACTGCATGCCGAGCATGCGGGTGGTGGCTTCCTCGTCACCCGGGTTGATGAACCCTTCGCCAGTGTTGGTGCGCTGATTGGAGAAAAGGCTGACGATGCGGCAATCATCCATGCTGTGGGCGGGGTCGATGTAAAGGACCTCACTGCCCGGCTTCTGGACCTTGATGGAGTCGCACAGCTCGTTGACCTCGGCGATGTGCGGTTCGTAGCGGCGGTTCCAGAGGATTTCTTCGGGTGATTCAGTCGCCAGTTCTTGCATCAGGGGTTAGGTCTCCTAGGTGTTACAGCGCACCGTTCCGAGGTGCCGCGGGCATGCCGCAGCCGAACCTCAAAGGGTGCTGTTGGGGGCTAGCTAACCTTACCGGACTATGGACGTGAACGGGGCCCGCTTCGGCGCGCCCTCTGAATGCGGCGCGGCGTGTTGCCTGGAAGTGTGTGCGGCGTCATCACTATTAACCCTAAAGTGCAGTCCAGCCCGAGGAGGCTTTTCTCACGCAGATAATGACTGTGAAACTACCGTCGGGCCTGTCCTGACGGCAGTCCGGACCTTGGTGGCCATCAACGTCAACGTTCAACCGGACAAGAACTGGCCCGGGACCAAACCGGCGGATGTTACGGCAGCGGCGGGGGAGTACAAGGTCTCAGCCATAAGAGTGGGGCTGGTGGACAGTGCCGGCTTGCTGAGCCTGCAACTGGGCAGTTCCTCGGCTGGTCCTGTGGCGCTCGCCGTTCCTTGACTTATCCACAACGGCACCCCAACGCCGGCCAAACACCAGAGAAACCGTTGTCATCGGCTAAACTTGGCTGGTAAGAGCCCCGAAACTCTTGCGCATGCCGTGCCTTTGGTCCGGCTGCACCAGCTACGTCGGGGCATTCTCATGTACGGCGCCTGACTCTGGTGATCCAACCGGAGCAAGCCCGAAAGAATGGGGGAGGATCCCATGCCCGCTATCGTGATCGTCGGAGCCCAGTGGGGCGACGAAGGTAAAGGCAAAGCAACCGATCTGCTCGGTGGCCGTGTTGACTATGTGGTCAAGCCCAACGGCGGTAACAACGCCGGGCACACCGTGGTTGTTGGCGGTGAGAAGTATGAGCTGAAGCTCCTTCCCGCGGGCATCCTGAGCCCCAACGCAGTCCCTATTATCGGCAATGGCTGTGTGGTGAACCTGGAGGCCCTCTTCCAGGAAATCGACGGCCTTGAAGCCCGCGGTGCGGATACGTCCCGCCTCCGTGTTTCGGCCAACGCCCACCTTGTTGCGCCCTACCACCAAGTCCTGGACAAGGTCACTGAGCGCTTCCTTGGCAGCCGGGCAATCGGTACCACCGGGCGCGGCATCGGTCCGGCGTATATGGACAAGGTGGCCCGCCTCGGCATCCGCGTCCAGGACGTCTTTGACGAATCCATCCTCCGCCAGAAGGTGGAAGGCTCGCTGCGCCAGAAGAACGAGCTCCTGGTCAAGGTGTACAACCGCCGCGACATCGTGGTGGACGAGATCGTGGAGTACTTCCTGTCCTTCGCTGAGCGCCTGCGCCCGTTGGTCATCGACAGCACACTGGTCCTCAACAACGCCCTGGATGAGGGCAAGGTTGTGCTCATGGAAGGCGGCCAGGCAACGTTCCTGGACGTTGACCATGGCACCTACCCGTTCGTCACCTCATCCAACCCCACCGCCGGCGGCGCGTCCGTAGGCTCGGGCATTGGTCCCACCCGCATCTCGCGGTCCATCGGCATCATCAAGGCCTACACCACCCGTGTTGGCGCCGGCCCGTTCCCCACGGAACTGTTCGACGACATGGGTGTTTACCTGCAGAAGACCGGCGGCGAGTTCGGCGTGAACACCGGCCGTCCCCGCCGCTGCGGTTGGTACGACGCCGTCCTGGCCCGCCACGCTTCCCGCGTCAACGGTTTCACGGACTACTTCGTCACCAAGCTGGACGTCCTCACGGGCATCGAGCAGATCCCGGTCTGTGTTGCCTACGAGGTTGACGGCGTGCGTCACGACGAGATGCCCATGACGCAGACCGAGTTCCACCACGCGGTCCCCATCTTCGAGTACTTCGATGGCTGGACCGAGGACATCACTACGGCCCGCACCCTGGAGGATCTCCCGGAGAACGCCCGCAACTACGTGCTGGCACTGGAGAAGCTCTCCGGTACGCGCTTCTCGGCCATCGGCGTCGGTCCGGACCGCGACCAGACGATCGTTGTCCACGACCTGATCAACGACTGACTTAGCGCTCGACGACGGCGGACCGCCCCCGGCTTACCTGCCGGGGACGGTCGCACTGATGCCGCTGACTTCGACGCGATCGTGGTTGCCGTCGGAGAACCCTCGGCGTTGTCAGGTGAGGCAAACTCCCGCAGCGACCTCCGGCTTCCCGGCGCCCAGGAAGAGTTGATTCTTGCTGTGGCTGCCACCGGTACGCCGTCGGCCGTTGTCATGTTCAACGGGCGGCCCTTGGTGACCGCTGCGTGGATTGATGCCGTGCCGGCGTTTCTGGAGGCGTGGCACTCGGGGCTGGAGGGTCCGCGTGCCGTGGCCCGTGCCCTGAGCGGCGCCGTGAACCCGGGCGGGCGGTTGCCTATGACGTTCCCACGGTCTTCCAGCCAGGTACCCATCTACTACGACCACGAAAACACGGGGCGTCCGGCCACAGTTTCCGGAACGATCGACGGCGGCGCCCACGACGTTGGGTTGATGGGTCCAGGGAACACGGATGACCATTACACGTCCAAGTACAGGGACCTTGAACTTGGACCGCAGTTCCCCTTTGGGCACGGACTCAGTTACACCACCTTCCAGTACGGCGCACCCAGTGTGACACCGGCCAGTATCTCCGTGGAGGACCTCCGGGCAGGCGGATCAGTCCAGGTGTCGGTCTCTGTCACGAACACCGGGGCCGTGGCAGGGGACGAGGTCACCATGGTGTTCATCCGGGACCTGGTGGCGTCGCTGTCCCAGCCTGTCCGCCGGCTGCGCTCCTTCACCAGGTCAACGCTGGGGCCGGGCCAGTCCGCAACACTGACTTTCGAGCTGGGCTGGAAGGACCTCGGTTTCTGGGACAACCAGGATCATTACGCAGTAGAGGCCGGGTCCTTTGAAGTCCATGTGGGCGGAGGCCTGGACCACACCCAGCTTGTGGAGCTCCGCGTGTCCTGAGGAGGATCGGTGTTGGCTCGCGGGACTAAATCCGCCGCGGTGGCGGTTACGCCATGGGACTGGATACGGTGAGCGCCTTCCTGGCGATGCGGACGAAACGAGACCACATGACAACAACGGCAAGTGACGGCGTCGGATTCCGCTCCCAACGGGGACCCATCCTGATTGCGCTGATGTTGGCCACGGGCCTGGTAGCGATCGATGCCACCATCGTTGCCACGGCGGTGCCGTCAATCGTGGCGGACATCGGCGGTTTTTCCTCGTTTCCTTGGCTGTTTTCCGCGTATCTGTTGGCGCAGGCAGTGTCCGTGCCCGTGTACGCCAAACTCTCGGACGTCGTAGGCCGAAAGCCAATGATTTTGGGCGGGATTGGCCTGTTCCTGCTTGGCTCGATTCTCTGCGGGCTGGCCTGGAGCATGCCGGCGCTCATTGCGTTCCGTGTCCTCCAGGGGCTTGGGGCCGGCGCGGTCCAGCCCGTTGCTATCACCATTGCGGGCGATATCTATACCTTGGCGGAACGGGCCAAGGTCCAGGGGTATTTGGCTAGCGTGTGGGCGGTCTCTTCTGTTGTGGGACCCACTCTTGGAGGTATCTTCGCGTCGCTGGGAATCTGGCGCTGGATCTTCCTGATCAACATTCCGCTGTGCCTGCTGGCTGGTTGGATGCTCCTGCGTACTTTCCACGAGAACGTGGAGCGGACCAAGCACCGCATTGACTACCTGGGTGCCGGACTGCTGACGATTTCGTTGAGCCTGCTCATCCTCGGAGCCCTTCAGGGTGGTCAAGCGTGGCCTTGGGACTCCGCGATCAGCATCTCGGTTTTTGCCGGCGGAGCGTTGTTGTTCCTTGTGTTTCTCCTGGTGGAAAGGAGGGCCGCTGAACCTGTCCTCCCACCGTGGGTTGTCTCCCGCAGGCTGCTGGCGACCACGGCCATGATCTCTTTCGGCGTTGGTGCCGTCATGCTCGGGCTTACCAGCTACGTCCCAACGTTCCTGGAAGGGTCGCTGAAGACCTCACCCCTTCTGGCCGGGCTCGCTTTGGCGGCCTTGACCATTGGCTGGCCTATCAGCGCGTCCCAAGCCGGCAGGTTCTACCTCCGCATCGGCTTTCGGAACACGGCCCTCATCGGCATAGCGATCACAGTGATCGGAGCTGCCGTCCTTGCCCTCACGGCCCGCACCCCCAACATCCTGCTCGTTGCGGCGGCTTGCTTCATCGTCGGGCTCGGGCTTGGGCTGGTGGCAACGCCGAGCCTTATTGCCGCGCAAACCAGTGTTGAATGGAATGAACGCGGCGTAGTCACCGGCACCAACCTCTTTGCACGTTCAATTGGCAGCTCCATTGGTGTGGCCGTTTTCGGTGCCATTGCCAACGCCATCTATGCCAACGGTCCCCATGGTGGCCCGGATCCGCAAACCACCGTGCAAGCCTCTTCAGCCGTTTTCCTGGCGGTACTCGTCAGTGCCGTCCTCACTGTAGTGGCGGTTTTGGTGATGCCCGCCGACGGAAAGCTCAGCGCCAGGGAACGGACACGCAAGCCCAGCTCGGAACCTGCGAACGATTAGTCTCGAACCTATGGATGAACTGATCACCGGAACCCTGGAAAAGTTGTTTGAAGGAACCGTCTGGGCTGAGGGCCCACTGTGGATTCCGACATCGCAGACCCTTCGCTGGAGCGATATCCCCAACAACAGGATTCTCGAGTTCTCTCCCGGCACCGGCGCGACGCGCGAATACGCCACTGGTTGAGTACACCAACGGGCGAACGCTCCACCACGACGGCAGCGTGGTGCAGTGCAGCCACGGCCGCAGGCGCGTCGAGAAGGACCACGACGGCGTGGTGACGCCGATCGTTGATGCGTTCGGTGAGTATCGGCTCAACTCGCCCAACGATGTTGTGGTGGCAGGGGATGGGACGGTCTGGTTTACCGATCCTCCATACGGAATCCTGCCCGGGACGGTGGAAGGACATGAGGGCGAGCAGGAATACGGCGGTTGCTACGTGTTCCGCTTCGACCCCGCCAGGGACGAACTGACTCCTGTGGTCACTGATTTGGTGCATCCCAACGGCCTCGCGTTCTCCCCGGATGAATCGCTTCTCTACGTTGCGGACACGGCGGGCCCTGGCCACGGAGTACCGTTCCGCATTGCCGTCTACCCGGTGGTGGGTGGCTCGTGCGGGACGGGCAGCACGTTCATTGAGCTCGAAGTCGACGCGGCCTCGGACGGATTCCGCGTAGACGTTGAGGGGCGGGTATGGACGTCAGCGGGCTCGTCAGTTCGTGTCTATGCCCCCAACGGTGAGCTGCTGGCCGCCGTCGAGGTTCCTGAAAAGGTTTCCAATCTCTGCTTTGGAGGGGCCGACGGTGCAGATCTCTACATCACGGCCACCACGTCCCTGTACCGGCTGCGTACTTCCACGAGGGACGCGCACCGACGCACTGACCGCTAGGCTTGCCCGGCTCCGCCCGATACCCTGAACACAGCACCAGCACTGCGATCGAGGGAGTGAATGTGTCCGGAAGCAACCCCGACCCGTATGAAGACAAGATCACCGGCTTGGAGCCTGGCGGGGGAGTGCCCCCTGGCGAGACACCTCCCGGCGAATCTTCAACAGCCGGCCCCCAAGGCCACGACGAAGGCGGCCCCAGGAAAGGTACGCAGGTCCTGTGGCTGGGAGCCATCGGTGCCGGTGTGCTGCTCACTCTCCTGTTTTTCATCGGCTACATCGTGGGTTTCTTCGACTAGGAGGCGGGCATGAAGGCGATCACTTACCAGCGATATGGAAGCCCGGAAGTCCTTGAACTAACGGACCAGCCCATGCCCAAGGTTGGGCCGGGCATGGTCCTGGTTAAAGTGAAGGCCACCTCGGTCAATCCCGTGGACTGGAAGATCATGGCCGGGTACTTGGACTCGTTCATGGACCTTCAATTCCCGGCGATCCCCGGCTGGGACGTAGCCGGCGTTGTCGAAGCTGTCGGAATTGATGCTCCGCACTTCAAACCTGGTGACGAAGTGATTTCCTACGGCCGTAAGGACTACGTCCACGGGGGAAGCTTTGCAGAGTATATTGCCCTCCCCGAGCGGCTGCTCGCCCGAAAGCCACAATCCTTGGAATGGAACGAGTCTGCCGGGCTCCCCTTGGCCGGACTTACAGCCCTTCAGGTCCTTAACCGATTGGGTCTGACGTCGGGAGAGACTGTGCTGATCCACGGCGGCTCCGGCGGAGTGGGCTCCCTGGGTATTCAGATCGCCGTCGCGCGCGGCGCCAAGGTGATCGCCACGGCGTCGGAAAGGAACCATGACTTCCTGCGGTCCCTGGGCGCCGAGGCCGTTGCCTACGGTGACGGACTCGCCGAAAAGGTGAAGGCGTTGCGTCCCGAAGGCGTGGAGGTGGTGGCCGACTTCGTGGGTGGCAATCTTGACACAACCTTGGAGGTCCTGGCCGGGAACGGCCGGCACGCCTCCATCGCCGACAGCGAGGTGGAAGCCCACGGCGGTACCTGGATGTGGGTCAATCCCGTGGGAGCTGAGCTGCAGCAGCTCGCTGACTTGGTGGACGAGCACAAGATGCGGGTGGAGGTGGCGCAAGCCCTTCCATTGGCTAAGGCAGTTGATGCTTTCCGGCTCAACATGGAAGGGCATACGCGCGGGAAGATAGTGGTCACAGTTCCCTAACCCCAGGCTCCGCCCAAACAGGCTCCTTACTCCACGAGCTTACCGGCGACCGAATCGTCCGCGTTGGCCTCGGCGAGCGCCCGGAAGGAATCCGGAGCCGGAGGCAGGCTTTCGAAACTGACGCCCTCATCTGTGGACCAGACAAAGTTCCCCTGCAGCGCGGGATCTGCCGTTGGGTAGTCAGCCCGGTTGTGGGCTCCGCGGGTTTCGCGGCGTTCGAGCGCGCACTCGAGGGTGGCTCGTGCTGCCAGCAGGGAGCCGAGGAGGTCATAGGCGTGGGCCAGATCATCGAAGCCTGCGATGTCCGGGTGGGCTGTGACCAGTTGGGCACGTTCCTCCAAGGCGGTCAATTTCTCCAGTCCTCGTTCCAGTCCTTGTTCCGCGCGCACAACTCCGGCGTGTTCGGTCATGAGGTTTCGTAGTTCACGCTGCAGCCTGCGGGCGGACTCTGTTCCACGTTCGCCGAGCAGTGTCTGCATTTCCCCGCGGGCTATTCCGATCGCCCCGGGATCCCGGACAATATGGGTGCGCGAATGAACGTAGTGGGCCACGTGTTCGCCGGTGATACGACCGTAGACGAGCAACTCAATCAATGAATTGCCGCCGAGACGGTTGGCGCCGTGAAGCCCGGAGGATGCCTCACCGATTGCATAAAGGCCGTTCACTCCCGTTCCGTGGTCCTCCGGTGCAACCCACACCCCGCCCATCGAGTAATGAGCGGTGGGCGCAATTTCGATTTTGGTGGTGGTGATGTCCAGCATCTGCAGGTCGATCATGGTGCGGTAGACCCGGGGCAGCTTTTCCATGATGGTTTCCCGAGGCAGGTGGGAGACATCCAGGTAGACGCCGCCCTTCTCGGTCCCGCGACCTTCGGCCACCTCCGTGAATGCGGCCAGCGCAACCCGGTCACGGGTGGACAGTTCCATGCGCTCGGGATCGTAGCGTTCCATAAAGCGCTCGCCCAGAGCGTTGGTGAGGATGCCTCCCTCTCCGCGCGCCGCCTCGGAGACCAAGGTGCCGGCGGCGTCGTCTGGCTCCAAGAGGCCGGAAGGGTGGAACTGGACCAGCTCGGCGTCGCGGATCCTGGCTCCGGCCAGCGCAGCCAGGCGGAAGGAATCCCCGGTGTTCTCATCGCGTCGGGAAGAGGTGTGACGCCAGATGCGTGTGTGCCCGCCCGCGGCCAGGATGACCGCATCAGCGTGGATCTGCACAGGGGTACCGTCTACAACGTCGAATCCGTAAGCTCCAAAGACGGTGCCGTCGGCAACAAGCAACCTCGTGATGTAGACGGTGTCGATGATGGGGACGTTCAACTCTGCCGCCCGGCGCATCAGCGTGCGCTGGATTTCCAACCCGGTGTAGTCCCCGGCGTACGCGGTACGCCGATACTTGTGGGCGCCAAAGAATCGCTGGGAAATTCGTCCATCCGCCTCCCGGGCGAACGGCATACCCCACCGTTCAAGGTCCTCGATACCTCGTGCCGCGTTGCGGGCTACGGTCTCCACGATTGAGGGATCGGCTAGGAAGTAGGACTCCCGCAAGGTATCAGCCGCGTGCTGCTGCCAGCTATCCTCAGGGTCCATGGTGCCCAGTGCGGCGTTGATGCCCCCGGCGGCCAGGCTCGTGTGGGCGTCGTGTTTGCGACGCTTACCCACCGCCAACACCTGGACCCCGCGCTGGGCGAGTTCAATGGAAGCGCGCAGACCGGCGCCTCCGGTGCCGATAACGAGCACCGAAGTGGACAAAAGTCGTTCTGGAGTGGTGTTGAGGTTCATGACTATCACGCTAAATGGCCTAATGTCATGTATCCAATGAATTATTTGAGTCACCGCGATGCATTTATGCTATGAGAATGAAGCTAGAGCAATTACGCTCCTTCGAGGCCATCGCCCGAGTGGGGCACTTCACACGCGCGGCGGAGCAGTTGTATCTTGCGCAACCTTCTCTGAGCAGGCAGATCGCAGCACTTGAGGCCGATCTTGGAATGGCCCTGTTCCATCGCGGACCCTCGGGAGCAACTCTGACGACTGCGGGAGAGCTCCTCCTGCCCATAGCCCGGCGCATGCTTGGAGACGCAGAGACTGCGCGGGAGCAGATGAACGAGCTAGCGGGATTGCGCCGGGGCCGCATTCGCCTGGGCGCCCCACCTACCTTGTGCGTCTCACTGGTGGCCGATGTGCTGGCCGCGTTCCGAAGTGCGCACCCCGGAGTCGAACTGCACATCACCGAAGGCGGTTCGCGATTCCTGGTTGACGCCCTGAACGAAAGCGCGCTGGACCTGGCCTTGGTGGTAACCCGTGGATCGGATCCCGCCGTGCACGGCACGGAATTGATTCCGCTGCTGACCGAGGAGCTGGTGGTTGTGTCGGCCGCTGGACCTGCGCAGCGCGAAGAGCTCACCTTGGAAGAACTGGCGAACATTCCGCAGGTGGCCTTCAACAGAAGCTATGACCTGAGGATGGCCACCGAGGCGGCCTTTTCCGCCAGAGGATTGGAACCGCTGATCGCCGTCGAAGGCGCGGAAATGGACGCCGTGCTGCGATTCGTGGAACGGGGACTGGGCGTGGCGGTGGTGCCGGCAATGGTTGTCATCGGCCGGCCTGGGCTGCGTAGTGCCCGCTTGGTCAACCCGTCGCTGACGCGGACCGTCAACCTGGCCCGGCGCAACGACATCGCTCCTTCGGCAGCCACGGCAGCAATGCAGGAGTTCATCTTCACTACGGTGGACCGGCTTGCCGCGCCAGGAACTGAGCTTGCACGCCTGGTCACGTCAACTCAGCGCCGCTGACCTATGTCAGATCAAGCCAAGTTCAGCCACGGCAGCCCGCTCGTCCAAAAGCTCACTGGCTGTGGCATCCATCTTCCCGCGGCTGAAGTCGTTCACTTCCAGTCCTTGAACAATTTCCCAGTTTCCGTCCGAAGTAGTCACCGGGTATGAGTAAATAAGTCCCTCGGGCACCCCATATGAACCGTCGGATGCTACGGCCATGGATACCCAATCGTCCTCGGGTGTGCCAAGGAGCCAATCCCGGGCTGCGTCCACGGTGGCTGAAGCTGCCGATGCCGCAGAAGAGGCGCCCCGGGCGTCGATGATCGCTGCTCCTCGCTGGGCAACCGTGGGGATGAAGTGGTTCTCAATCCAGTCCTGATCGTTCACCACCTCGGCCGCGTTCCGGCCAGCGACTTCGGCATGGAAGATGTCCGGATACTGTGTTGCGGAGTGATTGCCCCACACGGTCATCTTGCGGATGTCCCCCACCCGGGCGCCGGTCTTCCTGGCGAGCTGTCCAAGGGCGCGGTTGTGATCCAACCGGGTCAGCGCGCTGAACCGTTCTGCGGGGATGTCCGGGGCGTTGGTCATGGCAATCAAAGCGTTGGTGTTGGCCGGATTTCCCGTTACGCCGATCCGAACGTCGTCGGCCGCGAGCCTGTTGAGGGCCTGGCCTTGCGCGGTGAAGATCGCACCATTGGCACTGAGTAGCTCGCCGCGTTCCATGCCCTTGGTCCGCGGCCGTGCGCCAATGAGGAGGGCCAGATTCACGGCGTCGAAAATATGGTCGGCGTCGTCGCCGATCTCCACCGAGTCCAGGGTGGGAAAAGCGCAATCGTCCAGCTCCATCACAACACCCTCAAGTGCCTTTAGCGCGGGGGTGATCTCCAGGAGCCTGAGTTGCACCGGAGTATCGGGACCGAACAAGGCACCACTGGCGATCCGGAAGAGGAGGCTGTAGCCGATCTGGCCAGCTGCGCCGGTCACAGCGATCTTGATGGGCGTTCTCACGTGTGGTTCTCCTTGCTGATCTGACGTATCCGATGGACTTTGCAAGCTGTAAGTCATCGTGCCACAGAGCCGGCTAACGACTCATTGCGACATCGCCGGAACAAACACGAAACCGCTGGAACAACGCGAAATCGCCGGAAGGGCCCAGCGAACTGGAGCCCTTCCGGCGATTCAGGTGGAACGCGCGGCGAGTTGCCGCCGTCGTGAATTCTTTACTTCGCCAGGAAGCGGAGCAGGACCTCGTTGATTTCGGCGCCATGCGTCCAGAGCATGCCGTGCGGTGCGTCTTCGATTTCCACGTACTCGGCCGAAGGGAGGCGCTTGGTGAATTCGCGTCCCGTTGCATCGATTGGCAGGATGCGGTCGTCGGTGCCGTGGACGATCAGTGAAGGGACGGTGACCTTCTCAATGTCGGAGCGGAAGTCGGTGAGCCAGGAATCCACCACTGCGAAGGACGCGTACCAGGACGAGCCTGCGGCCACATTCCAGGAATTCTTCAGGGCTTCTTCGCTGAGGCGGTTGCCCAGGAAGTTATCGGTGTTGAAGAAGTCGTTGTAGAAGTTGGTGAACCAGGCGTAGCGGTCCTCGATGGCGGCGTTACGGATGCCGTCGAAGACTGATGACGGAACGCCGGCGGGGTTGTCGTCAGTCTGGAGGAGGAAGGGTTCGAGGGAGGCCAGGAATGCGGCCTTGGCGATGCGGGCTTCACCGTAGGTGCCGAGGTAGCGTCCCACTTCGCCGGTGCCCATCGAGAAACCTACCAGCACGGCGTCCTGCAGGTCCAAGGTTTCAACCACGGTGTTCAGATCTGCTGCGAAGGTGTCGTAGTCGTAGCCGGTGGTCGGCTTGCTGGATTTGCCGAAGCCGCGGCGGTCGTAGGTGATCACACGGTATCCGGCGTTGAGGAGGGCTGCGGTCTGCTTCTCCCAGGAGCCGCCGTCCAAGGGGTAGCCGTGGATGAGGACTACGGGCTGACCTGTTCCGTGGTCTTCGTAGTAGAGCTCAATGTCCGTGGTGTTCTCGGTGCCAACCTTGATGAAGCCCATGATTTGTCCCTTTTCTCGAAGTGGAGAACGATCGTTCTCCCTTGGTGTTTTCCATAGTAGAGAACGTTCGTTCTCAATGCAAGTAGAATGGGTACATGAATTCTTCCGAGGTTCGAGAACGCATCGTTGCCACCGCCGACGGGCTCTACAACTCCAAGGGAATCCAGGCCGTCGGGATGGACGAACTCCGCTCGGCGGCAGGAGTGTCTTTGAAGAAGCTCTACGGGGAATTTCCCTCAAAGAGCAGCATCGTCATGGCCGTGCTGGAGTATCGGCATCAGTCCTGGACCGAAGGGCTGGACGCCACGGTGCAACAAGCCGGGACGCCCAAAACGCGGCTCCTCGCCATTTTTGACTACCTTGCGGGATGGTTTTGCCAGGACTCGTTCCGGGGGTGCGGCTTCATCAACAGCTTTGCTGAACTCGGTGCCATCAGCCCCGAGGTGGCCGAATATGCACGGAAACACAAGGAATCATTCCAGGAGTATGTTGCACGCCTGGCGGTAGAAGCCGGCGCCCCACCGTATTTGGCGCCCCAGCTCGCCATCCTCGCCGAGGGCGCCCAGACCACGGCGGCCATCGCGGGGACATCCGATGCCGCGGGGCAGGCGCGTCAAGCGGCCGAAGTTCTGATCGACGCAGCGCTGACTTCCAACTAGGCTTCTGAGACGAGTCGAACGGCTCGTCAGGAAGTAGACCATTCGTGTTTGAAGTCCCCAGCATCTTGTTCCTCTCGGCAGGCTTTGCGGTGTTGGCCGCCGCTGTCCTGCCAAAATTGTTGCGCCACATGCCCCTCTCAATGCCCATGGTCTTCCTGGGTAGCGGCATTCTGGCATTCACCTTGCTTCCTGATTTGCCGGACCCGGACCCCATTCTCCATGCGGACTTCGCGATGCATTTGACGGAAGTGTGCGTCATCATTTCCCTCATGGGTGCGGGACTGGCCCTGGACAGGCCCTTCCATTGGCG
This sequence comes from Arthrobacter sp. TS-15, assembly GCF_006964045.1. Classification (NCBI taxonomy): domain Bacteria; kingdom Bacillati; phylum Actinomycetota; class Actinomycetes; order Micrococcales; family Micrococcaceae; genus Arthrobacter; species Arthrobacter sp. TS-15. The sequence goes on along the minus strand of NZ_SDXQ01000006.1, from coordinate 125,584 downwards.
GGGTTGGTCCACTACCTGGCGTTTGCTGGGGATCGTCATGCCGTTGTGCATACTTGCGATGACGCTGATGGGCTTGTGGGTGTTGGGGCTGGGTCTGGCCGCCGCCATCCTCGTTGGGGCCGCGATTGCACCCACTGACCCGGTGTTGGCCTCCGAGGTCCAAGTAGGAAAACCCGCAGACACGGAAGAGGACCCGGATGAGGATGAGGTCCGCTTCGCCTTGACCTCAGAGGCCGGTTTGAATGATGGCCTGGCCTTCCCATTTGTTTATCTGGCCATCCTCATCAGCTTGGTGGGGGCATCTCCCAGCGCCTGGTTGGGGGAGTGGGTTGGACTGGATGTTCTGTGGCGAATAGCTGTTGGCGTGCTGCTCGGTTTCGGTACCGGCAAACTCCTGAGCCTGATTTTCTTTGCCGCCAAAGGAAAGAGCTTCCGGCTATCGGATCACTCTGAAGGTTTCGTGGCGCTCGCGGCCACCTTCCTGGCTTACGGCGTGGCCGAATTGGTGGAAGGCTACGGGTTCGTCGCCGTCTTCATCTGCGCCGTGACTATCCGTTCCGCTGAACGCCACCACTCGTACCACCAGGTGCTGCACGGTTATGTTGAGCAGCTCGAGCGCCTCATGACTGTGGTGATCCTGGTGCTCCTTGGAGGCGCCATTGCCCGCGGTCTCTTGGATGGGATCGGGTGGACGGAGGTGCTGGTAGCTTTGGTGTTCCTTTTGTTGGTCCGTCCGTTGGCAGGATGGCTCGGGTTGATGGGTGGCAAGACCGGTCCACGGGAACGCCTGGCCATCTCCTACTTCGGCATCCGCGGGATCGGCTCACTGTATTACGTGGGATACGCGCTGACCCATGGGAACTTCGACGCCGAGTCGGAGAAGCTTTGGGCCTTTATTGCGCTGGTGGTGGCGCTGTCCATCGTGGTGCACGGGGCCACCACTGCACCGCTGATGAACCGGCTGGATCGGCTGCGGCTGGCCGCGGCTCGCGAGCAGCATGGCGACGAAGGCCGGGCGCCGACAACCGCTGTTTAGCGTGCGAACGTGTGACCGGCGCCCACTTCACAGTGGACGGGCTCACTGCGGAAGGAGACCGGGCCATGGAAGACTGGTGGCATGTCTCCCCGTCCCATGAAACCGCGCCCCCAGTCCGACGCCGTTGACAATGATGGCCCCAGGCCGCTGAGTAAAGGGCGCCGTCACCTCGCTATGAGGCTCGACGACGCGTGGCTTGGTTTTCAGACGCGCCTCGCCATCCGGCGTGGCCGGGTGGAAACCGTCATCCCTTACACCGGGTACGGGAGCACCTCCTGGGTGCGGGTCCTTGCGCGGGTTGTCCGCAGTGACCCCCGGGACGCCGCGGGTCACGCCCGTCCATTGCAGGAAAGCATGCGCGGGTGGCGCAACTTCACCAGTGCGCCCGTGGCAAATGCTCGTGTGAACGTGACCATTGCCGGCACGGTTTTCGATGTGAAGGCTGACCGCGGCGGAGTGGTGGATGCGCGTATTCCAGTAGCCCTGGACGCCGGGTGGCACACCATCACCCTTCAGTCGGGGGAATCCGAAACCGTAGAGGCTCCTGTGGAGATCGTCGCGGATGATGCAGAGTTCGGCGTGGTATCTGACATCGACGACACCGTGATGGTCACGGCACTGCCGCGTCCTTTCCTGGCAGCGTGGAACACTTTTGTCCTCAACGAGCACGCCAGAACCCCCACGCCGGGCATGGCGGTGTTGTACGAACGGATTGCCCGGACGGCGCCTTCGGCTCCAGTGCTGTATCTGTCCACCGGGGCCTGGAACGTAGCGCCGACGCTGTCCAGATTCCTGTCCCGCAATCTGTACCCCGCCGGGCCCAAGCTTTTGACCGACTGGGGTCCCACTCCTGACCGTTGGTTCCGCAGCGGGCAAGAGCACAAACGGACCTCGTTGGAACGCCTCGCGGAGGAATTCCCCAACATCAAGTGGCTGTTGGTGGGCGACGACGGCCAGCACGACGAAGCGATTTACTCCGAGTTCGCCCACCGTCATCCCGCCAATGTCAGGGCCATCGCCATCCGCCAACTCTCGGCCGGTGAAGCGGTGCTGGCGGGTGGTCGCTCCAAGTCAGGCGGCCAACCAACCCCCGGGGTTCCTTGGATCTACGCGCCGGATGGGGCAGGAATGTCTGCCAGGCTCGAAGAGCTGGGCGTCATCCGGAACGAGGTCCGCTCCGCCGACGATCCCGAGGAAGGCGACGTTCAAGCAGCCTCGGAGTAGTCACTACGCGACGTCGACAAACGTCGAAGCGGGCCCAAACTACCGGCGATCCGGCAGGATTCCAGCGATCTCGGCGCCGTTACCCTCTTAGCCGCCGGCCTGGCTGAGTACGTCCGCCTCTCTGGGTGCTCCGACGGATCCCCGGTGGATCAAGGTGGCCACCAACTCGCGAGCAGGCGCTGACGATCTCCTGCCCTCAATTTGCCGGATCAATGCCGAAGCGGCTGCAATTCCCATGTCGTAGACGGGCTGTGCGATCACGGTGAGCGGGGGAGTGGTGAGGCGCGTCCACGCGAAATCGTCGTACATGAGGAATGAGACGTCGTCCGGGATGGCAAGCCCGGATTCCTGGATAGCTTCCACCACGCTCAGGGCGATCAGACCGTCCGAGGCGATGATCGCTGTGGCTGCGTCCGGCCCACTAAGAAGCTGGCGGGTGATCTCCTTGGTGGATTCGGCGTCTCCGGCGTTGAGCCGAACCAGGTCTGCCGGGAAGCTGAGACCCTGGTCGTCGAAGGCTCGGCGGATCCCGTCAAGACGGTCCGAGATCTGCGAGGAGTCCAAAGCCATCCCGTCCTGGTAGGGTCGGTCTGCCTTGAGGGTGGAAACGAAAGCGATGCGCCGGTGTCCGGCCTCGATCAAGTACTTGGTGGATTCATAGGAGATGCCGCCCATGTCCACGGCGAAGGTCTCAACGTCCAGACCTTCGGCTCCACGGTCCAACAAAACAAGTGGACGACCGGAATCGCGGACCTGCCGCAAATGCGAGGTCTCCACGGACGAGGCTGGCGCCACAATGAGCCCATCAACCCGCTTGTCCAACAGCACGCGGACGGCGTCCACCTCGGCGGTTTGTTCCTCGTCAGTGTTAATGAGGATGACGTTGAAGCCGCTCTTCTTGGCGGTGTCCGTGATGCCCCTGGTGGCGAGCCCGAAATGCGGGTTTTCGATATCGCCCACCACAACGCCAATGGTGTTCGATTTGCCCGTGTTCATGCTGCGCGCCAGCTCGTTGGGCCGGTACTCGAGCTTTTCGGCCGCGGCCAGGACGCGCTCGCGGACGTCGTCGCTGACCGCCCCGTAGTTGCCCAGTGCGCGGGCTGCTTGGGCCTTGGACACTTGCGCGGCCTTGGCGACGTCGGCAACCGTTACGTCCCGCCGTCGGGATCCTTCAGTGCTCATGTTCACCTTTCACGTGGGGTGTTGACGCGGCTTTGTGACTTCCGCTACATTCTAATCAATCGATGTGAGTCCGGTCTCAATCCTAGGGTCTGAGACCGGACTCAACAAGACCCCGCATCGAGCAATAACACTTTGCGGCTCCTGACAGCACCGCTCTCCCTCCCACGATTGGACAACGCTGTGTTCAAACTGAACTTCCGCCCGGCAGCCCTCGCAGCAGCGGCTCTGGCGGCCATCCTCGCCCTCTCGGGATGCGGCGGATCCTCCGCCAGCTCCTCGCCCTCAGCCGATAACCCCTACGGCCTGATCGAGCCCGGCACCATCCGCGTCGCCAGCCTCGGCGATTCCAAGCCCTACACCTTCACCGACGCCTCGGGTAACTTCACTGGCTTTGACGTGGAACTCTTCAAGGACGTGGCCCAACGGGCCGGCGTAGACAAAGTCGTCTTCACCGGACAGGACTTCTCCGGACTTCTGGCAGCGGTAGCCAACGGCCAGTTCGACGTGGGCGTGGCGGCCATCGGCATCACGGACAAGCGCAAGGAAACTGTGGACTTCTCCGACGGCTACCTCGCCGGATACCTGACAGTCATCACCACCAAGAACTCCGGCATCAACGACGCTGACGGCCTGAACGGCAAGCGCCTGGGCGTTGTCCAAGGCACCCTGCAGGAAGCCTACGCCGTGAAGAACTTCACCTCGGCGCAGTTGGTCCGCTTCCCGGACAACAACACCGCCATTTCAGCAGTCAACAGCGGTTCCGTGGACGCCCACTTCCTGGACTACGAGGCCGCCAAGGAATACCAGGCGCAGTTTGGACTGGTCAGCGCCGCGGACATTCCGTCCTTCGATGCTCCGGCAGGTTTCGCAATAGCCAAGGACAAGCCCGCCTTCAAGGAAGCCCTGAACAAGGGCCTGGCCGAAGCAATGGAGGACGGCACGTGGAAGAAGCTCTACGAAAAGTGGTTCCCGGGTTCGCCGATGCCGGAACAGTACCTCCCGAAGGCCGAGCGGACCTCCAGCCCTTCCCCGACGGCAAGTAAGTAAGCCAGTAAGTAAGCCACCCAACACCTAACGTCTGAGAGCATTTTAATGGATTGGCTCAATACCATCAGCCGCACGTTCTTCGACTTTGACGCCATGGTCGAAGTACTGCCCCAGCTCCTCGGAGTTGGCCTCCTCAACACCCTGATCATCTCCATCGCAGCAACCATCCTCGGCGTAGTGATGGGCATGGTGGTGGCGGTCATGGGAATCTCGCGGTCCAAGTGGCTGCGCATCCCGGCACGGATCTACACGGATCTCTTCCGTGGCCTGCCCGCCATCCTCACCATCCTGCTGATCGGCCAGGGTTTTGCACGGTTGAGCCAGTCTGTCTTCGGGCCATCACCGTACCCGCTGGGAATCATCGCGCTAAGCCTCATCGCCAGCGCTTACATCGGAGAGATCTTCCGGGCCGGCATCCAGAGCGTGGACAAGGGCCAAGGGGAGGCTTGCCGCGCTTTGGGCATGAGCTATTCCAAATCCATGGCCCTGGTGGTGGTGCCGCAAGGGATCCGCAGGGTCCTGCCGGCCCTGGTGAACCAGTTCATTGCCATCGTCAAGGACTCTTCCTTGGTCTACTTCCTTGGACTCCTGGTCAGCGAGCGTGAACTGTTCCGGGTGGGCCAGGACGCAGCAGTATTGTCCGGCAACCTCTCACCGCTGGTCATGGCAGGCATCTTCTACCTGATCATCACAGTGCCGCTGACCCATCTGGTCAACTACTTCGACAACAAGTTCCGCACCGGCCGCCGTCGTCCCACGGCACCCACCAGTGGGCTGAAGGAAGTCAAGGAACTCGATGCGGCCTCGCCGCTCATCACCGGGAGCAACACGTGAACCTCACAAGCAGCAGCGCACCAAGCAACAGTGCCACCAGCACCAGCAAGACCCAGGACATCGAAAAGTTCCACGGCTCCAGCTTGGAACTTCAGAACCTGACCATGGCTTACGGGGACGTCGATGTGCTCCGCAACGTCAGCCTCAACGTGGCTCCGGGAACCACCACCTGCATCATCGGCCCATCCGGCTCAGGCAAATCCACGCTCCTGCGCGGAGTCAACCGCCTGCATGAACCCAAGAGCGGCGATGTACTGCTGGCCGGTGAAAGTGCCCTCAAGGTCAAGCCGGACATTCTCCGTGCACGGATCGGTATGGTGTTCCAGCACTTCAACCTCTTCCCGGACCACACCGCCTTGGAAAACGTGGCGCTGGCCCTGTGGAGCGTCAAAGGAATGTCCAAATCCGAGGCCCGGGAACGCGCCCGGCGCCGCCTCGCCGAAGTAGGCCTCGCCGAACGCGCCGATCACCGGCCACGGGACCTCTCCGGCGGGCAGCAGCAACGCGTCGCCATTGCCCGCGCACTGGCCATGGAGCCCGAGGTCATGCTCTTCGACGAAGCCACCAGCGCACTGGACCCCGAACTCGTCAAAGGCGTCCTCAATCTCATGGCCGGCCTCGGCAGCCGCGGGATGACCATGCTGGTTGTCACCCACGAAATGGGCTTTGCCCGAAAAGTGGCGGACCAGGTGGTCTTCATGGACGAAGGCGAAGTAGTGGAAATCGGAACGCCCACCCAGCTCTTTGACAACCCACGCAGCGAACGCCTGCAGCGCTTTCTTTCGGAAGTGCTGTGATGGGCGGGCCCCCACTGGGCAAGGCAACAGCGGCACCCATCCGGACCGCCGTCGTCGGGTTTGGCGTCTCGGGCAAGGTGTTCCATGCGCCGCTGATCCACGCGGACCCGGACTATTCCCTGGACGTCATCGTGACGGCCGACCCGCAACGACAGGCCGAAGCCCGGCGGCTCTATCCGCAGGCAACAATCGTGCCGACGCCGGAGGATATGTTCACCCTTGCCGGGAAGCTGGACCTCGTTGTCCTCGGAACACCGCCGCTCACGCACCTTGAGCTCGGTTCCACGGCCATCGCCCACGGGCTCAACGTTGTGGTGGACAAGCCATTCATCACTACCGTCGCCCACGGTGAGGAGCTTGCCGAGCGAGCGTCCGACGCCGGTGTGCAGCTCACGGTCTTCCAGAACCGCCGGTGGGATGCCGACTTCCTGACGCTGCGAAGGCTGCTGCGGGACGGCGCCTTGGGCGAGGTGCGGACCTTCGAGTCACGTTTTGAATGGTGGCGTCCTGAAGGCTTCGGGAATTGGCGCGACTCGGCCACGTTGGCCGAAGGTGGCGGCATCCTCCACGATCTCGGCGCCCATCTGATAGACCAAGCGATCCAACTGTTCGGCCCTGTGGAGGACAGCTACGGCGAGACCGCCAACCACGGCCCGCGCACAGATGCTGCAGATACCGAAGCTTTCGTGTCGCTGCGTCATGAATCCGGGGTCCGGACACGGCTGTGGATGAACGGAATGGCCGCCCAAGTGGGCCCGCGCTTCCACGTACTCGGCTCAAATGCCGGCTACACCAAGTGGGGACTCGACAGCCAGGAACCAGCGCTCGCAGCCGGCATCACGCCGTCGGACGCTGCTTACGGCACCGAACCCCAGGAGTCTTGGGGGCTTCTGGGAGTAGCCGGATCAGCCACGCCTGTACCGGCGGAGAAGGGCGACTACCCGCAGTTCTACCGGGAACTGGCCTCCTCGCTCCGCGGGCACGGACCGCTTCCCGTGCAAGCGGCCGAGGCGCTGGAAACCCTCAAGATCATCGAAAACATCCACGCGTTCGCGTAGGCAGCATGTCGCTAAGCCAGGCGCGTTTCAGAATTCAGAACCCGAAAGAGAGATCACGCATGTCCTCCACCAAGCACGTTGCCGTCATTGGAGGCGGCATCCTGGGCGTTTCCACCGCCGTACACCTTCTCCGTCAAGGCGCCTCGGTAACCCTGCTGACCGAGCAAGGACTGGCCAGCGAAGCCACCGGCCGCTCGCTGTCCTGGCTCAACTCGGCGGGCGAACGCTCCACGCCGTATCACCAGCTGCGGGTGGCAGGCGTTGACCGGTACCGCACGCTCTTCGCCGCGGACCCCAGCCGTGAATGGCTGCAGTTCGGGGGTGGACTCATGTGGAACGCCGCCGGGCAGAGTGAGGTTACAGAAGCCCGTCACGCGTACGAGAAGTCCATTGGCTATGACTCCAAGCTGTTGGCCCCTGAAGAGATTGCCTCGGTGACGCCCGGTATCGATGCCAGTGCGGTCCCCGAAAACGCCATTTTCAACCCCGGCGAAGGATGGGTCAGTCTCCCGGATCTGGTGAACTTCCTGATGGAGGAATTCCATGCGTTGGGCGGACAGTTGGTCCTCAACGCCGGCAAGGCCTCAGTGACGGTGCACGACGGACGGGCCACCGGCGTCGAAACTGTCGGCGGTGAAACGTACACCGCTGATGCCGTGCTGGTTGCCTGCGGTGCCGCAACACCCGCCGTCGTCAAGCCGCTGGGCGTGGAGATTCCCAACGGTTCACCGGTTTCCATGCTGGTGGTCACCAAACCGGTGGAACACGGCGTCACGGCAGTGATGAATACACCGCGGGCAGCTGTTCGGCCGAATCCCGGCAACACATTTGCCTTGGATCACGACTGGTACGAGCACCAGATTACGGAGCACTCCGACGGTACTTTCAGCATCCCGGATGACGTTGTCCAGGAGCTGGCGGACGAGTCCTCCAAGCTCATTGCGGGCAATCCCGAGCTCAAGCCTGCCTCGTGGAAGATCGGCTACAAGCCCATCCCCGGCGACGGCGAACCAGTCTTCGGTGAACTCGGCCAAGTGCCGGGCTGCTTCGTGGCCTTCACGCATTCAGGTGCCACGCTCGGCCTCATCGCCGGTGAGCTTTTGTCCGGTGAGATCCTGAGCGGCCAGAAGCACCCCATGCTGTCCACGTTCCGCCCGGGCCGATTCTCCTAGAGCCCACTTAGACAGGCCAATGGCCCCGATACGCCATCTGCTTAACGTGTCGGGGCCATTGGAGTTTAAGGTGACCTGATCAGCAGGTCATGGTGCCCTTGAAGGGCTTGCCCGTCCAGAAATTGTTGGAGCCGGGAACCTTGTAGAACCCGCGGACTTCGTAGCTCCAGGTGCCGATGATCTCGATGCCCGAACTGTACGTCCTTCCAGAGGCCTGGCTGAGGTCTCCCGTGAACTCGAGGTTGCCGGAGCGGTCATAGACCTTCACCTCGTAGTGATTGGCATTGGCCACCGCTCCGTAAGAATTCACGGTAACTACGGTTTGCAGGCCGAAGGTGCATCGCATGGTGACGTTGGCGGTGGCCGGAGCGGGAATGATCGCGGCTGAGAACTGTGGGGTAGCGCGCTCACTGTCGGTGAAGGCAGCAAGAGCGGCCGTAGGCCCGGCTATCAGGCCAAGAACGACGACGGCGACGATCACCAAGGCACGGAGGAAACTGTTCCGCGGTGTCATGGTGATGGTTCTCCGTTCTGGTGAAGTGGCTGTTCTTGACGGGATACTCGCCGGGCCTGATCGGGCTGGGGGGAAAGGAACCGATCAGACCCGGCGGGGCCGGTGGTGTTGTTTACTTGGTGGTTTCGGTGCGTTGGGTGCCGGTGAAGGCGAAGGCGATGGTGGAGGTGGCGCCTTGGAAGTCGTTGTTCGCGGTGGTGGGGAACGCGGTGGTGACTTTGAGGTTGTCGGTCTTGGCCGAGGTCAGCGAGGTGAGGTTGTTCAGGACCTTGTTCGCTGCGATGACCGGTCCGGAGGCCAGGACGGTGGTCTTGGTCCCGGTGCAGTTGTAGGGGGCTGCGGCGCCGGTCCAGGCCACGGAGCAGTTTTCGATGGTCAGCTGCAGGCCGTTGGTCACGTCCGTGGTGAGCAGGGATGCGGTGGTGCCGGCGTTGGTGGTGAGGGTGACGTTGTTCAGGTCCGAGTTGCCGGTGTTGGCCAGGGTGACGAGTTTTTCGACCTTGTCGCCGGGCAGCAGTCCAGCGACCGGGACGTTGAGGGTGTTCGCGGGGCCGGGTGCGCCCAGGGCGATGGTGACCGTTCCTGCGGTGACGGCTTGGGAGGCGGAGGTCGAAGAGGTGAACGCGCCGTAGGTGCCCATGCCGGCGACGGCGGCTGCGGTGCCGACCAGTGCGACGGAAGCGAGGATCTTGCCGGAAGTGGTCTTGAGGCTGATGGCCATGGGAATCAGTTTCCTTTCGGGAGGCCACCGTGAGACCGGCCGGCCGTTCGTTTCCAGCCTGTGTGGCTGACAAGAACTACTGTGCCGGGCCCGGATCAAGAACAAATCCTGCATACCCGCAACACTTCCTCAGGAAAACCTCAAGACTCCCGCAACACACTCCGCAGCAGAATCGAGCAATTTCGGAGAAGCCGCGGATCCGCGGGCAACTTAGCGTTAGGGGTATCAGTTCATAAGACCAAGGGGAGCGAACACCATGACGGATACGGACAAGACGGCAACTAAGGAAAAGTCCTACGACGGCTTCACGGAAGAGGAGCGCGCCGCCATGAAAGAGCGCGCGCAAGAACTCAAGAAGGCGCCGCGCAAGAAGGCATCCAAAGCGGACGGCGAGGCTGATGTCATGGCCAAGATCGCTGAGATGCCAGGGACGGGATGAACATTGTTTTCTTCCAGAGCTCCCACAAGTTCAAGGCGCGGTATGCCACGCTCGGCTTTGAGGAGAACGCGAAGCTGGATGATGGAGCCATGTGGCCCACGTCCTTCGCCGTCACGGAAATCACCCCCGAGGTTGAAGCGCGGATCGTCGAACTCATTAGGAGGGCGTTGGGGTAGGGGGATCTACTACGTCGGCTGACTGTTGGCGGGCGGCAAGTCCGGGTTCATGTCTTCCAGGTTCGGGTCTTCTGCCGTCCACACCTGGATGATGGCCCATGTTACGGCCGCGATGGGTACGGCCAGGACTGCGCCGATGATTCCGGCCAGGATGGTGCCGGCCGTCAAAGCCATGAGGATAACCAGCGCGTGGAGCTTCAGGGACTTGCCCATGACGATCGGCTGGAGGAGATCACCTTCGAGCTGATTGACGGCGATCACAACGATCACCACGATCAACGCCACGATGGGGCCGTTGGCAACCAGTGCCACCAAAGCGGCCAGGATGCCGGCAACGGTGGCACCCACCAAGGGGATGAACGCGCCGATGAAAACGATGATCGCCAAAGGAATGGCGAGTGGAACCTGCATGATGAGTAGCGCCGCGCCGATGGCCACCGTGTCCACCAAGGCAACGATCGCTGTTCCCCGGACGTAGCCGCCAAGGACCTCCATGGTCCGCTTGCCAACACGGCGAAGCTTGGCTTCCCGCACGCCTTTGAAGGGGCGCAGGAAGAAGTCCCATATTTTGGCGCCGTCCTTGAGGAAGAAGAAAAGGATGATGACCACCAGGCTGGCGCCTGCCAGGAACTCCGTGACCACTGACAATCCGGTCACTGCTCCGGAGCGTACCTGGCTGCTCTGTGCGAACTCCACTACGGCTTCGCGCGCTTGGTTCAGTTGCTCCCGTTCAAGGGGGAGCGGTCCTGTCAGCAGGAAGTTCTCAAGTTCGTCCAGCCCACGTGCCGCCTGACTGATCAATTCGTCCCACTGGCTGCGGACAGAAAACACGATGACAGTGATGACTCCGCCGAGCACTATCAATAAGCCCAGGAACGCGACACCCGTTGCCAGGCCCCCGCGCCATCCCCGACGCCGCAGCATATTCACGAAGGGGCCAATGGCTGCGGCCAGAATGAGCGCGATGAGCACCGGAATGACCAGCAGACGGATCTGCAGGAGTCCGAAGATCGCCACCACTGTCAGGGTCAGGATGAGCAGTATCTGGCTTGCCCGGACAGCCGTCCGGCCAAGTGAGTCCTTCCAGAGATCCGGCTTGGATGGCTTGCGGACGGAAAAGTGGGCGGTTTCCTGGGGTTCCGTCATGGTGGCTCCTGTTCGTTCGCATCGGTCAGCCGATGAGATCAGACATAAGCCTACTGATTATTCCCCGATGTGGTGGCGTACCTGCTGGCATCGCCCTGCTAGTGCGTCGGATCAGGGTGTGGAGGTACCGGGCCGGGATCGGGAGCCGGAGACGGGCGGGGGGTTGGATTCGGGTCAGGAATGGGGCTCGGCGGAAACGGCGTGGTGGGATCCGGGGGTGGTGGTACGGGTCCGGGATCTGGAGGAAATGGCTCGGGCTCGTGGTGTGGAGGCAATGTCACGATCTCTCCTTTGCGCACTGAAGGGTATTGCTCCGGCAGATAACTGCAGCCTACTCCCGGTTTCCACTCGGCCACAGGGTGTCCTTCACAGTTAGCGGACAGAAGCGGACCGCAATGCTGATTACCGCGGTAAAACATTTTTAGGTCATATGACCTAGAATTAAACTCATGACCGATTTCCTTGAACTTGATACCGCAGGTCCCGTGCTGATCGTCGGCGGGTACGGCACCGTCGGCACAGCGCTGACCCGGCTCGCCGCAGCCGAATGGCCCTTGCTCATCACGGGCCGGAACCCGGAGCGCGGCAGCCATTTGACTAGCAGCAGCGTTCCCGGTGAGCAACGAAAAGTGTCAGTACAGAAAGTGTCAGTACAGAAATGGGACCTCAACCAAGCGGAGCCATTCGCCGCCAAGGTCAGGGCGGTCATCAGTACCGTCAACGATCCCCATGACAGGGTGCTTCGCGCAGCCGTCACCGCCGGAATTCCGTACGTCGATGTCACCCGTTGGACCAGCCGCGTCACCAGGGCACTCACGCTGGCTACCCTTCTGCGGCCAACGGCTCCTGTCTCACTGAGCTCAGGCTGGATGGGAGGGGTCACCAACATCGTGGCAGCAGCTTTGGCCCAGGATGTGGGCGGCGGTGACAAGATCGACGTCGCCATCCGATACGACATCAATGACCAAGCCGGAGCCGATTCAGTGGACTTCATGGATCGGCTGGGACTGGACTTCGAAGTACGCAAAGGCGGTCAGGCCGCCGTCGTACGCCCCCTGACTGACACGCGCTGGGTGGACATTGCCGGGCATCGCACCAAAGTGGCGCGGCTCGACACACCTGAACAGTTCACGATGCCGCTCACCCTTGGTGCCGGATCGGTGTCCACCCGGATCGGCTTCAGTTCCAACGCGTCCACGACGGCGTTGCTCGCCGCACGTGCGGTGGGACTCTTCCGCTGGGGTAGCGGGGCACGGTGGGCGCCGCTGCGAAGGTCCTTCCTCTACTCGCCCGGCTCAGGTGGCACGGCACATATCCGCATCGATGTGAAAGGTCCGGCCGGAACGCGAACTGCCGTCATATCCGATCCGCAAGGGCAGGCACACCTCACCGCTTTGGGCGGTTTGATGGGGCTGCGCAGTGTTCTCGCGGAGGGCACCGGGCCCGGTGTTACCTTCCCCGAATCCACACCGGATCCAGCGTCCCGGCTGGCGGAACTTGAATCACACGGTGTGACAATATTGAGGTCATGACCGAAAGCAAGGGCGCCCTGCGGAAGGCGGCGCTCCTTGACGCTGCTCAACAAGTTCTGGTCACCAAGGGCAACGCCAATGCTGCCATGCGGGACTTCGCCGCCGCGGCCGGGGTGCGCATCGGACACCTGCAGCACTACTTTCCTACGCGGGCGGACCTGATCCGCGCTGTCCTTGAGCGAAGCCTTGAACGCTCACTGCAGAGGCTTTCGGAAGAGGCCGGGCTGGACCTTGGTGCCGGTGCGTCCGGAGGCCTGACCCGGGAGGATTCCCATCGACTCCTGACGGCGCTGCTGCACGAACACTCAGCGCTTGAAGACGTGAAGATGCACCTGGAGATCTGGGCCCTGGCCTCAGCAGACCAGCAAGCGGCGGCTGCGCTGAGGAGCTTCTATGGGCAGTATGCAGCGCACGTCAGCAGCGTGGTGCGGCGCGGTAGGCCAGAGTTGTCGGAGCCGGAACTCGCCGGCGTTGCTGCCGCGATCGTGAGCCTTTTCGAGGGGGCGGCCGTCACACGCTCGGATATTGCCGGCCTCCGGACAGAGCACGGAGACGGATCCATTATCAGCGCGGCGCAATCGTTGATCCACGGACAGGAGCCCGCCCGGTGACTCAGTTAGTGCCCACTCCGGCCCAACTCCGTTGGCAGGAGCTCGAGCTCGGTGTCTTCATCCACTTTGGCATCAACACTTTCGCCGGCAAGGAGTGGAGTGACGGTACCGTCCCGGCGTCAAGTTTCAACCCGACCGAACTCGACGCCGGCAGCTGGGTCCGCGCGGCAAGAACGGCAGGTGCCCGGTACCTCATCCTCACAGCAAAGCACCACGACGGATTCTGCCTGTGGCCGACGGCCACCACCGATTACTCCGTTGCGTCATCGCCGTGGCGGGGCGGCACAGGTGATGTTGTCAGGGAAGTCGCCGAAGCCTGCAAGGAACAGGGGATCGGCCTGGGGCTCTACTTGTCGCCGTGGGACCGCAACGCTGACTGCTACAACAACCCCGCCGCATATGACGATTTCTACGTCCGTCAACTCACCGAACTCTGCACAGGCTACGGTCCGCTCATGGAATTGTGGTTCGATGGCGCGGGTTCGGTGGGTAGAAAACACGACTGGGACAGGATCATCGCCGTCGTTAAGGAACACCAGCCCGATGCCATGATCTTCAACATGGGCCAGCCCACCATTCGCTGGGTGGGTAACGAGAATGGACTGGCATCGGACCCCGTCACCTATGTTGTGGACCGCACGTCCGATACCCAGTACACAGAGACCAGCTCGGGGCTGCTCGCCGAACACTACCTGCCGCCCGAATGCGATGTCTCCATCCGCCGCGGCTGGTTCTGGCATCCGGATGACCAACCGAAATCCGTTGAGCACCTGCTCGCCATCTATTACCAATCGGTGGGAATGGGTGCCAACCTCTTGCTGAATGTGCCACCCGATACCCGTGGTCTCATTCCTGACTGCGACATTCTGGTTCTGAAGGAGTGGAAGGCGGAATTGGATCGTCGCCTCTCCGGCGTGGTTGAGGCGACGCTGGGACATCACGACGGCGGAGTGACGCTGGGTTTCCCCGCTGCGGTTACGTTCAACCACCTGGAGTTAGTTGAGGACTTGAACGCGGGGCAGCGGATCACCCGTCACGTGGTGTCCTCCGAAGGCGCGAACCTTATTGACGGGATGACCGTGGGTAGCCGCCGAATCCACCAATTGCCGGTTGTCACCGCATCAGAGCTGCACGTGAAGTTGTCAGGCGAGGGCGCCCGCCTGCTCTCGGCGCGGGTTTTCACCGGCGCTTTGGATGCTGATGTTCCAGCAATCCCCGAAGGGTATGAAGCCCCCACGGTGGCGCCCGAGTAGTTCTTCCCCGTGCACTGTCCGGCCTGTCCGCCACCGTCACCATGTGGCCCAAGCTAAAAATGTCGGTGCCTGCTGACAGAGTTATGACATGGAGCGGATTCGGGAAAGTCGAGCAGGTGCGGTGACCTCGAACGCGCTTGTTCGTGCCTCGTCTGGTGGCCTGTCGCCGCGGGTTTCTGCTCAGCCCGGCGCTGTTCCTGGGGGCTCGGTCAGTGGGGATCTGATTGAGCAGTTGCGGGTGTTGGAGGAGATGAAGTCGGCTATCACCGCGTTGCAGGCGCGGGTTGTGGTGGCGTTTGATCTAGCCCAGCGCGCCGAGCAGGCTGAGGCTGGTGTTCCTGCGTCCGAGCGTGGTCAGGGGGTGGGGGCTCAGGTGGCGTTGGCGCGTCGGGAGTCCCCGAATCGTGGGTCACGTTTGCTGGGTTTTGCGAAGGCGCTGGTGTTGGAGATGCCGCGGACGTTGGCGGCTCTGCGGTCGGGGCAGTTGAATGAATGGCGCGCCACGCTGCTGGTGAGGGAAACGGCGTGTTTGTCTGTTGAGGATCGGTGTGCGGTGGATGAGGAACTCGCCGCCGATACCGGGACTTTTGAGGGGAAGGGCGATAACGCGATCATTGCGGCGGTGAAGGCGGCTGCGTATCGGCGTGATCCGCGGTCGGTGGTGGGTCGTGCCAGTCGTGCCGCTGCTGAGCGGACGGTGAGTTTGCGTCCGGCGCCGGACACCATGACGTATTTGACGGCGTTGTTGCCGGTGGCTCAGGGGGTGGCGGTTTATGCTGCGTTGTCCCGGGCTGCTGATACTGCCCGTTCCACAGGTGGTGCTGGTACTGGTGGGGGTGTCGGGTCTGGTGAAGTAGCCCCGACCCGTGGCCAGGTCATGGCGGACACATTGGTTGAACGGGTTACCGGCACTCCGGGTGGGTTTTCGGGGATCAATCTGGATCTGGTCATGACCGACCGGACGCTCTTTCAAGGGGACAGTGAACCGGCCCGGCTCAAGGGGTACGGAATCGTCCCGGCAGAGTGGGGGAGGGAACTGCTGGGGTTGGGGCCGGGTGGAAGCCCAAGTCGGCGGCCCGGTTCCGGGCGGGCAGTGGCCGAACCACAGGCACGGGCAGGACAGGCAGCACAGGCACCGCCGGACACAGAGTTTGATGTGTGGCTCCGCCGGCTTTACACCGCGCCGGGCACTGGAGAACTCCTTGCCACCGATTCCAAAGCCCGGCTCTTCACCGGCAGGTTACGGCGGTTCGTTGAGACTCGCGACGATACCTGCCGGACGCCGTATTGTGATGCGCCCATCCGGCATATCGACCATGTGGTTTCGTGGCGTTCAGGAGGGAAAACGAACCTCAGCAACGCCGCGGGGTTGTGCGAGGCGTGCAATCACACCAAGGAAAACCCCGGTTGGACCACTACATCCCTGCCCGGCGAGAACCACAGCGTGCACACCCTGGAAATCCGCACCCCCACCGGGCACACCTACCAATCAAAGGCTCCACCCCTACCCGGGCACCACCCCGCCAGAATCTAGACACTGTCCAGGGACGCTGGCGGTCTCAAACGCGCCTTCCAAAAGAATTTCAAAAAAGTTTCTACCCGCGCGTAACCCTTTGGCGTGCCCTGACGATTACGTCTTTGAAAGGGCCGAGCTGGAATTTGTCCCCCATCATGTTCCAGCTCGGCTCTTCCTTGTCTCCGGCGGTTCCTTGTCTGCGGCGGTTTGCTCTCAAGGGAGTCGCTCTCTGCGGAGTTCGGTCGAGAGCCTGCCTGATAAGGCAGCGGGTCATTCCATGGAAGGCCAGGTGGAGCGGTTACCCTTGGTGGGGTCGTCCGTTGGTGACATGGCGGACGTCCAGGCCCAAGCAACGGACCTGCCGCCGATCGAAAGCCTCAATACTGTGACCGACGCATTGACCGATGAAGCGCTACTTGCACTCAAGGGCAATAACGCGGAATTGTTCGGCGCCGTCTACCAGGCGTACGCCGGCCAGGTCCTCGGTTATCTGACGGCCAAAGGTGTACCGGATCCGGAGGCAGTTACGCAGGACGTGTTCCTGGCCATCCTGCCCAGGCTGGATGACATCAGCGGTGGGGCTCATGGCCTCCGAACCTTCATTTTCTCGGTGGCTCATGCCCGCATGGTGGATGAGCATCGGAAGCAAAGCAGGTCGCCGGAACAGCACGAGTTCGAGCCGGACCGGGACACCCGGGAAGTGAGTTCCGCAGAGGCGGAAGCTTTGGGACTTTTGGCGCCCAAGGAGGTCATGAAGCTCCTGGACTACCTCGGCGACGAGCAGCGGGAGGTCTTGACCCTTCGCATCGTGGCGGGCCTGACCGTGGAGCAGGTTGCCGACATCATGGGGAAATCCGCCGGGGCAGTGAAACAGCTGCAGCGGCGGGCACTAATAACGCTCCGTGAGCATTCGGCAGTAAAGGAATACGTGTCGCCATGACATACAGAGATAGTGAACGTGAAGTGATCGCGGAGGAGCTGTTGCTCGACGCCGATGCGGCCGACTCAGCTGACGTCCGGCGTGCGCTCCTCTCCTTGGGGTCCTTCGCCAATCTTGCGGCCCCAACTCCGGGTGCCGAGCTTTCCGCAATGCTGTCCGGCCCCCACGATGAAGTCAGCAAACGCCGATGGAGGCGCAAGCACCGCACCGCCGTGGTCGGCGTCGCCGTGGTGGCAGCGATGGGTCTGGGCGTCAGTGGCGTTGCAGCCGCAAGTTCCGGGTTTACCCGGAACCCGTCGTTCATGGATGAGCTTCTGGGAAACGTCCGGCCGCAGCCGGCAGTCGCAGCCCCCGCGCTGCCCAGTCCCGACGCCCCGCGCGTTATGACCGAACCCGCTCCGGCGGTGGATCCAGCTGCGCTTCCGACCACCCCAGCTGCCGGATCCGTGCCGGTACCCGGTAGTGGTGCGCCTGCCGAAATTCCTGCACAGACCCAGGCGCAGGCGCAAGTACCCGCGCAGCCGCCGGCCCCTGGCGTGGTTGAAGCGCCCGCCCACAACAGCACCCCTCCAAGCGGTGCTGTCCCGGGCAGTGCCGTACCGGTTGGACCTCCGCAAACGAAGACTGCGCCGAATCTACCCCTGAGCCCGCAGCCCAAGCCGGACTCAGGCAAGGAGGACAAGTCAGACAAGGAGGACAAGTCAGACAAGGAGGACAAGCAGCAAGCCGCTAAGTCTGCGGAACGAACCAAACCCGGATATCGGCACACCGCGCTCAGCGACGAGCGCAATGACGCGCAATTACCGGCGTCCGTGGACACCTGGAAGCAGTGGCCTAAGTAAGCTTGGGTCATGATGCATGTCAACGATCCCGCCGTCGTCGAGCGGTTGATGCGAACAAAGGGCACCTGGGCAATTGTTGGCCTGAGCACCAATGAATGGCGCTCCGCCTATGACGTCTCGCTGTACGTGCGGGACAAGATGGGCATGGAGATCATCCCCGTCAACCTCAAAGGCGAGGAAGTGCACGGAGAAAAAGGGTACAAATCCCTGGCGGAGATCCCCGAGGCCAGGTACCCCATTGATGTTGTTGATTGCTTCGTCAACTCCCAACGTGTTGGGGCGGTCATTGATCAGGCGATAGCTATTGGTGCCAAGGCCGTTTGGCTTCAGCTGGGAGTCTTTGACGACGACGCCGTACAGCGGGCACATGATGCGGGACTGGACGTAGTGGTTAACTCCTGCCCGGCACGTGAAGGCTGGCATTACGGCCTGTGATGGCCGTGCCGATTCCTCTGCTAGATTGCAGCTGAATCACTTTTTGAGTCTTTGGGGGACAACCATGTTCGGCAGTCATTCTGCGGAGCCTTTTTCCACTCCCAGCAGGCGGGCCGTCTTCAGTGTTTTGGGCGCTTCCATGGTGGCCGGCCTGACGGCCTGCAATGCCGCTGAGAGTTCGACGCCGGTGCAGACGCCCAGTGGCGCTGCCGCCTCGCCCGAGGTGCCGGGACCGAACGGCGCCATGGCCGTTGCAGGCGAGGTTCCGACGTCGTCCGCTTCTCCGACGCCCACACCGACGGCGACCCCCACCAAGCGCATCCGGCGGACGTTCATCCCGGACTATCAACTCCCGCCGATTGTCGGCGGCCTTGCGCCCGTGATTACCAAGATCGACACCAAGCACCCGGTGGTATTCCTGACCATCGACGACGGCAACATCAAAACGCCGGAGTCGATCAAGCTCATGACAGAGTACGACTATCCTGCCTCGCTCTTCCTCACCAAGGACACCGTGGCGGACAACCCGGCGTTCTTCAACGCGTTCAAAGCCCAGGGCAGCCTGATCGAGAACCACACGGTCACCCACAACATCAACATGGTGCGGCAGTGGGGCTATCAGCAGCAGTTCAATGACATGGTGGGAATGCAGGAGTACGCATTTCAGCACTACGGACGACGTCCCACGCTTTTCCGACCCCCGGGAGGCGCATACTCCAACGTGATGCGCCAAGCCGTTGCCGATGCAGGGATGAAGGCGATTGTTACGTGGGAGGCCAAGGCAAACGCCGGGAAGATGGACTACCAGGTGGGCAACTCGCTTCGTCCCGGCGATATTGTGCTCATGCACTTCCGGGCGGAGTTTGCCGCCGACCTCGCCGCATTCCGCGCCGCCCAGTTGGCAGCAGGGCTGGAAGTGGTGCTGCTGGAGGACTTCCTGGGCGTGGCGTAAGGCGCTGCCCGGTGAGGGGCGTGGTCGCCGGCCCGGACCGCCAGTAGGCTCTCTCCATGGATGTTCCCGCCCTCCGCGAAATTTGCCTCAGCTTCCCCGGCGCGTTCGAAGACTTCCCATTCGGCCCCGAAACCTCAGTGTTCAAGGTGCGTGCAGCCGTCACTGGAGGGGCCAGGCACCAAGCTAAGATGTTCGCGTTGTCATCCATGGATCCGGACAACTGGTCCGTGAGCCTCAAATGCGAGCCCGCCCTGGCTGAACAGCTCCGGGCAGCAAACCCCGAAATCACCGGCGCATGGCACATGAACAAGACCCATTGGAACGGGGTCCGACTGGACGGGAACCTTTCTGATGAGGTGATCCGGGACATGGTGGAGGACTCCTACGACCTCGTGGTGGCCACGCTGAGCCGCAAACAACAGGAACAGCTCGGCTGGGCCAGGCTCGCAAAACCGCAGGGCACCTGACACGCCCGCAAACCCCTCCCCACGGCACTGACATGGGACTAGATTGATAGTGCATAGCTGGATGATTGCTTTGCGCGCAAGCTTTGGCTCGTTTCCGCCTGGTAAAGAGGTGCTCACCCCAGGCCTGGCGGAGTCCCGTTTTGCCCAACAATGCCCGGTACCACTGGGAACTGGGAGGCAAAGGGTGACGGCCCGCCAGGCGATCGCCGAGTGCGGAAAGGCCCTCGCCGGTGGCCCGTAGAAAGATCACGCTTTGACAAATGTTGATCGAAAGTACCAAGAAAGATTGATTTTCGATCATTCCTGGTGAATTATGTCACAGAAGGTTGGTGCTGCCAGAGCGCCAGCCCAGACTGTCTGGCTGAACGGCTTTCCCGCCGCAACAGTCCGGACACTACGAGTCACTGGAGGGTTTGAAATGAACGTTCAGCACCAGTCCGTCGGTCGCCGTGGATTCCTGCGCGGAGCACTCGCAGCAGCCGTGCTCGTGCCCATGGGGGGAACCATCGCTTCCTGTGCCGCAGGCGGCGGCACCACCACAACCGGTCCCACGGGCACCGTTTCCGACACCAACCCGTTCGGCATGGCTGACAAGGCCGCCCTGGACGCCGTGATCTTCAAGGGTGGCTACGGCATCGACTACGTCGAGTTCGCCGGAAAGATCTTCGAGAAGACACACGAGGGCTCCACTGCAAAGATCTCACCGTCCACGGACATTGCGCAGGAACTTCAGCCGCGCTTCGTCGGTGGCAACCCGCCGGACCTGATCGATAACTCCGGCGCGAAGGCCATCGGCTTCAGCACCATCCTTGCCCAGCTTGAAGACCTCACCAGCGTCGTGGAGGCCAAGAACCTTGAGGGCAAGGTCATCAAGGACACCCTGTACACCGGCGTACTGGCTCCAGGTACTTTCGACGGCAAGCTTGCCGCCTTGAACTACGTGTTGACCGTCTTCGCTGTGTGGTACTCCGACTCCCTGCTCAAGGAAAACGGCTGGACTGTTCCCAAGACCTGGGATGAAATGTACGCCCTGGGCGAGCAAGCCAAAGCCAAGGGCAAGTACCTCTTCGTCTGGGGCAAGGAAGCGGCCACGTACTACCAGGAACTGGCCATTGCATCCGCCATCAAGGAAGGCGGCGACGACGTCCGCCTCGGCCTTGAAAACCTCAAAGCCGATTGCTGGTCGCACCCGGCCATCCAGTCCGTCTTCGCGGTCATGGACAAGATCGTCAAGGCCGGCTTCTTCAAGCCGGGCGGCTCAGGCACCCAGTTCACGGCAGCACAGGCACAGTGGAGCAACGCCCAGGAAGCCGTGTTCTACCCCTCGGGCTCCTGGATCGAAAACGAAATGAAGGACCAGACCAAGGCCGGCTTCAACATGATGGGTACCCCGGCCCCGTCTGTCACCGCCAGCCCCAAGATGCCCCAGACGGCACTTCACAGTGCTGCAGGTGAGCCGTTCATTGTCCCGTCGCAGGGCAAGAACGCTGCCGGTGGCAAGGAACTGCTCCGGATCATGCTCTCCAAGGAAGCTGCCACCAACTTCGCCAAGACCAAACTGGCGCCGACCATCGTCAAGGACACCGTCCCGGCCGATGGTTTCGGTTCCACGGCTCTGGTTTCGCAGACCAAGATGCTCAGCGATGCCGGCGACAACGTCTACTCCTGGAACTTCATTGACCTGTACGGCACCAACAAGGACCAACTGGTTGTCTGGAACACCTTCCTGGACGGTAAGTCGGACGTTGCAACCCTCACCTCCGCACTGCAGAACATCACCGATAAGGTTCGTAACGACAGCTCGGTCAAGAAGATCGAAGTGAAGTGACTTCAGTGAAAACTCAGCAGAGCCGGAACGACGACGGCCTGGCCGCCGTCGTTCCGGCGAAGGCCCCACTGCAAGTGGTGAGGCGACGGCGTAAGCCATTGACGTGGGACAAGGTCAGTTTCTTTGCGGTGTTCCTCGGACTGCCGTTGGCGATCTACCTGTTGTTCGTGATTTGGCCGTTTATTCAGGCATTCGGGTATTCGCTGACGGACTGGTCCGGTTTCTCGCCCAACCAGAACTTCATCGGCCTCGAAAACTACGTGAAGATCTTTACTGACGACATCTTCATGAAGGCGATGTCCAACAACATCGTCCTGGTCATCTTCCTTCCCATCATCACCATCATCTTGAGCCTGGTGCTTGCCTCGCTGGTGACTGTAGGCGGAAGCAGTAAAGGCCAGACCAAGGGTTTGCGCAATTCCAGCTTCTACCGCGTAGTGTCGTTCTTCCCCTACACCATTCCCGCTGTAGCAATCGGCATCATGTGGGGGCAGATCTACGATCCTTCGGGCGGTCTGCTCAACGGCATCCTGACGGGCCTCGGCCTGGACCAGTTCAAGGACTTCGCTTGGCTGGGTGATAAGAACACGGCCATGATCGCCACCATGTTCGTCATTGTGTGGGGCTTCGTTGGCTTCTACATGGTCCTGTTTGTAGCTGGCATCAAGGGCATTCCTGCCGAGCTTTTCGAGGCTGCCAGGATTGATGGCGCCGGACGTTTCCGGACCGCCGTATCCATCACCATCCCCTTGATCCGCGACAACATCCAGACCGCCTACATCTACATGGGCATTCTGGCGTTGGATGCTTTCGTCTACATGGCTGCCCTCAACTCCGGCGGTGGTCCCGACAACTCCACGCTGGTCATGGCGCAACAATTGTTCTTCACCGCATTCAGCAAGGGGCAGTTCGGCCTCGCCAGTGCCATGGGCGTTGTGCTGGCCATTGCCACGCTGATCTTCTCCGGCTTGGTGTTCATGGTTAACCGGCTCACCGGCGGCGATAAGGATGTGAGCCAGTAATGACAACCAAAGTCTCATCTCCGGAAATGAAGTCGTTGCACTTCCAACCGCGGACTCCGGGAACCACGCCGGGTGACAAAGTGGTGGGAGCGGTGTCGCACACCGCGCTGACCATTTGGACACTGATCGTCATCCTTCCACTCCTGTGGACGTTCATGTCCTCCTTCAAGACCTCCAGCGAGATCTTTGCTTCGCCGTTCGCCTTGCCGGGTGAATGGAAACTGGACAACTACGTCAAGGCTTGGAGCGATGCCGGGATCGGCAGCGCCTTCCTGAACTCCATCATCGTTGTGGCCGCAGCCCTGGTGATCGTGATGGTCCTCGGTGCGATGTGTGCCTATGTGCTGGCCCGCTACACTTTCCCGGGCAGCAGGGCCATCTACTACCTGATGCTCGCCGGCCTGACGTTCCCGATCTTCCTTGCCATGGTTCCGTTGTTCTTCGTCCTGAAGAACATGGGGCTCCTGAACACTTTGCCGGGACTCATCCTGGTGTACGTGGGCTTCGCGCTTCCGTTCACGGTGTTCTTCCTCTTCTCCTTCTTCAAGTCACTGCCTCACGAAATCACTGAAGCAGCGGCCCTGGACGGCGCAGGGGAGTGGCGGACGTTCTTCCAGGTCATGTTGCCGATGGCCAAGCCGGGCCTCGCCTCGGTTGCCATCTTCAACTTCCTGGGCCTGTGGAACCAGTTCCTGATTCCGGTATCCATCAACGCCGCCGGTCCGCGCGTCCTGTCGCAGGAACTCGCGGCCTTCGCCGGCCAGATGGGCTATGCGGTGGACTACGGCGCGCTGTTCGCAGCCGTCAGTGTCACGGTCATTCCGGTGCTTATTGTCTATGTGATCTTCCAGCGCCAGCTGCAGGGCTCCGTGTCACAGGGCACCTCAAAGTAGTAGCTCCACGCAGCAAACAGCGTTCGACGGCGGTCCTCACCTCAAGGTGCGGGCCGCCGTCGGGCGTTAAATCTGAAAGGATGGAACGGATCTGTAGTGCAACGAAAGGCAGCAGCCCGTGATCTTTATTGTGGTCAAGTTCAACGTCAAGCCCGAGTGGTCCGAACGGTGGCTGGATTTGGTGGCCGACTTCACCAAGGCGACCCGCGAAGAGCCGGGCAACCTGTGGTTCGACTGGTCCCGCAGTGTGGATAACCCCAACGAGTTTGTCCTGGTGGAAGCCTTCCAGGACGACGCTGCCGAGGCGCACGTCAACAGCGCTCACTTCAAGAAAGCCATGGCGGACATGCCGCAGGCTCTCGTGGAGACCCCGCACATTATCAGCCGCCAGTTCGAAGGCAGCGGCTGGGACCGCATGGGTGAGCTCACCATCGCGTAGGGCGAAAACACGAAAGCGGTGCCGGGCTCGTTGAGCCCGGCACCGCCTTTAAGGACTACTCAGAACATCCAGGGAATCTCCGCATGGCCGAAGTCGCTGAATGAGCCGAAGCGGCCTGCCTTGAATGCCAGCACCTCGCCGTCCCGGTCCCGGCAGGTGGTGACCTGGCCGAAGAAGACCTGGTGATCTCCGACGTCGTACTGCTGCACAACCCTGCAGTCCGCCTGGGCGAGCGCACCCTTGATCACCGGGAGACCGCTGTCCGTGACGTCGAAGTCGCCATCGCCGAAGCGGTCCCCGCCGCGGACAGCGAACCGCCGGGCCACTGATTCCTGTTTCGCGCCCAGGATAGAGACCGCGAACTTGCCGCTCTCCAGCAAAGCTTCTCCGGTGCGGGTGCCGAAGTTCAGCGAGATCATCAGGATGGGCGGTTCCAGGCTTATGGAGGTCAGCGAGCTGATGGTCATCCCATATTGCTCGTCCTCATGCTGGGTGGTGACCACGGCGACGCCCGTGAGGAAGCGGCCCATTGCGCGGCGCATCCCCATGGCATCGGGGATGGTGAAGGCTGGTGCCAGGCTCATGTCAGTTGCTCCGCTCCGCTTGTACCGGCTGCGTGTAGTACCGAACTTCGAACATTTTGGCTCCGTTTTCCGAAACCCACGGCCCGTGTTCCATTCCCGGTGGACGGGTGGCCCAGTCACCGGCTTGGAAGGTCCTGCCGAGGCGCTGGTCCACGAACGAGCCTTCAAAGATGAACACCTCTTCCCAGAAATCGTGGGTGAGGACGCCGTTGGGTGAGGTGTCGGTGCCGGGCTCGAACTTGAGGATGCGCGTGACGCTGTCGTTGTCCGAATCCCGGGCGAGGATGGCCTCGGACAGGCCCTCGATGTGCGGGTTGCAGGGTGCGAAGTCCACCGAGGAAACTGGGGTGAACTCGAATTCGGGCTTTGCCATGGTCAGATCCCCTCCGTTTCGCTGGTGCCCGCGATGCTGTAGGACCCAAGGAAGGTTTCCAGCTCTGCCACCAGGGCGTCGTAGCCGTAGTTCCTGTAGGTGTAGGCGCCTCGGACCACGAACGGTGCACCGGCGTAGAACATTTCGTACTGCTGGTGGCGTCCGGCGAACTCGGAACCGATGATGTCCCAGGCCAGCTTGAACAGTTTCACGCGTTCCTCGCTGGCGACGCCGGGGGACTGGACGTAGCGTTCCATGTCCGGCCGGGTGACACTGCTGGTCATGTCGGCGATGCTGGAGGGCAACTGCAGCACCCCGCCGCCCACGAGGTCGCGGAGGATCGAAATCACACGAGGGTAGGTCTCTGACTGCAAACCCATGGCCCCGTACAGTGCGCTCTTTCCCGGAATCCTCATGCCGGCGTCGTCCGTTGTTGCCGTGTATTCGGCGGCGAGGACCGCGGACTCGACGGACTGCACAATGGCGGCGAGCTCGCCCAGCTTCTCCTGGACGCCGGGGATCTTGTCCGTGCCGTTCACCTGAGTGACCTTGCGGGCCACGGATGCAATGAACTTCAGCTTGGTGGAGAACCGGATCTGGGCCTGCCAGTTACCCAGGGCGTGGGCGCCGGTTTCGAAGAACTGGCGGCGGAGGGTGTCGATGTTCCGGTTGATGAACACGCGGTCCCACGGGATGAGCACGTCGTCGAACACCACTAAGGCGTCGGGCTCGTCGTAGTGGCTGGTGAGCGGGTAGTCGAAGTCGCTGGTGGCAGCGGGCGCGAACGGCCGGCGGCAGTAGAGCTTCAAGCCATCGGTGGCCACGGGGATGGCGAAGCTGACGGCGAAGTCAACATCGTCCGGCCCCAGCGGCTTAATGCAGGTGACAAAGACTTCGTCGGCGATCGCGGCACCGGTGGCGAGCATCTGGGAACCGCGGACAATGATGCCCTCCTCGGTTTCACGCACGACGCCGACCTGCAGGTATTCGCCTTCCCACCCTGACGCTGTGGTTGCGCGGGATACCTGCGGGGGAATGATCGCGTAGGACAGATACAGGTTTTCGGACAGGATCTTCTTGTAATAGCGCTCCACGTTGCCGGCGAAGTCCCGCTCATCGTTCTTGAAGACGTCCGGGTGGGAGCCGAACGCTGCGAAGAACGTACCAACGTGGTCCGGGCTCCGGCCCACCCAGCCGTGGGTGTGCTTGGCCCATTTCTCGATAGCCTGGCGCCGTAGGACCAGCTCCTCCTGGGTGCGGGGAGCGGCGAACGTGCGGTTGGCGGGCCCGTCGATTTCCTCGGAATGGAACTGCATGCCGTTGGCGGGGTCGGCTGCGATGTCGAACAGCTCGGACATGGTCCGGGCAACCTTCGCGAACGCCGGGTGTTCCAGGACGTTGCCGACTACCTCGCCATCGAGGATCACTGTCCGGCCGTCGTTCAGGGACTTCAAATACTGCTTACCGGTTCTCATCGAAGTGAGCCTTTCTTGATTTTGTAGTTATGTTCGATTGTGGTCCCATTCGGGAACGAGAGCTCCAACTTCCAGGAAGTTCCATCCACGAATTTCCCGTCCAGCAGCGGCAGGGTGCCGCCGAGGCACATGAAGTCAGCGTCGCCGATGTCGGTGCGGGCCAAAAGGCGCTCGACGACGTCGGCCGGCTTGCGCAGGCCGCTCAACGAACCTTCCTGGTACAGGGTTCCGTCAACCCACGAGCGCGCGGTGCAGGTATCGAGGTCGAGGTCCTCCAAGGATTCGACGGCGATAACCTCGCCTGCGACGGGCTTGGGGCATGCGCGCTTCGAATCGCCAATGTCCCGGGCTTCGATGTCGCGGTCCGTGTGGTCAGAGCCGATGCCGAGGTAGTACTGGCCGTTGTGGCGGATGTAGAGGGGTTCGATCTCGCCGGAGGTCAGGTTCTCCGACGTGTCATGCTCCCCGGACGTTTCGAATAGGTCCGAGTCCATCCGGTAGAACATGGGAACCTCTGGCGGCGGAGCTACGCCTATGGCTGCCAATTCATCGATGTGGTGCTGGACTGCCTTCGGATCCCGGCCGGTGTAACCAGCCACTACTCCGTGGAAGTCCGAGACCACTATGGTCTTGTCCGTGCCCACCACCCTGAAGGTGAGTGGGACTTGCCTTGTTGTTTCCATTCCGGCTCCTTAGACAGCCAATGTGTTGTAGTCTGCGAGGCGGTCATTCATGACAGGGAATTCTCTGCGGACCGCGGCCACCTGGGTAGGATCGATGTCCACCATGAGCACTGACTCCCCGGCATCTGCTTCGGCTATGACGTTGCCCGCCG
The DNA here is from genome assembly GCF_006964045.1 of Arthrobacter sp. TS-15. Lineage (NCBI taxonomy): Bacteria > Bacillati > Actinomycetota > Actinomycetes > Micrococcales > Micrococcaceae > Arthrobacter > Arthrobacter sp. TS-15. The sequence goes on along the minus strand of NZ_SDXQ01000006.1, from coordinate 98,241 downwards.
GATCCACCACCCTGCTGTGCCCGCCAAGTTCCACACCTTCCTGGGTTCCTGCGGCGTTGCACGCGATCACGAAGATCTGGTGTTCCACCGCGCGGGCTGTTGTGAGTAGGCGCCAGTGTTCCCGGCGGGCTGCCGGCCAGGCCGCGGGGACTATGACGATCTCCGCACCGCGTGTGCTCAGCTCCATCCACAGGCCCGGGAAGCGGAGGTCGTAGCAGGTGATGCCGGCAACGGATCCAAACGGCAGGGAAACCACGGGAAGTGACGAGCCCGCGGTGAGGAGGCTCGACTCCTTTGACTTGTAACCGAATACGTGGATCTTCCGGTACGTGTGGATCACGTTGCCATCCGGTCCCAGCAGGATGGAGGTGTTGCTGAGCTGCCCGTCCTGGCCGGCTTCGATGATGCTGCCGAGGTGGAGGTATACGCCCAGATCCGCTGCTACACGTGAGCACATGGAGACGGTGGGACCATCCAGTGTTTCCGCCAGGGCCTCGTACTCGTCGAAGTGGAAGTATCCGGCGCTCCACAGCTCAGGGAGCACGATGAGTTCGGCGCCGTTGATCCCGCGGAGAAGCGCTTCCACACGATCGATCCGGTCCTCGCGCGTCTCGGAGTCCGGGCTGGCCACCTGGACGAGTGCGATTTTCATGCTTGTTCCTTCTCTTTGCTGGTCGGCTCGTCCAAATCGCTCAGCTTTAGGCCCTTGGTTTCCTTGGCGAACATCACCGAAACCATGGAGATCAAGCCCATGGCAGCGAGGTAGATACCGATCGCATAGCCGGTCCCGAAAGCGCTATAGAGTGCCAAGGCGATGATCGGGGACAAGGAACCGGCGATCAGCGACGCCAGGTTGTAGGACACCGAGGTGCCGCTGTACCGGACATCCGTGGGGAAAAGTTCCGAGAAGAATGCGCCGATCACCGAGCTGTACGCCGCGAAGATCAGGAGTCCTCCGATAGCTGCGGCGATGATGCCCCACACTTGGCCCGTGTTCAGGAGGAAGAAGAACGCGAAGGCCCACACCATGGTGGCAATCGAGGCGCCAATGAGGATGGGTTTCCTGCCTACCTTGTCAGCGTAGATCGCCAGGATGGGAATGGCGACGACGGCCACGCCTTGACCGATCATGACGGCTGTGAGGCCCGTCTGCCTCTGCAGTCCCATGATTTGGGTGACGTACGTGATGATGAACAGCGAGTAAATGTAGAAGCCTGCGTTCTCGCCCATCCGGCTGCCGGTGGCAATGAGGATCTCGCGCCAGTTGCGGCGGAACAGGATGGCCAGCGGCATCTTCCGTTCCTTGCTGCCTTCGGCTTCGCGCTTCCGCTGAGCTTCCTTGAACAGCGGGGTTTCCTGCACGTAGAGCCGCAGAATCAGGCCAATGACCACCAACAGGGCGGACAATCCGAAGGCGATGCGCCAGCCCCAAGCGAGGAACTCGCTCTCCGGCATGGTGGCGGCGAGTATAGCCAGGACGCCGGCGGCCATCAGGTTGCCGAGGGGCGGTCCCATGTTGGGCCACGAAGCCCAGAAGGCACGCCGGGCGCTTTCGTTGCTGTGTTCGGAGACGAGGAGAACGGCGCCGCCCCACTCTCCGCCAAGTGCGAATCCCTGAATCAGGCGGAGCAGAAGGAGAAGCAAGGGTGCTGCAAGGCCGATGGCAGCGTAGGAGGGAATGAAGGCGATGAGCGTGGTGGCAACGCCCATGAGCATGAGGCTGGCCACCAAGGTAGCGCGGCGGCCGTGCTTGTCGCCGAGGTGCCCCAGCACTATGGCCCCGATGGGGCGGGCAAGGAAGCCGGCCGCGAACGTTCCGAGTGCCAGCATGGTGCCCACCAAGGGATCGTCGGTGGGGAAGTAGAGCTTGTTGAACACCAGCGCAGCAGCCGTGCCGTAGAGAAAGAAGTCGTACCATTCCACGGCCGTGCCGGCCAGGCTCGAAGCAGCTACCACGGGCAGGCTGGAGTGCTTTTGTTGCCTGAGTTCTGCTTTCTTCAAATCGGTCATTGTGGGGATCCTTCGCGAGTGGGAGACGGTTTCCGGTGAGTCGGGCCGCCGAGGCTCCCAGGAATTTGGGGTGCTTCCGATGCGTGAGCGGAGTCACTGAACAACACTGTAGACGGGCTGTATACAACTTGTCTATATTTGAAGAAGAAGTTTTTAAATGTCCCCGAGGCTCTGAATGCAACTCGTATACTGGGCTACGCGAGAAAGGCTCTGCATGATCCAGATGACCCCCGCTGCACAGTCGCAGCCAGAAGTGGCCTACCAGTGGATGAAAAGCTACATCGCAGCCCTGCCCCGTGAGGAAGAAACTTTCCTCAACGAGGGTGTCCTGGCCAGAACCACGGGCACTTCACGAACTCCCGTGCGTGAGGCCTTGCTGCGCCTTGAAGCCGAAGGATTCGTGAAGCGGATTCCTCACAAAGGCGCGTATGTGCCGCCGATCTCCGACCCCGACGTCCGCGCCATCCTGCAGGCCAGGGCCGTGGTGGAAAAGTGGGCTGTCTCGACGGTAGAGACCATGCTGGAGGCCCAGATCGATGCCTTCCAAAACGTCATAGACCAGCAGCGGGAAGCCAAGGACGACCCGGCCCGGTTCATCGAACTGGATACCGAGTTCCACACCTTCATGGTCCGGGCAGGTGGCAATCCCGTTCTTGCTGACTTCTACGCCTCGCTCCGGCAAAAGCAACTCAGGATCGGCGTCAAGGCAGTCACCCAAGGCACAGACCGCGCAGGAGACGTCCTCAGGGAGCACCAGCTTATTGTGGATGCGCTGCGCAGCCGCAGCCTGGAAGCGGCACACCAAGCCATCGACGCCCACCTGAATTCAACGCGCTTGGCCGTCATCGGCTACTAATCCTCGCTGTGCAGCTCCCGCTGCCGTGCGCTGAGCAGCTCGAACTCAGGCCGGGCGGCCACGAACCGTTCAACGGCGTCGAGCACTTGTTGGAGATGCGCGTGATCCGGGGCCACCACAGCGGCTCCAACCAGCGCCCGACGATGCTGGTCCTGAAGCCCGGTTTCGGCAGCAGAGACCTCGAAGCGCCGCTTTAGCTCGGCTACCAGGGGCCGCAGCAGCGAGCGCTTCTCCTTGAGGCTATGGACATCGCCCAAAAGGACGTCGAACTCAATCCAACCGATCCACATGAATTCATTATCGCCGCAGGTCAGGGCGGTGGACCACTGTGGAGTTGATGGAATCTTGAGCCAACTCAGGCCGCGGCGCCCTCTGAAGGAGCAGCCCTCCAATCGTCGTCCTGGCCTACCCGCTGGTGGTGGGATTCACCATAGTGACCTACATCGGCTACGACATTGTGGGCTTGGTCCTCCCATCCATGCTGTTCGATAACGCCATGATGATCATCGTCTCCGGCCTGGCTACCTTGCGTCGCCACGGATGGCGGATTGCGATCTTCGCGTTGCTCGGAATATCACGACGACGGCCACTGGGTTGGGTGAGGAACCACACCGTATCTTGAGCAAATCTTGAGCAAACACAGCATGGAGGTTGAGGAAGCCCGGCGACACTGAAACTCAAAGGCACAGGATGACCAGCTGAGGGGGTTGGCATGGAGCTCGATGCATTCTCGGTAAGAGTAGCTCTGGGCGTGGTCACCGTGACGCTCCTGATGCTGTTCTGTGCTTCCTTCCACCGAACCCGCTCGCCGTACGCAGGCTGGTGGAGCCTGGCCTTGCTCGAGTTCATGGCGGGCAACGCCGCCTTCCTCCTCAATGGAACCCCCCATCAGGTGTGGGCAAACCCCGTGGGCAACGTCCTCGTGGTGGCAGGCTCCTTCAGCGTGTGGGCCGGGGCGAAGACCCTCCGGGACCGGAAGGCCAAGCTGTGGCAGCTGGCTGTTGGTCCTGCCGTCACCGCTATCGCATCCTTTCTGGAAAGCCCCGGGAACAACGTCTGGTCCGGTGGTTTTGTCTATCTGGCCATGATGACCGTGGGCATAGCCTTGGCCGCCTATGACCTGTGGTTCATCAAGTCTTCCCACTCCCAAGTCCACAGAGCCCTCTCCATAGCCGCAGGCCTGCTGGCCGCCTACTACCTGGGACGCTGGGTGGTTTATGCGTTGGAAGGACCGGCCAGTTACACGTTCCGCACGTACTTTGGGCCTGGACCTTCAGCCCTCATCTCCATGGTCCTCCTGGTCACCGTTTCCTTCAGCATGACGGCCCTGACCAGCGACCAACTCATCAAAGGCCTTCGCGAACGTGCTACCCGCGACCACCTGACAGGGCTCCTCAACCGCGGAGCCTTCCTTGACCTTGCCACCACTGAACTTGACCGGTTGCATTCAACGGGTTCCGGGGCAGCTGTTATCCTGGCCGATCTGGATCACTTCAAGGCCGTTAACGATGAACACGGCCATGGAGCCGGGGATGTGGCCTTGCGCGCCTTCGCCGAAGCATGCTCAGCCTCGGTGCGGTCCACGGACCTCATCGGACGCTATGGCGGGGAAGAATTCGTTCTCTTCCTGCCGGGGGCAACACAGGACCGAGCAGAGAACATCGCAACCGAAATCAGCCGCCGAATGGCAGAATTTCCAGCCCCTGGCGGCGTGGTGTTTCCCACCATCAGCTACGGAGTGACGTCAAGCATTCCCGCGTCCGCTGACCTCAGTTTCATGATCGAGGTAGCTGACGCAGCCCTTTACAGCGCAAAGGCGCAAGGGAGAAACAGGATTGTAGGAGCCGACCGCCCGGAGGCGGCCACTATAGCGGATGAGGCACGATCATGACCCTAAACGAACTCACCACCCGGATTCAGATTCAGCACACCCACGAGCTGTCCGTCTTCCGCCAGAGCATCACCAGTGCCCCCTATAAGGCCGGGACAGCCACCACGCTGAACGCTGACCGCCGCTCCGTCAGGATGGGCCCCGTGCAGTCGGTGGAGGACAGCAACGCGAACCTCACCATAGTGGCCGACGTCGAAGGCCTGGCCTGGTTCACCGCGGACAAAGGACTCCTGGGCAGCTGCATCACAGTCTCGATTGCGGGCCACCGCAGGAACACCGGCACCCGGGTGCACCTCCCGCTCGCCGAATGCGATGCCTGGATCGAGGCCATCGTCGGAGGGGCCTGGATCCCCCACGTCTACCGTGCCGGCAACAAAGTTGAGCCGGATGGAAGGTTGGATGTTGCCTCTTACCGGCTCTTCCTGGACGAACGCCGCAACCCCGTCACCAAGCCCCAGGCTGTTGCCGACTCAACGTTGCGACGCCTGGAAGAGTCGTGAGTGCCACGAAGCCCCACAAGCTTCTCTCCGTCGATTCGCGGATCCAGAAACTGGAGTTACACGTCCAGGCCCTGATGACGGAACTCCACCTCGCCCGGTATGAACAGCGCCGGGACGCTCTTACCGATCCACTCACCGGGCTCGGCAACCGCCAGGCCTTGGAGAATGCTTTCTCCGAAGCCCAGGCAGCTGCTGCCAAGGGTGCCGTACCCCCTGCCCTGCTCCTCATGAATCTGGACGGTTTCAGGGCACTGAAGAACTCCGCAGGCCATGCCGCGGCGGACCAGATTCTGATCACCGTCGCCATGCGCATCCGGTCTGCCGTGCGGGAGGACGACGTCGTCACCCGCCTGGGTGGGGACGAATTCGCTGTGCTGTTGCCCGCCACCGCGCAAAGCCGGGCCACCGCCGTCGGGAACCGCATCCTGGCCGCGCTGGAACCGAACATAGACCTCGGGAACAACAGCATCCGCTGCGGCGCCAGCGTCGGCCTGCGCACCGCGGAGCCGCATCACAGCATCGAGGACCTTCTCCAAGAGGCCGATCTGGCCATGGAAGAGTCCAAGAACGAGGGCCGGAACAAACTCAAAGTGTTCGATCCCGCAACCCTGCATGCACGGCTGCTGCAGCGGCAGATCGTGGGCGAACTCCGCGAAGCCATCCGTTCGGACCAGCTGGTCCTTTACTACCAGCCGATCATGGAGCTCGCCACCGGCAGGATCGAGGGCTGCGAGGCTTTGGTCCGGTGGAAACACCCCGTCCATGGCCTGATCATGCCGGACCAGTTCATCCCCGTTGCCGAGGCCACCGGCCTGATCGCGGAGTTGGGCAGATGGGTCCTGCGGACGGCCGTGGGCCAGTTGCGGCGGTGGCGGGATGCCCCGGCCACCGCACACCAGGACTTCTCCATGAGGATCAATGTCTCTGCTGCCGATCTTCAAAGCCTGGAATTCGTGGACGACGTCAGTGAGGCATTGGCGGGGCAAGGCGTGGCCCCGGAATCACTTGTGCTGGAGCTCACCGAGAGTGCCATCATCCACAACAACGAGCTTGACCGTTACACCCTGGCGAGCCTGCACAGGCTCGGTGTGGGGCTTGAGATCGACGACTTCGGCGCCGGCTACTCGTCCATGGGATACCTGAGGAAACTGCCCGTAGACCGGGTGAAGGTGGACCGGCAGTTCGTGAAGGACCTGGGCAAGGATCCTTCACAGCTGGACTTCCTGGCCGCGATCCAGCAGGTCATCCGCTCCTGCGGCTTGGAGGGTGTGTGGGAGGGGATTGAGACCTCCGAACAAGCAGAAGCGCTTCGGAGCATAGGCTGCGCGAGCGGGCAGGGCTACTACTTTGGCAGGCCGTTGCCGGAGGCCGAGTTCACCGAACAGCTGATGTTGCTGCGCACTTGGCCGGGCTAAAACCTTATGAGAAGGCAAAAGGCCCCTGCACACGTCCTGGCGGACGCTCGCAGGGGCCTTTTGGCATAGCTTCTTCTAGCCGAAGTACTTCGGCAGGGTGCCTTCGTGTGCTTCGCGGAGAGCGTCCAAGGAGAGCTCGTCCACGCCGTTGATCTCCAGCTTTCCACCGGCAGCGTCAACAACGCCGATCCGGAGGTGGGCGAAGCCACGGGCCGTGCACATGTCCTTGAAACGGACTTCCTCGGAACGCGGTACGGACACGACGGCCCGGGCCTGCGTTTCGGAGAAGAGTGCTGTGAACAGGTCCACGCCGTCGCGCTCCATGAGCTCTTCAAGGGCGATGCGGGCGCCCACGCCGTAGCGCAGCGAGGACTCCACCAAAGCAGCCGCGAGGCCACCTTCGGAGAGATCGTGTGCTGCGTCAACCATGCCGTCGCGGGAAGCGTTGATCAGGATCTCGCCCAAGGCGCGCTCTGCTGCGAGGTCCACCTTCGGCGGCAAGCCACCGAGGTGTCCGCGGAGGTTGGACCATTCCGAACCATCCAGCTCTGCTGCGGTGGTGCCCAGCAGGTAGATGGCCTGGCCGTCCTCGCGCCAGCCCGACGGCGTGCGGCGGGCGACGTCGTCGAGCTTGCCCAGAACTGCCACCACAGGGGAGGGGTGGATCGGCGTGGTGCCGGTCTGGTTGTAGAGCGAGACGTTGCCGCCGGTCACGGGGATGCCGAGTTCCATGCAGGCGTCGGAGAGACCACGGATGGCTTCGGCCAGCTGCCACATGACATCCGGATCCTCGGGGGAGCCGAAGTTCAGGCAGTCGCTGACGGCCATCGGAACAGCACCGGAGGTGGCAACGTTGCGGTAGGCCTCGGCCAGCGCCAGCTGCGCACCCTGGTAGGGCTCAAGGTAGGTGTAGCGGCCGTTGGCGTCGGTGGCCAAGGCAACGCCCAGGCCGGTTTCCTCGTCAACGCGGACCACGCCGGCATCGTCCGGGAACGCCATGGCAGTGTTGCCGCCAACGTAGCGGTCGTACTGCTTGGTGATCCAGGCCTTGCTGCACATGTTAGGCGATGCCACCAGTTCGGTGACGGCTGCAGCCAGCTCGGTGGGCGCCGACGGACGGCCTGCGTCCTCAACGGAACCGGTGAAGGCGTTGGCCTGCACCGAGTCCTGCCACTCCGGGCGGGCGAACGGACGGTCGTAGACCGGGCCGTCGTGCGCAACGGTGCGGGGATCGACGTCGACGATTACTTCGCCTTCCCAGGTGATGATGAGGCGACCGGTATCGGTAACTTCACCCAACCAGGAGTACTCCACGGCCCACTTGTCCATCACGGCTTCGAACGCTGCGATGTTCTCCGGGGTGACCACGGCCATCATGCGTTCCTGCGACTCGGACATAAGGATCTCGCCCGGGGTCAGTGTGGGGTCGCGGAGCAGGACCGAAGTCAGCTCCACTTCCATGCCGCCATCACCGTTGGACGCGAGCTCGGACGTGGCGCAGGAAATTCCTGCAGCGCCGAGGTCCTGGATGCCTTCAACCAGCGAGCCCTTGAAGAGCTCCAGGCAGCACTCAATGAGGACCTTCTCAGCGAAGGGGTCGCCCACCTGGACGGCCGGACGCTTGGAGGGCTTGGTGTCATCGAAGGACTCCGAGGCCAGCACCGAAGCGCCGCCGATTCCGTCGCCGCCGGTGCGCGCGCCGAACAGGACAACCTTGTTGCCCTTGCCGGATGCGTTGGCCAGGCGGATGTCCTCGTGGCGCATGACGCCTACGGCGAGTGCGTTCACCAGCGGGTTGCCCTGGTATACGGAGTCGAACACCATTTCGCCGCCGATGTTCGGCAGGCCCAGGCAGTTGCCGTAGCCGCCGATGCCGGCAACAGCACCGTGCATGACGCGGGCGGTGTCCGGGTGGTCGATCGCGCCGAAACGCAGCGGGTCCATCACGGCAACCGGGCGTGCGCCCATGGAGATGATGTCGCGGACGATGCCGCCGATGCCGGTAGCGGCACCCTGGTAAGGCTCAACGAACGACGGCGAGTTGTGGGACTCGATCTTGAACGTCACGGCCCAGCCGTCGCCCAAGTTGGTGACGCCGGCGTTCTCGCCGATGCCAACCAGCATGTCCTTCTTCATTTCCTCGGTGACCTTCTCGCCGAACTGGCGGAGGTGGTTCTTGGAGGACTTGTAGGAGCAGTGCTCGCTCCACATGACGGAGTACATGGCCAGCTCGGCACCGGTGGGGCGGCGGCCGAGAACCTTGACGATCTCGTCGAATTCGTTCTGCTTCAAGCCCAACTCGGCCCACGGGAGTTCCGTGTCCGGGGTCTTGGCAGCGTGCTCAACGGTGTCGATGTTGAACTTCTTGGTGGTTTCCGTGGTCACTTGTCGCCTCCCACAATCTTGGTCAGTACGGAGGTGAAGAAGCCCAGGCCGTCGGTGTCGCGGGGAGCCCCATCAAGGGACTCCGGGCCGAATCCGGTCTCCACAGCGTGCTCGGGGTGCGGCATGAGGCCCACCACGTTGCCCGCGGCGTTGGAGATGCCCGCGATATCGCGGCGGGAGCCGTTCGGGTTGAAGCCCACGTAGCGGAACACCACGCGGCCCTCAGCCTCAAGGGCATCCAGTGTCTTTTCGTCGGCGATGTACTGGCCGTCCTGGTTCTTCAACGGCACAATGATTTCCTGGCCGTCGGTGTAGTCCACGGTCCACGCAGTGTTGGCGTTTTCCACGCGCAACGTCTGGTCGCGGCAAATGAACTTCAGGTGGTCGTTCTTGATCATGGAGCCGGGCAGCAGGTGCGACTCGGTCAGGATCTGGAAACCATTGCAAATACCCAAAACCGGGAGCTTTGCGTCCGAGTTCGCGGCATCGATGATCTTGGACATCAACGGAGCGAAGCGCGAGATGGCACCGGCGCGGAGGTAGTCGCCGTAGGAGAAACCGCCGGGGATGATGACAGCGTCAATATCGCCCAGTTCGGTGTCTGCATGCCAGAGCGAAACGGCGGTGCCGCCTGCAAGACGCACTGCACGGGCGGCGTCGCGGTCGTCCAAGGTGCCGGGGAAGGTGACGACGCCGATCTTGGCGCCGGCCAAGCGGGGTTCTGCGGCGACGGCCACAGCCTCGCCAATCAGGGGGATCGACGTCATATCAGGCCTCGACGACCTCGACGTTGACAACATCCTCGATCACCGGGTTGGACAGGAGGGTCTCGGCAGCTTCGCGGGCCTGGGCCAGGATAGCGTCGGTCACCTCGCCGTCGACGGTCAGTTCGAAGCGCTTGCCCTGACGGACTGCGCTGAAGCTGTTGAAGCCGAGGCGGGGCAGAGCACCCACGATGGCTTTCCCCTGGGGGTCCAGAATCTCGGGCTTGGGCATGACGTCAACGACGATCCGGGGCATCCGGTAACTCCTGTGCGTGAGTTGGGTGAACCTTAAATAAGGCTGCCGCGGAGGTGCCGTCTCACGCCGTTCAGCCGCATTCAAACAGCGTCTTGAACACAGGGTTAAACACGGTGGTGAACTGCAATGTTTGAACGGCATGGGGGGCGCTCCGCGAGCTTGCACACCTATTCTACCGGGAGCGGCGCACATACCCTATTCAGCCGGATTGCGCGAGGACACCCCGCCGCGGCGGAGGAAATTGGACCAGATGAGGGCCCGACGGCGGCACTTTCGCCGGGTGGTTCGCGTCACTAGGATTGCGGCATGGCTGAGAAACCGAAATCGATGGTGCTGGGCGTTGTGGCCGCAGCCGTTTTTGCTGGTTTGGGCCGGATGGTCATTCAGAAGATCAGGGCGGATCGGGTGGCGAGAGACAATCGCGTGACGGCGCCTCTGGACGCCGAAACACGTGCCAAAATCAGTGATGCCCTGCGAACTCCCCGATAATCCTCCGGGCATTAGCGCACATACAAATGCGCTATTCGAAGAGGTTAAAGGGCGTGATTCGGGCGTAGCTTGGGTAATACACGCGGGGTTTAGCCTCAGTATTATTCAGGATCCAACCAGGAGGAACAATGACCGAACACATTGCCGAAGTATCCGCCTGTAGCGTTGGCAGCTGCGGATTCAACCATGACGGCTGCACAGCCTTTGGCATCACCATTGGTGGCAGCCAGGATCACGCTTCCTGCGCAACGTTCATTGACACCAATGCCATGGGCGGCCTTCCCAAGGTCCTCGCCCACGTTGGTGCCTGCCAGCGCTCCGAGTGCGTCCACAACAACAACCTCATGTGCGAGGCACATGACGTCAAGGTGGGTCCCGGCCGCGAAGCTGCAGACTGCCTGACGTACGAGCACTCCTGATCTCTACCACCTACCAAAAGGGTCCCCGCCTCGGTTAAGGCGGGGACCCTTTTTGTGGTTCGTTATTTCTTCTTGGCCGACGTGGACTTGGCTTCCTTGGGGCTGTCCGCGTCCTTCATTTCCTGTTCTGCCGTGGCTTGGATCAGGGCCATCAATTCCGGATCAAGGCCGGGCGCAAATTCTTCCTTGCGTTCCGGTGAGACCGTCATGGGGAACCCGTCGGGCATGACGTCGGTGCTCAACTCGGTTCCGTCGTTTGACGGAGAAGCTCCCCGGTAGAGTTTGCCTGCTTCGCTGAGATTGTCAGCGCTGAAGGTGTACTGGATGCTCTGCAGTCCCTTGTCCAGGAGCTTCTTCACCTCCGGGAACTGCTCGGCGTTGGTCTTGGGTATGGGCAGCAGCTTGCCCCAGTTCACACCCAGACTCTCCAATGCCTTGGCATACGCATTCTCGTGCGCCTGGTCCCGGACAATCAGGTACGCGATGGTGGAACGCGCGGTCTTGTTGTCCGTCATTTCGTAGATGCGGCACTTTTGCAGCCTGCCCGTTGACTCCAACATCAGGTTGTAGAGCAGGTCCAGCACCAGGTTGCCGCTGTTGTAGACGTACGAGCCGCTCCACGGGTTACCGGCGGCATCCACAGGCAGGGCACCTTGAGCGCCCACCAAGTAGTGGTGGATGTTGCTGGTGTCCAGTGCGATCTTCAAGGGAGTAGATCCCCCTGCGCCCGGCTGGTCCACGGGATCGGACTTCTTGCCCTGATAGCGGGGTGAGCCGTCAAGGAGCTGGGAAATGGTGGTTCCGATGAGCTCCACGTGGCTGATCTCTTCAGTGCCGATGCCCTGCAGTAGATCCTTGTACGGCTTCGACGCCGCGTCACCCCGGAAATTCATGCTCTGGAACAGGTATTGCATCATGGTGCGCATTTCGCCGAACTGGCCGCCCAGACCTTCCTGGAGGGCATTGGCGGCTGCGGGATCCGGCTCGTCGGCGGCGATTTCATTGATGAGAAGCTGGGTGTGCAGGTACATACGTTTCCTCACGTTGTCTCATGCTCTGTGTGGGATGGAAACCCTCTGCTGGCCACCCCGGACTTACATACCATAAGCATGCTTACTATTCGGGGGCAATGAAATCCTGTGAGGAATTGGATCCCGTGAGGAAAAGGGGTGGGATCTAGCCGGCCACTTGGTTGGTGAACGGCTTGCCTTCCTTGAGTGCGGTGACGTTCTCTGTGACCAGGCGAGCCGAGCCTTTGGGTCGGTTGCCCGCAACGTGCGGCGTGATGATCAGGTTGGGGGCGGCCCATAGCTTCGAGTCGGCCGGCAGGGGTTCAACCTTGGTCACGTCCAGTGCCGCTACGCGCAGGCGGCCCTCGGTAAGAGCTGCGAGAAGAGCTTCTTCGTCAACGGTGGCACCGCGCCCAACGTTCACAAAGACTGCCGTGGACGGCAGGGCGGCGAGGATCCCTTTGTTCAGGGAGTCGGCGGTTTCCGGGGTGGCGGGCAGTATGGAGATCAGGACATCGGTTGTAGCGAGGACATCCTGCAGTTCTTCGGTTGAGACCACGGGGAAGCCGTAGCGATCACCCTTTGAGTTGGCCACGCCGGTGACCTTCGCGCCCAAAGCCGCCAGCAGGGGAGCGAGCCGCCCTGCAATGGAACCGAAACCCCAGATGGTGACCTTGGCGCCGTCGAGCGTGTAGAGCTGTTCCGTTGCCGGGTCCGACTGCGCTGCGTTGTAAGGCTGGTTCCAGCTGGCAGCCTTCTGGGACTCCTGCAGGACATCCATGCGGCGCACGGCTGCCAAAACCAGTGCCAGTGCGTGTTCGGCCACGGGGCCGTCGTGGAGCGAGCGGCCGGAGGTAATGGCCACGCCGTCCGCAAAGCCGGCGCAGAGTACGGAGTCGGGACCGGCCGCGAGCGTCTGCACCAACCTGAGGTGGGGCATCGAGCGGGCGGCGTCGGACAGATTGTCCGAAGTGTTCCGCCAGACAACCAGGACCTCGGCGTCCCGGTGTTCTGCGGGGATCGGCTGGTCCACCTGATAGACGAAGACCTGGTCCTCGAGGGCGGAGAGGTCCAGCTCGATGGTGTCCGGGACGAGAATTTTCACGGCAACTCCAGTGCTCAAGGGTGGGTGGTTTCGAGTTTGAGGCTACCGCTTTGCCCGTCCGCCAAGCGCGCTCCAACTTCATCTCTGGCAATGTGACGCTGAACACCTTAGGGTATGAGGACGTCCCTAGGTTATAGGACGTTCGACGTAGCACGTAGCACCCACTCGAAAGGACCCCTCGATTTGAGATCTTCATCCTTTGCGCGAACAGCAGCCGCCGGCGCCCTCAGCGCCGCCCTCCTGGCCGGGCTCGCTCTTCCGGCCACAGCCGCCCCGATTCCGCCCAACAACCCCGCAGCAGCCCCGGGCACGTTCACCGAGGCCAACATCGGCGCGGATCGTACCGCAGCCAACTTCTTCTACCGGATTCCCGCCCTGACCTACCTGGGCAACAACGTGGTCCTTGCTGCTTGGGACGGACGTCCGGGTTCAGCGGCGGACGCTCCCAACCCCAACTCGATCGTCCAGCGTCGCAGCACCGATGGTGGCCAGACGTGGGGTCCGGTCACTGTCATAGCGGCCGGACATGTTGGTGATGCCAGCGGGCCGAAATATGGTTACAGCGACCCCTCCTATATCTATGACGCTGAAGCGGGCAAGGTATTCGCCTTCTTTGTCTACTCCAAAGACCAAGGCTTCGGCGGAAGCCAATTCGGCAACAATGACGCCGATAGGACCGTGATCTCCTCCGCCGTCATCGAGTCCTCGGACGCCGGCGTCACGTGGAGCCAGCCACGGCTTATCACCAACGTCACCAAGCCGGGCACCAGCAAGACGAACCCTGTCGCCGGCGACATCAGGTCCAACTTCGCCTCCTCCGGGGAAGGTATCCAACTCAAATATGGCCAGTACAAAGGGCGCCTGATTCAGCAATACGCCGGCGATGTCCGCCAAGCAGATGGCACCAACAAGATCCAGGCCTACTCCGTCTACTCCGATGACCACGGCGCCACCTGGCACAAGGGCGCCAACGTCGGGGACCGCATGGACGAGAACAAGACCGTGGAACTCTCCGACGGCCGCGTTCTCCTGAACTCCCGGGACAACGCCAACCAGGGCTACCGTAAAGTGGCCATCTCCACGGACGGCGGCGCTACGTACGGTCCGGTCACCCAGGACACCGAGCTCCCGGATCCCGCCAACAACGGTGCCATCGCACGTATGTTCCCCAACGCGGCGCAGGGCTCAGCTGATGCAAAGAAGCTCATCTTTACCAACGCCAACTCCAAAACCGGCCGCGAAAACGTCTCGGCCCGCGTCTCCTGCGACGACGGCGCCACCTGGCCCGGCGTCCGCACCATCCGTTCCGGCTTCTCCGCGTACTCCACGGTGACCCGCTTGGAAGAAGGCAAGTTTGGGGTCCTCTACGAAGGCAACTACACGGACAACATGCCCTTCGCCAAGTTCGACGATGCTTGGCTGAACTACGTCTGCGCCCCTCTGTCTGTCCCGGCTGTCACCACTGCGCCCGGTGCTACGCAGCAGGTGCCCGTGACCGTCACCAACCAGGAAGCCAGCACCCTGTCCGGCGCAACGGCCACCGTCTACACACCCGGCGGCTGGTCGGCCACCACGGTGCCGGTTCCCGACATCGCCCCCGGTGCCTCGGTGACCGTCAACGTTGCCCTGACGGCACCGGCCAACGCCAGCGGACCGCAAAACGTGAATGCGGCGTTCACCACCGCGAATGGCAGGGTTTCGCAGTTCACCTTCACCGCCACCGTGCCGGTTGCCCCGCAGGTGGGCCTGAGCATCACGGGAACGGCACCTGCCCGGGATATGGTCGCCAACCCGTACCAAGTGGGCGATGTTCTCAATTACTCGCTCAACGTCAAGAGCACTGCCAACGTCACGGCAAACGCGGTGCCGGTTTCCGGGACCTTCGACTCCGGGTTCCTGCCGCCGTCGGCCCCTAACTGCCGGTACAACAACCTGGCCGCAGGTGCCAGCTACAACTGCACCACCGCCAAGCACGTGATCACCGCGGCCGACATCGAGCGCGGTTACTTCGTGCCCGAGGCGAGCTTCAGCATCACAGCCAGCACGACGCCGTCGCTCACCAAAACGGTGCCGTTTACCGGCGCTGCGGTCGCCTTGCGCGACGGACTGCTGACAGCCGATGTCAGCGGGGCGCGTGCCGACGTCGGACGTGACCTTGCAACCCAGCCCTACGCGGCAGGTGACCAGGTCCCGTACACCTTCACGGTGAAGAACACGAGCCCGCTGGTGGAGAAGGTGGTCCCCACCGCCGGCAACTTCAGCCCGTTCCTGCCGGAAGGGCCGGGCAACTGCCGCTACAGCGTGCTGCCGGCCGGCCAGAGCTACCAGTGCGCCACCCCGCGCCACACCGTCACTGCCGAAGAAGCTGAGCAGGGGTTCTTCATTCCAAAGACCACCTGGGAAGTCAGCTCGGCGGGGCAGACCACCAAGATCATCACCGTGAATGGTGACCCGGTAGAGCTGAGGACCAAGCCGGACACGGAACCGGCCATCGCGCGCCAGGAACTCGGCACGCCGGCGTTCGACCTGGGCACGGCAGAGAAATACCGGACGGGCCAGGAAGTGGTCTTGAACGGCCTTGACCATGGTCAGTGGTACTACCTGTACCTGAACAAAACGGGCTACCGCCTTGGCTGGAACTTTCCGGGGGCGGATAACACGGTGAAGTTCACGCTTCCCGCCGACGTGAAGAACGGCCGGGATGACGTGGTGGTCCTGGATCAGAACGGCGTCCAGGTCTCCTTTGACCGGATGCAGGTGACACCGAAGGGCTAGCTCATTGGCTCGGAAGTAAGCGGCGGACCGCAGTACTCTGCAGCGGTCCGCCGTTTGTCATTCCCTGACGAATCACCCTCGCTGTGACAAGACAAAAATCTTGAAATGTGCTGTATGTCATATTCGGCTCTCACTAGGTACTCTGTGACTCGGCTGGTTGCGCTGCTTTGACAAGAACTGTCAAAGGTTCAACCAACTTAAAGTTGACAGGCCTGGGCGATGGAGCCCGGTCCTCCCTCAGTGAAAGGTGCAACCACTCGTGAAATCACAAGGAAAGAGCTTCGTCAGAAGCGGGGGACTCCGGAAGGCTGCGGCGCTCGCCGTCGGCCTGCCGTTGCTGCTCTCGTCCATGGCGATGCCCGCCCAGGCCGCTCCCGCGCCGGAGGCGCCCGGGAATGGTGCAGGCGTGGCCAAGAAGAACCTTGACCCCAGCGCCTACAAGGACGGCCGCTACATGGTGGTGCTGGCCGAGAAACCTGCAGCGACTTACGACGGCGGCACGGCAGGCCTCGCGCCCACCAAGCCGGAGGAAGGCAAGAAGCTCGACGCAGACAGCGCCGAGGTGAAGGAATACCAGCAGCACCTCCAGCAAAAGCAGCAGGAAGTCGCCCAGCAGGAAAACGTCACCATCAAGCGTGACTTCACTACCGCCGTCAACGGCTTCAGTGCCAACCTCACGGCGGACCAGGCCATCAACCTTGCCAAGGACCCCAAGGTCCTCATGGTTGCACCGGACACGCAGTACGCTCCGGACTACTCCACCACCGACTTCCTCAAGCTCAGCGGCCCCAACGGGACCTGGGCTACCCAATACGGCGGCCAGGACAACGCCGGCAAGGGCACCGTGGTTGGCGTGATCGATACCGGGTACACCCCCTCCAACCCGTTCTTCGCCGGGGAGCCCGTTGGTCCGCTGGTGGGGAACCCCCAGGTAGGGGTTCCGTACCGCACCGCTGACGGCAAGATCGCCATGCTTAAGGCCGACGGCGATACTTTCGTGGGCGAATGCCAGCCCGGTACCGATACCGGCGCGGATTACGATGGCAGCGCCTGCAACTCCAAGGTCCTCAGCACCCACTACTTCGCGGACGCCTTCCTGGAAACAGTCCCACCGGAAAACCGCGCTTCCGAGGAAGTCATCTCTCCTGTGGACGTGGACAGCCACGGCACCCACACGGCAAGCACGGCAGCGGGCAACGCCAACGTTGACGCCGTAGTGGATGGCCGCAGCTTCGGAACCACCAGCGGGATCGCACCCGCCGCCAAACTCGCCGTCTACAAGGTCTGCTGGGAAGACACCGATCCCGCCGCCGGTGGTTGCTACGGCTCCGCTTCAGTTGACGCGATCGAGCAGGCCATCCTGGACGGCGTGGACGTGCTGAACTACTCCATTTCGGGTTCAACCACCACCACCACGGATCCGGTTTCCTTGGCGTTCCTCTCAGCAGCTTCCGCAGGGATCTTCGTGGCAACCTCGGCCGGTAACTCCGGTCCGACTGCCAGCACCGTGAACCACGGAGCGCCGTGGCTGACCACGGTAGCCGCCACCTCCTTCTCGCAGGAGCTCCAGGGCACTGTTGAGTTCTCCGATGGCAGCAAGTTCCGCGGAGCGTCCATCATGAACCGCGAGGTGACCGGGGCCGGCGTCGTGCTGTCCACCAGCGCTGCAAGCGGCCAAGGAAATGCGGCCCTGTGTGCTCCGGGCTCACTGGACCCGGCCAAGGTAGCCGGCAAGGTTGTTGTCTGCGACCGTGGTGTTGTTGACCGAACGGCCAAGAGCGCCGAGGTCCTGCGCGGCGGTGGCGTGGGCATGATCCTGGTGAACCTCACGGAATCCTCGCTGGACACTGACAAGCACGTCATCCCCACCGTCCACGTGAACCCGCCTGCAACGCAGACCATCAAGGACAAGGTCACGGCCAACCCGGGCGTCACCGTGTCCCTGCTGAACCGCGACACCACGGGACTGCCTGCTGAAGCGCAGCCGCAGATCGCCGGATTCTCCTCCCGCGGACCGCTGCTTGCTACGGATTCTGACCTGTTGAAGCCTGACGTGTCCGCTCCCGGCGTCGCTATCCTCGCGGGCGTCTCGCCGATCGGAACCGGTGGAGACAACTTCGGCTTCCTGTCCGGAACGTCCATGGCTTCACCCCACGTAGCCGGTTTCGGCGCACTGATCCTGGGCAAGAACCCGCAGTGGTCCCCGGCCACGGTGAAGTCCGCCATGATGACCACCGCAGGTCCGGTCAAGCTGGCCAACGGTGCCGTCAACAAGGACGTCTTCGCCACCGGCGCGGGTCAGGTTGATCCGGCCAAGGTCCTTTCACCGGGCCTCGTGTACGACGCCACCACCGAGGACTATCTCAAGTTCATCCAAGGCACGGGCATGGACCTGGGCATGGAGGGGCTCGGCACCACAGCTGCCCGCGACATGAACGTACCTTCCTTCGCCCTGGGCAACCTGGCCGGGAAGATCGAAGTCACGCGTACCCTCACGGCGCTGACGGCGGGAACCTACCGGGCAACAGCCAACGTCCCGGGTGTCAACGTCAAGGTCACACCGTCCGTACTGACGTTCGGTGCTCCCGGTGAGAAGAAGACGTTCAAGGTTCAGTTCGAAAACAAGAACGCCGAGCTGGGCAAGTTCGCCATGGGTTCGCTGAACTGGCAGGGTGCCAACAAGACCGTCACCTCGCCGATCGCCGTCCGGCCGCAATCCGTCATTGCGGACAAGGCGCTCGCCTTCACCGGAACGGGCCCCAATGGCTCGGCAACCATCAACATCACCTCCGGCACCAACCTGCCGGTGGGTGTGACCATTGATGGCTTGTCCAAGGCGGATTCCTCGGCAGTCGAGCTGGTTCCTGGTCCGTTTGCCGGCGAAACCAACGCGTCCAACTACGTGAAGAAGGTGACCGTTGGCGCCAACAGCGCGCTGGCCAAGTTCTCGGTTATCTCCTCCAACGAGGCCGCGGACTTCGACATGCTGGTGGTGACGCCTTCCGGTCAGCAACTGCCTGCCGCCACGGCCTCTGCCAGCGAAACCCTGTCCGTCCCCAACCCGGCAGCTGGCGACTACTACGTCTACGCCAACCTGTACGCGAGCCCCAACAACCAGCCCACCAAGGCCACTGTTGACGCTGCAGTCCTGGGCGCAAACCAGGGCAACGCCACCGTGACGCCGAATCCGATCCGCCTCGCCAACGGCAAGACCGGTCAGATCTCGCTGAACTGGAAGAACCTGGAGCCCGGCTCCTACATTGGCCGCCTGACCTTCGCAGGAACCAGCGAGCCAAGCTTCGTCACCGTCCTGGTCAACCCGGGCGGAGCCGTTGTGGTCCCGGACGAGGAAGATCCCAAGAAGGACAAGAAAGACAAGAAGCCCCGCGGCAAGATCCGCGCTGACGAGCCGACGCAGAGCAACAACGCCGGCTAGTTTCCGCTTGATCCAATAACGGCAGTGGCCGGTGNNCACCGGCCACTGCCGTTATTACTGGGCTTAGCTTGCCCCCGTAGAACCACCGGTGTTCCCCAACAGCGACGCCATCGTCTTCCAACGTGCGATCTCGCAGCCATCGGTCCTGCTGAACTGGCTGTGGACCTTCCGGCCACGGAACCAGCCCGTCACAACCGCTACCTGCGGCCCACCGTACTGCTGGGTGCAGATTCGGTCCGGGCGGGGCTCGGGGAAGAAGATTTCCTCGCCGAACTGCTCCACGGCGGCCAGCGCTGCCGTGGCGTCGGGCAGGTTTGAATCAACGGAATCGGCGTTCGCGGACAGCACACCGTTCATCGAACGCAGGCGGAACTCCCGCGGCTCAGCATCAGGTGCCTCTGTCAGCGTGACCGTCAGGTCGATGTCGTACTCGCTCTTGGCTGTGTCGCTGTTGCCTGTGTGGCTGTTCTCTTCGGAAACCATGGTTACCTTTCGCTGGTGGCGGCGGGTGCTCAGGCAGCCAAGCCGCTCAGCTCGTCCAAGAGAGGCCCTACTGCCTGGAGCACACGGGCCCGCAGCTCCTGGGATTCGGCCGCGAAAGCCCGCTGGTATTCAACGTACTCGGACTTGCCCTGCGGTGTCTCAATCCTGATGGGTGGGTAGCCCCATTCTTCAAGATCGTAGGGTGAGGCCTGCATATCCATCGCCCGGATCCGCCACGACAACTCGAAAGCGTCCATCACCAGCTCGCTGGGCAGGGCAGGCGTCAACTTGTACGCCCATTTATAGAGGTCCATGTTGGCGTGCAGGCAACCTGGCTGTTCCATGGTGCGCTGGTTCTCCCGGGTGGGCGTGAGCTCATTCAACGCGGTGGCGTCCGGTGTGTAGAAGCGGAAAGCGTCAAAGTGCGAGCAACGGATGCGGTTCTCTTCAACAACGGAGTCAGTGCCCTCGCCGCCGAGCCTCAGCTTCAGGTATTCGTGCCGTAGCTCGAACTTTTCCTGCCGGTACACCATGGCCCACTCATGCAGCCCAAAGCACCCGAATTGTGCCGGTCGCTTGGCCGTTCCCGAGAGGATGATTCCCGCGAAGCGGACAGCTTCGGCGCGGTCGGCCAGGAAGCCGCCGCGGTCAAAGGTGACCGCCGGCGTGCCTGGAGCCAGCCCCACTGAGGCGAGTTCGCCGTCGTCGAGCGTTCGGTAGAACTTCCAGGTCACACGGTCAAGGGCGCGTTCGCCGCTAAGGACCACGCCGTGTCCGGGGTGCCAGCGCTGCAACTGCCCCGGCTTCTGCGTGTAGTAAGTGAAGAGGAAATCCTCCACGGGGTGCTTCTTGCCGGCCGAACGCCTGGCCAGATACGGATCGGCGTACTGCGCGACGCGAGCATGGTGGGCTGCCTCCAGCCCGAGCCATTGCTCTTGGGGGAGGTGCCGCAGCCTAGAGGCCGCCATCTGATCCGAGGACGCTCTTCGCGGCGTCCCACAGGGCGATCTGGCAGCCGTCCGTGCGTTTGAAGGACGCGTTGACTTCCTTGCCGTCCACTGAGCCGGTCACCTTGGCCGTTGCCGGTCCGCCGTACTGCATGGTGCAGGCTTGGTCCGTCCGGGTGGGGGCCGGGCTCAGGATGGAGGGGCCGCTCTTGAGGGTGCTGCAGGCCTCGGCTCCTGATGGGTGGCTGCTTTCGGCCGCCGGTGCGCCATCCTTACAGACGAGCGTAAATGTTTGGGGAGCGGACTCCGGGGTTTCGACGAGCGTGATGGACAGCTCGGCGTTGCCCGCGCCGGCGGCTGCTGACGCGCTGGGAGTTGCGGTCTTGCCGGGACTGCTGCTGGAGGGGGCCGACGACGACGGTGCCTGGCTTGCGCTGCCTGTGGAACCTGGTGTCGGGGTGCCTGAGCATGCGGCGAGGCCGGCGACGGCCAGTACTGCCAACAGGGGCCGAACAAATCGCATGCGCATGGAATCTCCTAGGTTGCGTCCATTTTACGTGGCACTAGTGGTGCCTGTTTCCGTGTTCGCTTCAAGAAGACCACCGGGGGAGCGTGCTTGGCTAGTGGCCGCGCGGGTTTGTTAAAGCGAGTTATGCCGTTGGGTGGCGGCGATCAAACCCGTCATGGCCTGGTGGAGCTCAGCCACTTCTTCGCGGCTGAGCTGCAGGCGTTGGCGGATCTCGCCCGGAACAGCTGTTGCCTGTTCGCGGAGGGCAGCACCTTTCTCCGTCAGCTTGACCGCCAATGCCCGTTCGTTGCCCGGAACGCGCTCGCGGGTGATGAGCTCGGCTTCCTCCAGGCGGCGAAGCAGTGGGGAGAGGGTGGCGGGGTCGTGGAGGAGGCTCTCGCTGATGTCCTTCAGCGTTCGGGGGCTCCGCTCCCAGAGGGCAAGCATTACCAAGTACTGGGGATGGGTGAGCCCGAGCCGTTCCAGCACAGGCTTGTACACGCCCACAACACTTCGCGAGGCCACGGTCAGGGCAAAACACAGCTGGCGTTCGAGGAGGAGGTCGTCGGTCTCCTGAGTGGGCTCTTTTGTGGTTGTCATGGCTGCCTCCTGTGCTCGCTGCCAGGTCTATTAGCGCACACTCATCAATTAGTTAGTGCACTAATGATTAGCGTACTATGTACTTATTGAACCGCCTAAAAGAGGAGTCGATCCGCGTGGCCCAGGAATCCTTTACACGGAAATTCATGCGCGCGACAGGGAAGTTCCGGGTAATTTTCGGCCCCGCACACAGCAGCTCCCTCGACCATGAGATGACCGAGGACAACCGGAAGTTGCTCGCCCAGCGCCAAGCCGAGACACAGCAGTGGGAAACCCTCCGCCGTCCCGATGGCAGCACCTACGTGGTACCCCGCAATCCGGAAGACAAGTCCCTGCGGTAACGCCCGCGACGAGGATTTTGGGCGTAAAATTGCCTCACTGAACGGCACGCACCAGCCCTGCCGCTTTTTCGCTCTCCGGTAAGAAAGGAGGTGGAAAACATGGGACGCAGAATGGAAGGCTTCGTCCACGTGACCGAGCGGCTGCAGTCCGTTTTTGGACCGGCAACCCACGGCGATACGGACAGTCCTGTGCTGCACAAGCATGATGATTTCGAGACCGCTTCCGAGGCGGATCTGAAGAACTTCGACATCGAGACCGACTCTGAGGGCCATCACTATGCGGTCCGGAACAATGATCCCGGTCCAACCACCACTGACTACAGCCTGTAGGGGGACAGTGGAAGCACCCCATGAACTGCGGAAGGACCGGAGCGCTTGCTCCGGTCCTTCCGCAATTTAATCCCGACGGCGGCACTCCCTGACGTTCTAGGTCCGCCGGGGTGGTGGGTCGTCTTAGCCTTCGCAGTCAGTGCAGTAGGCGACGCCATCTTTTTCGCGGGCAATCTGCGAACGGTGGCGGACCAGGAAGCAGGAGTGACAAGTGAACTCGTCATTTGCCTGCGGGATGACCTGGATGACCAGTTCTTCGGCGACGATTTCGCCACCGGGGCCGCTGGCGTCGAGGCCATCGGTTTCGTCCAGTTCAAGCACGACACTCTTGGCCGTGGGAGCGCTGGCGGACTGGAGAGCCTGGAGGGACTGCTCCTGGTTCTCTTTTACATCGGTACGGAGTTCGTCGTAATCGGCTGCCACTTTTTAATGCCTCTTCGTGTTAGGGGGTTACCGGGTATGCAACGTACAGCATGCCACGAAAATTCCATACCATACCCCAGTTATGCGGCTTGTGGCGAAAACCACGTGGGTGACGGGCAGAAAAACCCGCCACCAAGCGTGATTTCGCCCATCTGTTACCGGAGTTCGATGTCCAATGATTGGAATTGGTCCGCCGCGTGGCGACCAACCAACAACCGGAACGTACCCCGCTCAAACTGCCAGCCGGCGTCGTAATGTGCAAACGCCTTGGCCGGGATGCTTATTTCCACACTCTCGGTTCCGTTAGCTGCCAGGTGGGTTCCGGCGTAACCGGCAAGCCAGCGCACAGGCCTCTCCACGCCGGATTCGGGGCGTTCCAGGTAAACCTGGACTACTTCCCGCCCGGTGCGGGTGCCGGTGTTCTTGACGGGGACGTGCACTACGACGTCCTTACCGGCGGCCACCGCCTGGGGTGCGTGGGCTTTGCCGAGCTCGAACGTCGTGTAGCCAAGGCCATAACCGAACGGGAGTGCCGGAGCGGCCCCGCCTTCGGCTTCCTGCTTCAACCATGCCCGGTAA
Organism: Arthrobacter sp. TS-15; assembly: GCF_006964045.1. Classification (NCBI taxonomy): domain Bacteria; kingdom Bacillati; phylum Actinomycetota; class Actinomycetes; order Micrococcales; family Micrococcaceae; genus Arthrobacter; species Arthrobacter sp. TS-15. The sequence continues at coordinate 74,719 of NZ_SDXQ01000006.1, read as the reverse complement.
CCGATGTGGATGCCCTCGGAATAGACCACCTTTCCCGCAACTGGCGTGGTGTTCAGGACAGGGACATCTTCCAATGCGGCAGGCCAGGTGGTGGGCAGGCGTCCACCCGGCTCTTGGGCACCCAGGAGGATGTCCGCGATTGCGTTGCCGAATTCCTGCCCTCCAAACCAGCCCAGCAGGACCGCGTCCACCTTGTCCAGCCAGGGCATCAGTACCGGGGAGCCCGAGTTGACCACCACAACAGTGCGCGGGTTGGCTGCGGCAACGGCGTCGACCAATTGGTTTTGGTAACCCGGAAGGTTCAGGTCTTTGCGGTCGAAGCCTTCGGATTCGATGGCGGCGTTGGTGCCCACCACCACCACGGCGACGTCGGACGTGCGGGCCGCTTCAGCGGCGGCGTCGATTTCCGCCTGCGGGTCCGTGACGATGGTTTCCTCGCCCAGCAGGATGGCAGTGAACGGGATGATCTGTTCGGCTGGCAGTTGGTACTCGGCTTCGATGCGGACCGTCTGGCCCGCCGTGGTTTCGATCGCGTGAACGGTTTTGGGCGGATCGAACAGCGCCGCACCCAGGACTTCGGTATCGTCCTCAAGCTCGCTGTTGAAGACTTCCGTGCCGTCCAGGACAAAGCGGATCTGGCCCACTGTGCCGACGCCAAGGTGGTGGACACCTGCTGTTTCTGCTGTCCAGTCCGCTTCCATGCGGATGGAGGCCGCGCCGTCGGGAATTCCGATGCCGAACCAGATCAAGTGCGAAGCCAAACGGTCTTCGCCGGAAATCTCCGAGCCGTCTTCCGCCAGGAAGGTCACGCGGATTCCGGGGACGCCGGAGACGGGATTGTGCAGGGAGGCGCGGGGGAATGGCTGGATGCCCTCGGCAACCTTGGCGCCGCGCGCGTAGGCGACCGTGACGTCGTCGGGCAGTGCCTTCCGCAGCCCCTCCAACGGCGAGACGGTGTACTTGGGCATCACCGTGGCGCTGCCGCCGCCCTGGGTGCGGGCTTCGTCAGCGTTGTGGCCGATCACGGCCACGCTGCTTAGCATTTTGGCATCCAGAGGCAGGAGCCCCTTATTGCGGACCAGCACGGCGCCGCGGACGGCTACTTCACGGGCGACGGCGGCACCGTCAAGTTGTGTGGGGAGCTGGGTGACTGCGGGCGCGAATCCCTCGAGTGAACCGACACGTGCCGCCAGGCGCAGGATGCGGGTGACCTTCTCCAGGATGGCGTCACGGCTCACGCGGCCATCATTGACGGCGGCCAGCAGCATGGGTCCCCAGTGGCCTACCGGTCCCGGCATTTCCAGGTCCTGGTGGGCGTTGGCTGCGTCGATCGAGCGGACGCCGGTCCAGTCGGACACCACCACGCCGTCGAAGTCCCATTCGGTGGACAGTGGCGTTTCCAGCAGCTTGTTCTCGCTGGCGGTGGTGCCGTTGATGGAGTTGTACGAACTCATCACCAACCAGGCGCGGGCCTCGGTGATCGCGTCCTCGAAGGCGGCCAGGTACAGCTCGCGGAGCGGGCGCTCGTCCACTATGGAGTCTGCGGTGAAGCGCTCGGTCTCAGCCTCGTTGGCGAGGTAGTGCTTGGGGGTGGCGCCCACACCCATGGACTGGACGCCGGCAACGTAGCCGGCAGCCATGGTGGCGGTGAGCCGGGGGTCCTCGCTCATGCATTCGAAATGGCGGCCGCCCAGCGGGGAGCGGTGCAGGTTGATGGTGGGGCCCAGGACGGCGTGGACGCCTTTGCGGCGGGCCTCCTGGCCCAGGACCTGGCCGAAGCGGTGGGCGGTTTCCACGCTCCAGGTGGCGGACAAGGCGGACGACGACGGCAAGGAGACTGAGTCGTGGCGCTCATCGAAGTCTTCGCCGCGGACGCCTGCCGGGCCGTCAGACATCACAATGCGGGACAGGCCGATCTCCGGGATGGCGTGGGTGGACCAGACGTCCGCTCCGGTCAGCAATTGGACCTGCTGCTCAAGGGACAGACTCGTGGCGAGTTCACGGATCTTCGCTTCGGCGTCCGGGGATCCGGCCTGCGGTGCCGTGACGGCAGCTGCGAGTGTGGGATTCATTTACTTGACTCCTTTGATACGTGTGACGAGGAGAGCGCCGATGATGCCGACAACAGCACCACCGAGGAACAATGCGGGGTAGCCACCCAGTGCGATGACGGGGAACGCGATGGCGGGCACCAGGGATTGGGGGAGGGCCTGGGCGATGTTGAAGACGCCGAAGGTCTTGGCGTTCTCCGACTGGTCCTTGGGTAGCAGGTCCGTAATGAGGGCGACGTCGACGGCACTGAAGACACCCAGACCCAGGCCGAGGATTCCTTGGCCCAGCAAGACCTGGCCGGTGTCGGTGCTGGTGGCAATAACGATCAGGCCGCCCATCATGATCAGGGCAGATGTGATCACCATGCTCTTTCGCTTGCCGATCCGGTCACTGATCCAGCCACCGGCGAGGCTGGTGATGACGGTGCCTGCAGAGCTCACCAGGGTTGCTTGGAACACCAGGCTGGTGACTTGGGTTTCGGCGACGTGAAGGTGGTCCGTGAAGAAGTAAGGAAGGTAGAGCAGTCCGGCGCAGTAGCCCACATAGACCAGGAACTTGGTGACCCAAGCCCACCCAAGACCGGGGTGATCTTTGGGGTTGAAGTAGAACGAGCCCAGGATTTCCTTGAAATTTAGCGGAGCCGGTTTCTCGGTGAGGACGCGGTCCTTGAAGGTGAAGGCGAAGGCAATGGCTATTGCCGTGCCAACGATCCCCGGCACTACGGCCATCTGGAAGGCGTTATCGAACATTTGCGCGAAGAACGCCGCAGATACCAGGCCGATGGGAAGTGTCATGCCGATCAGGCCGGAAAGGCGTCCACGCTCCGTCGGGCCCGCTTGGTCGGGAAGAATTGCTACAAGAGCGGCCAGGGCTGCGTTGAAGCCCAGCTGTGCTACAACCCAGGCTACGAGGACGGCGCCGACTTCCGTGGCCGAACCCAGCATGAAGAGTGCTGCAAGGCCGATGAGGGAGCCGCCCACAATCCACGGCTTGCGCATCCCGAAACGGGACGTGGTTCGGTCGCTGAGACGGCCAAAGAACGGATTGGCGAGCAGGGCGACAGCTGCTCCAACGCCGGCCACGAGGCTGAGCGCCCCGGCGCGGGTATCCGGGGTGGTGATCTCTGAAACCTTGATGGCGAGGACCACCAGCGCCGGGGCCAGGACGGCCATCCATAGGCCGGCGCTGGCGATCGGCATGCCGATGACGTAAGCACGGGATGCTGCCTTGGGCGGAATGGTTCCATTTCCCGGGATGGTGGTTTCCGGGGTTGCCGCCTGCTGATTGAGATTGAGGGCCACATTGCCTCCTGATGAACGGGTGACCCACCGTTGGGTCTTGAGTGAAGACTCTAGCGACAAAAATCTAGTGTGACTAGGTTTTGGTGGAAATATGTCGAGTGACACTGGACTTTGGAGTCTGAAATAGACTGTCCCAATGCCAACTTCGAGGGCCCGCGGCCAATACGCCAAGGGAGCGGAACGCCGCGAACAGATCATCCAGACCGCCACCGACGTCTTCGCCACCGAAGGATTTGAGGGAACAGCCCTCAAACGCGTCGCCGAGCTGGTGGGCGTTAAGGAAGCAACGCTGTTCCACTACTTCAAAGGGAAGCAGGAACTTCTCACTGCGGTCCTGGCCGAACGGGATCGTCGCTCCCTGGCCCTTGGCGGCGAATCCGAGGTGGGGCTGGCCCTTATGCCGGGCATCGCCGAGCGGAACGAGCGGGAGCCGGGGCTGACTACCCTCTACGCGGTTGCCTCGGCAACTGCCAATGACCCAGGGCACGACTCCCACGCGTACTTCAAGGACCGCTACGAGACCGTGATTCGGGGCATTGCTGCCGACATCGAACGGCGCCAGTCGTCCGGCGAGGTACGCACCGACGTCGGCGCTGAAGCTCTTGCGCGGCTGGTGGTGGCTGCCTTCGACGGCCTGCAGTTGCAGTGGCTTTACGACAAATCAGTGGACATGGCCGAAGGACTGCGGCAGCTCACCGACGTGTTGCTGGCCCCGTCGCACCCAACTGGGTAGCAGATAAGGCCGTTCTNNAGAACGGCCTTATCTGCTACTTACTTGGGGGCGATGCCCGTGGTGATGCTAGCGGCCGGTGCCGCCGTAGACGGTAGCCTCAGCGTCGCCGTCGAGCTCGAACGCATTGTGGATGGCGCGCACGGCATCATCCAAGGCGTCAGCGCTGGTAACCACGGAGATACGGATTTCCGAGGTGGAGATCATGTCAATGTTGATGCCGGCGTCAGAGAGGGCCTTGAAGAACGTGGCCGAAACGCCGGGGTGTGAGCGCATGCCTGCACCAATGAGGGAGAGCTTGCCAACGTGCTCGTTGTACTCGATGCTCTCGAAGCCGATCTGGCCCTCGGCGGCGCGCAGGGCGGCCAGGGCGTCAGCACCTTCAACAATGGGAAGAGTGAACGAGATGTCCGTGCGGCCGGTGCCGTGGGTGGAGACGTTCTGGACGATCATGTCGATGTTCGAGTGCGCATCTGCGATCACCTGGAAGATTGCAGCTGCCTTGCCGGGGATGTCCGGTACGCCCACCACAGTGACCTTGGCTTCGGACCGGTCGTGTGCAACGCCGGAGATGATTGGCTGCTCCAAGGCAACTCCCTCTTGAATAGTGAACTTTTCGTCGGCGCCGGGGATGACCCAGGTGCCTTCGTTCTGGCTGAATGACGAGCGGACGTGCAGGGGCACACCGAAACGGCGGGCGTACTCCACGCAACGCAGGTGCAGGATCTTGGCACCGGAAGCGGCCAACTCCAGCATTTCCTCGCTGGAGATACGTTCGATCTTCTGGGCGCTGCTGACGACGCGGGGGTCGGCGGTGTAAATGCCGTCCACATCCGTGTATATTTCGCAGACGTCAGCTTCGAGAGCCGCAGCCAAGGCAACAGCGGTAGTGTCCGAGCCACCGCGGCCCAAGGTGGTGATCTCGTTGGTGATGCGGCTCATGCCCTGGAAACCTGCCACGATCGCAATGTGACCCTTGTCCAGGGCGGTGCGGATGCGGTGAGGATCGACGTCGATAATTCGCGCCTTGCCGTGGATGCCGTCGGTAATCATGCCGGCCTGGGAGCCCGTGAAGGACTGCGCGGAGGCACCGAACTTGTTGATGGCCATGGCGAGCAAGGCCATGGAAATTCGCTCACCGGCGGACAACAGCATGTCCATTTCACGGGCTGGAGCCGAGTCGGTGACCTGGCTTGCAAGGTCCAGGAGTTCATCAGTGGTGTCGCCCATTGCGGAAACAACAACCACAACCTCGTTGCCGGCCTTCTGCGCGTCCACGACGCGCTGAGCGACCCGCTTGATGCCATCAGCATCGGCAACCGAGGAACCGCCGAACTTTTGAACGATCAGCTGCTTGGTAATGGCAGCCTCGTTGGAGAGCTCGTCGATCTTCACTTCGGTAGTGGGCATAGTCATGCGCGCACCCTCACTGCATCAATAGGGTTCGAACGCGGCCTGCCAAATCCAAATTTGAGCACGCCTGCGTAGCTTATTTGCCCAGTTTATCGCCGTGTGCAGGGCTGGTAGGAATTGTGACCACATAGCGGCCACCCCATCCCTCTACCATCCGGCCGTGCCCGGACCGCCCTTGAACGGGCCCACAATCTGCCGGGTGATCCAGCCGCCATAAAAGCCGCCTTCCTGGAACGTCACCTGCTCACCGTCCACCGTGCAGGCTTCCATGTTTTCCGGATACAGGGCCACCCGTGTGCTCAGGGCCTCGAAGCCCCGGGTCGGGTGTGGGTACGTCCAACCGCCGCGCTCAACAACCGTCCCGCCGGCAGCGATAGTGAAATAGCTCGCCTGCCCCTTGAATTCGCAGAATGTGGTGCCCCCAACAGGAATAAGAACACCTTCCGGGAAGGCATCCAACGGCACGTAATAGACAGGAGGATGGCTGGTTTCCAACACCCTCACAGCATCGGTGGTGTCTACGATCACCTGACCTCCCAGCCGCACCACAACCCGCTCGGCACGCGGCTCAACCCGGGGCGGGCGCGGATAGTCCCACACCGATTCCTGACCGGGGGCCGGCTTGATGGGACGGGGGCGCCGGAAGACGCCGGAAACACTGCGACTGGAGACCATGTCCCATAGTGGCACGCTTGGCTGGGATCTCCCCGTGAAGTTTTGGGCGTATCCGTGGCAGCGTGCCCGGCGTACCATCCATTCATGAGGAGTGCGAGAGGCAATGGCCGGCGTTCCTGACCGCCCACGCGGTCCGGGTCCAACCCATGAACCCGAATACGAAGTGATCGGCGGCGTGATCGACGATCAGCCCTCCGGCTTTGATCGCACCAGTCCAAGGACTGGGTCTCCGGGCAGACCCGCCCCGCAGTTCGGGACAGACTTGGCCGTTGCATGGCACAGCGCCCGGACATCTTTTACCTCGTGGAGGTTCTGGGTGGCCTGCGCCTTGGGGATTGCGGCCGCTTGGGGATCAGCTGCCGCTGTGATTGCGGTAGGGGAAGCCAATGGGTGGTTCGACGTCAGGGTTCCAGGCGCCATCTACCTGATCACGGCGGTGTTCCTGGCACTTGCCGCCGCCGTGTTGGGCGCGATGTGGGGCTTCCGTCATTCCCATGGGCGCGTACCCGTTCTTCTGCTGTCAGGGGCCATGCGAGGGATGGCGTTGGCTGCGCTGGCCGGTGGCGTCTTGCTCACGGTGGGCAGCAGCGTTGGTGGGCCGACCGCGCTGACCGGTGCCGCCGTCGTGGTGATTGTCCTCGAAGTAGCCGTGTTCGGGCTGATCGGTGCAGGTGCACGGACGTGCTTTGCCACGGCGGCGCCGGGTGCGGCGTTGGCCGCCGTGGTGGTGGCATTCCTGTGCTTAGGCAACGTTGTTGTCACGGCCCTGCTGCTTCCTGGCACCACCGGAATGGACCAGGCGTCAGTACCGGTGAATGTGGAGCGGGACGGTGCGGGGCGGGTCATTGCCTACGAATGTGTGGGCGAGCTTCAACCGGTTGAGGTTGCCCACACGGACCGGGTCGTGTGGCTTGCCACAGCCAACCCGGCCCTCCTTCTGGGGAGCATCGGCGCCGACATGGTGCCCCCGGATAACGCGCTGGGCTGGGTGATGTCCGGACTGCAGTGGGCTTCCGACGGGCCATCCCGTGAAGTGCCGTGCCTCCGCGGAGAATCAAGCACCAACCGTGCGCCGTCCATGCCAGTGGCGCTGACAGGCTTGGTGCTGCAGGCACTCACGGCCGCGTTGGTGCTGGTTCCGGGACGCTGGCTGGCTGCGAGGAGGCTGCGAACTAGTCCGGGTTCCAGCTAACCCCGTCGCACGTACTCGGAAACCACCACGCCCGAGCCGAACGCCGTCGTCGAAACCTCATCGAAGGCGCTGGGCTGATAGGCGCCGGGCGCAAACAGTGGGATGCCGTTGCCAAAGAGGAGCGGGTTGCGCTTGAGCACCAGCCTGTCGATCTCCCCGGAAAGCCGGGTGGCCAACGTGCCACCGCCGCACAGCCAGATGGAGTTGCCCGGCCCGGATTTCAACCGGCGCACCACTTCCACCGGGTCCTCGGACGTCAACGTCAGGTTCGGGTGCTCGCCAGGAATGTCTGCCTCAGTCCGAGTCCGCGAGAAAACCACCTGCTGCAGATGCTGATACGGGCTTGTCATGCCCACCGGCAGGCCCACCGCGTAGGTATTCCAGCCCATCACCACGGTGTCGAACATGGTCCCGGTGCGTTCGATGCCAAAGGCGTCGGCAATCGCAGTGGGAATGGCATCTGAGAACCGCGCATTCAAGGCGGCCATGTGGTCGCCCTCCACCGGAAACGCGTCAAACTCGCCTCCAGGGCCGGCAATATAGCCATCCAGGCTCACAGCAACGTAGTACACAAGTTCTCGCACGGGACCCCAATCACGGTTGATGTTGTGACTGCGAGACTACAACAGCGCGTTGCGCCTGCCCTCGAACGCCCTGCCGAGCGTGACTTCGTCCGCGTACTCCAGGTCCCCGCCTACGGGAAGGCCGGAGGCCAGCCGAGTCACGGTGATGCCTATCGACTTGAGCATGCGGGCAAGGTAAGTGGCTGTAGCTTCGCCCTCAAGGTTGGGGTCCGTGGCGATGATGATTTCCTGGATGGCGCCGTCGTTGAGGCGCGTGAGGAGTTCACGGATGCGCAACTGCTCCGGACCGACGCCTGCGATGGGATTAATGGCCCCGCCCAGCACGTGATAACGGCCGCGGAAGGACCGCGTGCGTTCAACGGCCAGGACGTCCTTGGACTCTTCCACGACGCAGATGACCGACGGATCACGACGCTGGTCGCGGCAGATATTGCACGTTTCCTGCTCGGTCACGTTAAAACACACAGTGCAGAACTTCACCCGTTCCTTGACCGTGGTGATGGCCGTGACCAGGCGCTTCATATCCTCAGGATCGGCCTCAAGAATGTGGAACGCCAGGCGCTGCGCCGATTTGGGGCCCACACCGGGAAGCCGGCCGAGCTCATCAATCAGCTCTTGAACTGCACCTTCGTACACAATGTCCTCGTTAGGTTGAAATCAATGCTGGAGTCAGCGGGGCTGCAGGGGAGAACCGTCCAAGGCGCGCTCTTCAATCAGCTTCCCGCCCAGAATACGCTCCACGGCAGCCCGCCCAAAGACACGGGATTCTTCGATGGTTTCGTCTTCCGGACTGGGAATGTCCTCCGTCACGGTGGCGGGGGCTGCCTGGGTCCGTGCGGGTGCCTGAACACGGCCCGCTTGGGCTTCGGGGCTGTTGGTCAACCGCTGGTACAGGCTCTGGCGACCATTCGGACTTCCCGACGGCGCGGCCTCCTCCAGTGTGGCTACCGAACCGTGCGCTTCCTCGGGCTGCGTCGCCAAGGATGGCCAGGTTGCCGGTGCGTTGCTGGCAGACGGGGCGGCGCTACTTGCCGGGGCGGGCATCGATTGGGTCGCGGGCCAGCTCGACGCCGGTGCGACGTCCCAGCTGGAGCTCGGGTTCTGCTCCGCGTTGGTGGGATGGCCGTAGGCAGCGGTGGCTGCTTCCGGCACCTGCGCTGCGGCGGGTTCGTAGTCAGGGGCGTCCGTTGCCGGGGCGACATCTTGGGCCGCTTCGGCGGGTTTCCTGCCCACATTGGACTCGGTGCCCACAACCCACGTCCCAGGCGCTTGCTCGACTGCACGGGACCACGGATCCTCGGACGCGTTGCCACGTGCTGCCTGGGACGCTGTGGTTGTGGTGGCCTGGGACGGTGTTGCCGACGCCCGGGGTGACGACGGTGATTGGGGTGTGGAAGGCGATGCCGATGCCGACGGGGATGGGCTGGCCGCTGCGGGGGCAGCCGTTTGCGTGCTGGTACGGGCGTAGCCCGAAGGCGGCTCCCAATCCGCAGGAGGCTCTTCATCCAGAGGCGGCGCGTCTTCGTCCAGCGGCGGACCCCAATCGTCGTCAGGGTACGAGTAATCGCCGGAGGGCTCGGGAGCCGGGGCCGGGACGGCTTCCGGTGCCACTGCAGTTGCCGGTGCAGCAGCCTGCGGGGGAGCTACTGGCGTGGCGGCCCGCGGGGGAGCTACTGGCGTGGCTGCCGGTGCGGATGCCGCAGTCGCCGAAGCGGGTGCGAGACCCCAGGCGGAGTCGACAGCTGACACCGGCGCCGGCGTCGAGGCTGCGTCCGCGGTGGCTGACGTAACATCTGCTGCTGTTTCCACAGGGGACCCGGCACCAGCCGACGCCTGGGCGCTTGCTGGTGCCGCAGCAGCCGGAATGTCCCGGCTAGTAGGTGCTTTTGGGTTTGGCTCAGAGCTCGCTGAGCTGTTGCCGCCAGCGACCGCGACGATCTGGCAGTCGATGCCGATGGTCTTATGAATCGCCTGCCGAAGGTTCTCGGAGTGATCCGCACGCCCGAACGCACCAGCAAGACCGCCCGTGGTGAATGCCAACGTCAGCACCTGGCCGTCGAATTGGGCCACTTGGGCATTCGGTTCCACGAGAGCCCAGGTACTGCGCTTGATCTTGGTCAGCGTCTGAAGAACGTCCGGCCATGCACGGCGCAGAGCCTCCACGTCGCCGCTGCCACCTGGGGTCGAAGTCTGGGCCTGCGCCGGAGCCGGAGCTGGAGCTGGGGCCTGCGCCGGAGCTGGAGCCTGAGCGGCAGGCTGCGCGGGTGCCTGGTGCGTCGCCGTTGCCTGCGCCGGGGCTGCCCGCTGAACCTGCGGAGCTGCCTGCGACGGGGGAGTGGTGGAAGCTTGGACAGGTGGGGTTTGCTGTGCTGGTGCCGGGACAGGAGCGGCTTGGGCCGGAGCAGCTTCCGGTGCAGCAGCCCGGGAAGATCGTTCAGCCGCCGGACGATCTTCGACGGGCCAATCGCTGGTGGATACTCGCGGTGCTGTAATGGCGTCGCGTGATCCACTACTGGTTGACGGCTCGGGAGCGGCGGGGGCCGCGGCGGCAGGGGCTTCCGCTGGCGCCGGAGTTGCCGGGGCGAGCGGCGCAGCTGCCTGCGAGGTAGCCGCAGCTGCGGGTGGGCCGGCAGCGACAGCCGGTGCGCCGGCGTCGCCCGCGTAATTCAGGCGCCGTTCCACGCGGTCGATGCGGGCCGCGATACCCCGCTCCGTCTGCTCGGAACTGGGCAGGAGGATGCGGGCACACAACAGCTCAAGGTGGAGGCGCGGCGATGTGGCCCCGGTCATTTCCGTGAGCGCGGTATTGGTGACGTCTGCAGCCCGGGACAGCTCGGCTGCCCCAAGGTTGGTTGCCTGGTTGCGCATCCGGGCGATCTGGTCCGCCGGCATACCGCGGAGGATGGCCTGCGCGCTCTCGGGCATCGCTTGGACAATGATGAGGTCGCGGAAACGCTCCAGAAGGTCTTCAACGAAGCGCCGGGGATCGTGGCCGGTTTGGATGACGCGGTCCACGGCTTTGAAGACCACTGCGGCGTCGGACGCTGCGACGGCGTCCACGATGTCATCCAGCAAGGAAGCGTGCGTGTAGCCGAGCAGGGCAACAGCGAGCTCGTAATCCAGGCCGTTTGGTCCGGCGCCGGCCATGAGCTGGTCCAGGACGGACAAGGTGTCGCGAACGGAACCGCCACCTGCGCGGATGACCAGCGAAAGAACGCCGGGAGCGACAGGAACATTCTCCTGCTGGCAAAGGAGTTCGAGGTACTGCATGAGCGGCTCGGGTGGCACCAGCCGGAAGGGGTAGTGGTGCGTGCGGGAGCGAATGGTTCCGATGACCTTGTCCGGCTCCGTGGTGGCGAAGATGAACTTGATGTGTTCCGGCGGCTCTTCGACGATCTTGAGCAGTGCGTTGAAGCCGGCCGACGTGACCATGTGGGCCTCGTCAATGATGAAGATCTTGTAGCGGTCACGGACCGGGGCGAACGTTGCGCGTTCGCGGAGATCGCGGGCGTCGTCAACGCCACCGTGGCTGGCGGCATCGATCTCGATGACATCCAGCGAGCCGGAGCCGCCGCGTGCGAGTTCGATGCAACTGGGGCACTGGCCGCAGGGGGTGTCGGTGGGTCCCTCGGCGCAGTTAAGGCAGCGGGCCAGGATGCGTGCGGACGTGGTCTTGCCGCAGCCGCGGGGGCCGGAGAAGAGGTAGGCGTGGTTCACGCGGTTCTTGCGGAGCGCCGTCATCAGCGGCTCCGTGACGTGTTCCTGCCCGATAACGTCCGCGAAAGAGTCCGGGCGATACCTTCGATACAGGGCAGTTGTAACAGTCACAAGTGAAACCTACCTATAGAGACTGACATTTAAATAAGTGACCCCTCATGCACCCGCCAGAGCCCATCTACCCTTGCTACCTTCCGGTCCTGGGGGAGTTCAACAGGATGACGCCACATGAGGGGCCGTCGACAAGCTTACCCGAACTTGGGTTGGGGTTCGAATCGGCTCGAAGGGCTGTGGATAAGGCTCGACGGCGGGTGGTTAACCTTCTCACTTTGTCGGGGCTGGGTGGTAAACCTCGGACTGCATGAGGGGTTCGTTGGAAAGGTTGGGGCAGTGGGGCGGGATGAGTAGTGGGGATTGGGTTGACCCAAAGGACGTAACCGGCGAGATTCACAAAGACGTGCTCGCTGTGGTTCGTGTCCTCGTCGTCTCCGGATGGAGGCTGAGGCGCCAAGGGCACAAGTTCTACATGTACTGCCCCTGCGGATCTGGCGGTGCGCAGTTGAGGGTTGACGGCACTCCTGGGAATTCGTCCCAGCGAGCCAAGATCCTCCTTCGCGACGCACGTCGGTGTCCGGGCCAGCATGAACTACTCAGAGGGCGGCGGTAGCTGTTGTCACTTGTCAACACATTGGAATATTCTAAAACTATGACTACCGAGCACCCATTCGAAGTGCGTCTCCGTTTGCGGGAACTTCCCGAGCCGGTTGAAGACCTGCTTGTGGAACAACTTGACGCGATCGTGTCCCGCTTTGCGGAAGTGCCATATGTGACCGTGCTGCAGGACGCCGAGAGCGGCACACTGGCCGCCCACCGGGTGGTTGACCAGGTTCGTCATCTGGGTGGAGACGTTCTAGCAATTGATTTCGACTATGTCACCCGGGGTGAGATAGCGGAGCGGCTGGAAACGACACGACAGGCTGTGGCCCACTGGGTTGCCGGCGAGCGGCAAGCGGCTTTTCCATTCCCCCTTCCGGCCATCCAGGCGGGGGTCTCACTTTGGTGCTGGTCGGACGTCGTCAACTGGGCGCGCGCCTCGAACCGAGCTTTTAGCGCGGATGTAAGACTGATGTCCGCCGATGAGATCGCAATGATCAACGGAGAATTGGCAGCGGGGCGAATGCCCATCTTCGCCTGATCCGGATCACCGCCACCCATTCACCGGCCACGTCATGAAAGCCGGCTCCTCGTAAGGGTGCGCCGCCCGCAGAGCCAGCACCACGCCGTCGAGCCTGTCCTCCTCGACCACGCACTCAACACGCATTTCGGGCACCTGCTCCTCAATCCCAACCTCGCCGATAGCGGGCCGTGCTCCCGGCAGAGGCGTGAAGCGCCCAGTGCCCGGTGCGGTGAAGGCGCAGTGCGAGTAGTTCCCTATTCGGCCCCCGCCGGCGTCGCCGATGGCCAGGAGGACCTCTTCAATGTGGGTCTCTGGTACGTAAACCACCAAGGCGTGGAGCTGCGTCATGGGGACATCCTGTCAACAAACTTCGGCTACAAACAGGTCTCAACCATTGCAAATCACCCGGCCTCAGCGGACCATGGGTATGTACACCGATTGGGGCAATCTCAAGATTGTGAGCTGCGGGGCCTGGGAGCGAGGGGCCGGACCCGGCAGCTCAACGTTGTACCGCAAGAATGGGCGCGTTGGGGGCGTCCATTTTTCCGTTAACGAGCCCTCCTTCGAGGGTGCTTGGACGTGGCAAATCAGCCCGATTACACGATGCCGAAATTCTCAGGTACAGTAGTATCTGCTTTCGAATCGGAAGCAAGGAGAATTCGCCTAGCGGCCTATGGCGCACGCCTGGAACGCGTGTTGGGTTAACGCCCTCGGGGGTTCAAATCCCCCATTCTCCGCCGAAAAAGGCTCCGGGATCCACGTGATCCCGGAGCCTTTCTCTTTGCCCAAAATTCGGCTCCCGCCATGATGGTTTTCCGGCATGAGGTCCGCACATTCCGAGCACGCCATTTGTCCTATGACGCGCTTTGCCGGACCTCTATGCCCTCCTAGGATTGCGTGGACTTGTTCGCAACCAGAGGGGATCCGGTGTCGGACCTTAGTGCGGCCCTGCCGAGTCGGGCTCGGGCGGCGGACCTGGACGCAATCAGGCTTATCGGAATCGCTGCCGTAGTGGTTGGGCATGTCTGGACGTCCGGGCCGTTCACTGACGCCCTGTTCGCGTGGCATGTCCCCGTATTTTTCATCCTGACGGGCTATCTATGGAAACCGGGCCGGACGGTGCGCGATGAGATCACCCGCCGCTCCAAGACGCTCCTGGTCCCGTACGTTGCTTGGCTGGCCGTCATCAGTGTCGCGTTCGCTTCCGTGGAGTACCTGCGCGGCGGATCCCTACCCGTCGAAGCACTCCGAAATGCAGTCTACGGCGGAGCTTTCGCGGTGCGACCATACTCCGCATTCTGGTTTGTACCGGTCCTCTTTTTCACGGCTGTGCTGTGCCGCTGGCTGGAACGCTTTCCGGCGTGGGTTGCGTGGATCATCGCTGGACTGGGGCTGGCAGCAAGCGTTATTGCGGGGGAGGTGATGGCAAGGACGCCGCTGGGAATAGCTTTGGCAGTGCCGTGCCTGGTGTTCGTCCTCGTCGGTCGCGCTTTGCCTGCCATGGTCCCACGCGTTCGCTATAGAACCGCCGTGGGCGTGGGTCTGGTACTTGCCGGCGTTGCCCTGACGGTGGGCGGTGCGGTGCGGCCGCTGAACATGAAAGACGGCGACTTCGGCACGGTCGCGTTGAGCGTGGTCAACTCATCAGCAATGAGCCTGGGGCTCATTCTTGTCTTCGCAGCGCTGTACCGCGGGGTTGGCCCGGCGGTGAATCGCCTGACGATCCGGCTGGCCTCCGCCGGGCTGGTGGTGGTTCTCACCCACGCATTTTTCCTCTACCTGCTCAACACGCCTGCGTCGGGAGCGATCTTGGACGCCGTTGTAGCTTTGGCGGTGCCCTTTGCTCTCGCCTTACTGGTGCTCCGGTCGCCGCTCCGCCGCTGGCTTGTGGGTTAGCCGTCAGCCTGCTGCTCGGTATCTTTCTGCTGAGCGGCGGCCACCCGTTCCAGCACTTCCCGGCAGGCCAGAATTGCCGGGTGGATCCGGCCGGCCGTCCTGGTGGAGGTGAACACGGTTCGCTCCGGCAGGCCGGGAAGGTCCAGGAGTTGGACTGTGCGGCTGCGGCCGGTCCACACGAGGTCCGGCATGAGTGCCACGGCGTTGCCGGATTCGATGAGCCGGATTTGGGCTTGGAGGTCGGCTGTTTCGTAGCGCACGTCCGGTTCGAATCCCGCGGACCGGCAGGCCTGCTCTGCCCAATGCCGGGACGCTGCGCCGCGGGGTTCCATGACCCACGGCATGGAAGCCGTGTCAGCGAGGGTGGCTACGGTTTCGCCGCCAAGTCCTACGGGTGGAGTGGCCAGCCGGATGGCGTCGCTGGTAAGGGTAACCCGGTCCAGGCCGCTATGGTGCGGGGCCGCGTGGCCCGGGTATTGCTCGGCCACCACAAGGTCGAAGTCCCGCGCCCACGTTTCGTAGAGTGCGGTCTCCGGTTCGCGCTGTGTCATTTCCACCCTCACCTCGGGGTACTCCTGGCGCATGATGCTGAGGAAATCGGGCAGCAGGGCCAAAGCAGCGGACTGGAACACGGCCAGGCGCACGGTTCCTGTGACCATGGACAGCGATGCCGCGAGCTCAGTTTCGGCTCGCTCCAAGGTTTCCAGCAGCGCAGCGGTGTGGGCCACCAGGATCTCCGCCTGCGGAGTCAACTGCACCCGACGCCCCGCTTTTCGCAGCAGTTCCACCCCCGCTTCCTTCTCCAATAGCGTCAGCTGCTGCGACACCGAAGAGGGGCTGTACTGCATCGCATCGGCTACCTCGGCGAGGGTTCCGCGGATCTTCAATTCGTGCAGCAAACGCAGCCTGCGGACGTCCAGCACGGCAGCCTCCAAAGATTCGGGATGAGTAATGAATATTCGTCAGAAAAGATCGCTTTTCCTAACGTGATTGTAGATCCATACTGATGGAAACAAACAAACTTCTCCGCCTCAGAAGGAGCCCCCATGACCAGCACCCTCCCGGATGCCACCGCCCCGCGCACCCAGGATTCCGGGCAGTTCGATGCTTTGGCTCAGGAAGCCATTGCCTTGGTCCGCCACTGGCTTACCGAAGCCAGCAAGATCCCCGTGGACGTGTCCGCGCAGCGCCTCGCCGGCGTCTTGAAGGACCCGAACGGCCTTGACTTCACTGTCGGATTCGTCGACGGCGTCATCCGCCCCGAGGACCTGTCCGTCGCCGGCCGGAAGCTGGCCGAGCTGGCTCCGAAGGTGCCGAAGTTCCTCCCGTGGTACATGCGCAGCGCTGTCCGCGTGGGTGGCGTCATGGCTCCGATCGTCCCGCAGCTTGTCATCCCGATCGCCCGCCGCGTGCTCCGCGAAATGGTGGGCCACCTGATCGTTGACGCCACCGACGCCAAGCTTGGCCCGGCCATCGCCAAGATCCGCCAGGACGGTGTTCACCTCAACGTGAACCTCCTGGGCGAAGCAGTTTTGGGCGAGCACGAAGCCCAGCGCCGCCTGGATGGCACGTTGAAGCTCCTTGCTCGTGAAGATGTGGACTACGTTTCCATCAAGGAATCCTCCACCGTGGCACCGCACTCCCCGTGGGCTTTCGACGAAGCCGTGGATCACGTCGTGGAGAAACTCACCCCGCTCTACCGCCTTGCTGCCTCCTTCCCCAAGCCCAAGTTCATCAACCTGGACATGGAGGAATACAAGGACCTCAGCATGACCATCGCGGTGTTCAAGCGAATCCTTGACATGCCCGAATTCAAGAACCTCGAGGCCGGCATCGTCCTGCAGGCCTACCTGCCTGATGCTCTCGGTGCCATGCAGGAACTGCAGGAGTGGGCCTCCGCGCGCCGCGCCGAAGGTGGCGCACCCATCAAGGTCCGCGTGGTCAAGGGCGCCAACCTCCCCATGGAACAGGTTGAAGCATCCCTGCACGACTGGCCGCTGGCTACCTGGGGCACCAAGCAGGACTCGGACACCAGCTACAAGAACGTCATTAACTACGCCCTGACCCCGGATCACGTGGATGCTGTCCGCATCGGCGTCGCCGGCCACAACCTCTTCGATGTTGCCTTCGCGTGGCTCCTGGCCAAGCAGCGCGGCGTTACGGAGGGCATCGAGTTTGAGATGCTCCTGGGCATGGCAACCGGCCAGGCCACCGCAGTCCGCAAGGATGTTGGCAGCCTCCTGCTCTACACACCCGTGGTTCACCCGGGTGAGTTCGACGTCGCCATCGCTTACCTGATCCGCCGCCTCGAAGAGGGCGCCAGCCAGGAAAACTTCATGTCCGCAGTCTTTGAACTCAGCGAAAATGAAGCGCTGTTCAAGCGCGAGCAGCAGCGCTTCCTGGACTCCCTGGCCGGAATGACGGACGAGGTTCCGGGCCCCAACCGCAAGCAGGACCGCCGTCTCCCCGCCGAGCCCGCGCCGCTGGAGGGCTTCAGCAACACCCCGGACACGGACCCGGCGCTCCCGGCCAACCGTGCATGGGGCCGCGACATCCTCAAGCGCATCCCCGGTTCCACCGCCGGCAACAAGATCGTGGAGTCCACCAAGGTCTCCGACGCTGCCCAGCTGGATCGGATCATCGCCACCGCCGTTGACCACGGCAAGGCCTGGGGCGCCCGCCCCGCCGCCGAGCGCGCAGCCATCCTGCACCGCGCCGGCGAGGTCCTCGAGGCCCGCCGCGCTGAACTCCTGGAGGTCATGGCGTCCGAGACCGGCAAGACCATCGATCAAGGCGACCCCGAGGTCAGCGAAGCAATCGACTTCGCTCACTACTACGCCGAGCGCGCCAAAGACCTGGAAACGGTCGACGGCGCCAGGTTCGTCCCAGCCAACCTCACCGTGGTGACCCCTCCGTGGAACTTCCCGGTGGCGATCCCCGCAGGTTCGACGCTCGCAGCGCTCGCCTCGGGCTCCGCCGTCGTGATCAAACCTGCAAAGCAGGCCCGCCGCTCCGGTTCGGTCATGGTGGATGCCCTGTGGGAGGCTGGTGTGCCGCGCGAAGTGCTGGCACTCGTTCAGCTTGAAGAGCGCGAGCTCGGCACCCAGTTGGTCTCGCACCCCAGCGTTGACAGGGTCATCCTCACTGGTGGCTACGAAACGGCTGAGCTGTTCCGTTCCTTCCGTCAGGACCTGCCGCTGCTCGCGGAGACCTCCGGCAAGAACGCCATCATCGTCACCCCGAGTGCCGACCTGGACCTTGCCGCCAAGGACGTCGTGTACTCGGCCTTCGGCCACGCAGGCCAGAAGTGCTCGGCTGCCTCGCTGGTGATCCTGGTGGGCTCAGTGGCCAAGAGCGCACGCTTCCACAACCAGTTGATCGACGCGGCCCGCTCACTGACCGTCGGTTACCCGGAGAACGCAACCACCCAGATGGGGCCGATCATCGAAGCGGCCAACGGCAAGCTCCTCAACGCCCTCACCACCCTGGGCGATGGCGAAACCTGGGCCGTCAAGCCCGAGCGTCTCGACGAGACCGGCCGCTTGTGGTCCCCGGGCATCCGCTCGGGCGTCAAGCGTGGCTCCTACTTCCACCTGACTGAGTTCTTCGGCCCGGTCCTGGGTGTCATGACCGCTGAGACCCTTGAAGAAGCCATCGCCATCCAGAACGAGATCGAGTACGGCCTCACCGCCGGCCTGCACTCCCTGGACTCCGCGGAAATGGGCGTCTGGCTGGACAGCATCCAGGCCGGAAACCTTTACGTCAACCGCGGCATCACCGGTGCGATCGTTCAGCGCCAGCCGTTCGGTGGATGGAAGAAGTCGGCCGTTGGCGCCGGAACCAAGGCCGGTGGACCGAACTACCTGGTGGGCCTGGGCAGCTGGCTTCCCGCCGAGGCCAAGGCCAAGCGGGGCACCATGCTTCAGGGTGCGGCTGCGCAGCTTCTCGCGGCTGCCAAGTCCGCTGACGTGACGGCTCAGGAGCTTCAGATGCTGCAGCAGTCACTCTTCAGCGACGCAGCAGCGTGGGAATCCGAGTTCGGCACCGCGAAGGATGTTTCCGCCCTGTCGGCTGAGCGCAACGTCTTCCGCTACCGTTCCCTCCCCGTCACGGTCCGCCTCTCCGAAGGCGAGCGGCTCGCTGAGTTGCTCCGCGTCGTAGCAGCCGGTGCAGTGGCTGGCTCGAAGCTGACGGTGAGCTCCGCCGTCGTACTTCCCGACGCTGTGGTGAGCGTGTTCGCGAACCTGGGCGTCAGCGTCCGGATCGAGGACGACGCCGCCTGGCTGGCCCGGGCGGCACGGTTCGACGCCGGCCGGATCCGCCTGATCGGTGGCGACTTCGCCGCGCTGAGCGCAGCCATGGGTGGTCGTCCGGACGTGGCGGTCTACCACGGCGCTGTGACCCAGGCCGGCCGGATCGAGATGCTGCCGTTCCTCCGCGAGCAGGCCGTTTCCATCACCGCGCACCGTTTCGGCACCCCGAACCACCTCTCGGACCACCTGATCTAGCACGCGAGAAAAGGTTGAAAGCCAACCCCTCTGCGATACTCACTTGCGCGGAGGGGTTGGCTTTCGGCTTTAAGCCTCCGCGTATCCCAGCCTCTGCAACCTTCGCCGGGCGGCCAGCTCACTGGGTCCGTGGGAGCCCAAGGCAAAGCGAACCATGCCCAGCACGGCCCGGGCAGCGGTGATGACGGGCAAAGGAACCGGACCCAAACCGGCACGGCGAATACCCAGCATTTCGCGATACTTGGGTTCAAGGCTTGCGACGGCGGCCGCGAACAGGATGGTGTAGCCGGGCTTGAGGAGTGGGCTTAGGGGCGGATAGCGGATAAAGGACACCGTCTGGGCGAGCCGCTCGTCGGCTCTGAGTATCCCGGAGGCGTACCACTGTTCGAGTTCGTCACGGACCTGAGCCTCAGTGAGCGGCGGGTCTACAACTCCCATGAGCCTCCCCGCGGCCGCCCATTCACGAACGTAGGCATCAGGACCGCCCGGGATGGGCCTACCCCAGATGCGGTTGGCGGTGATGAAGGAATCCGCGTAGGTGACGTGAACCCAGCGGAGAAGCTCGGGATCGTTGGCGGCATACCCGCGCGTGACCCCGTTGCCGTCCACGTACGTCCCCCGGACGCGCTCATGGATCTTCCGCACACGGGCGGTGGCTGCCTCGGCGGCCTCCGTGGAACCGTACGTCACCGTGAAAATCCAGCGGACAGTGTTTGCCAACCGGCCAAGAGGGTCCTTCTGAAATCCCGAGTGCTCATAAACCCCTGCCAGAGCGCCGGGATGCAGGGCCTGCATCAGCAGGACCCTGATCCCGGCCACAATGGTAGCCACATGACCATGCACCGCCCAGACCGCCGATCCCGGAAGGTGATAGCCGGCGTCGTTCCCTTCAGCAAGGCGCGGTACCCACTCCGGAGGCGTGCCCGACGTCCCTGTGAACGTGCGCTGCAGCTCATGCCTATACTCCGTGAGGTAATTCCTCATAGATCCCATGAGACCTCGCTTTGGCTCGCCTGTACAGGGGAGATCAGCTGCGCACGCGTCGCCGTTTCGGTGCTGCCGCCACCAAGAGCGCGGCGATGGCGACGGCGGCACTCAGGATCAGGCCCGGACGGTACTGTTCCAGCATGGCTTGGGCGCTGACGGTTCCGGCGGCCTGACCGTGTCCGCTGACGAGGGCTGTGGTGACTGCCAAAACCAGTGCGGCGCCCACTTGGGTGCTCGTTTGTATCAGCCCGGCAGCCAGCCCCTGCTCGGAATCGCGAATGCCGGTAGTCGCCTGAGAATCAGTTGTGTGGCACCGAACTTTTCAATGAGGCGGTCCGCGAACGGCGCGCTACCCATGACCAGCAAACCTGCCGGCAGCAGGGCAAGCGCCATTCCCAGCGGTGTCCATCCCAGCACCGACTGCAGGTACATGGTGACGATGAACTGGAAGCTGAGGTAGGAGCCGAACAGCCCCACGGCGCTGAGGTTTGCCCTGGCCACCCAGCCTTCCTTGAGGATACTGAAGCGGATCAGCGGATGCTTGACCTTGTTTTCGATCACCGCGAAGGCTGCCAGCACGGCGATGGACACTGCGAATCCGGCGATTGTTGCCACAGATCCCCAGCCCTGCTCCGGTGCTGAAACCAAGGTGTAGACCAAGCCAAGCATGCCCAGTGTGAGGGTAACGGCACCCCAGATATCGTGCCCGCTGTTCTCCGCTGAGGGCTTGTCCTTGGGGATGAATTTCATGCCCAGGAGGACAACCACCACCGCGATGGGAACCGAGACCAGGAACGTCCAACGCCAGCTCAGGCTGGTCATGAGGCCGCCCACCACCAGGCCCAGTGAGAAACCGCTGGCGCCGAACGTGGTGAAGATGGACAGCGCTTTGTTGCGCTCGCGGCCTTCGGCGAAGTTGGTGGTGATGATGGAGAACCCGGTGGGTGCAGTGAACGCGGCGGCCAGTCCCTTGATGAACCGGGTAGCGATCAGGATGGCGGGGTCGTCAACCGGCCCGCCCAGCAAGGACGCCGCGGCAAAGACGGTCAAAGCGATAAGGAAGATTCGACGGCGGCCCAACAGGTCCGCGAGTCGGCCGCCCAGGAGCAGGAGGCTCCCGTAACCAAGGACGTAGGCGGAGACGATCCACTGCAGGGAGTCGGTTCCGAGGTTGAGTTCCTGCCCGATGGAGGGCAGCGCAACGCCGACCATGGAGACGTCCAGCCCGTCCAAAGCCAGGACGGTGCACACAACCATGAGCAGCAGCCACTGGGCTCGCGTTCAGTGAACGGCTGAAACCAAAGGCGGCTCGGTTGAGGTCTTGAGGGTGGTGGGTGATGTCATGGATTTGAATGTACATGACGCGTCATTCAATGACAAGGAATATGATGCGTCATCTTATGACGTGGATTCTAACGTCGTCATGAACTAGAATCGGACCATGGCAACGACGCGTGACCGTCAACTGCAGGACCGCCAATTGGTGGAGCAGTGGCGCAGCATCCAGAACTCCTACTTCCGCACCGCCGGAGCGATCGACCGCGCGCTCGAAGCCAAGTTCGACATTGGCCTCAACGAGTTCGAAATCCTGGACCTGGTGGCCGAGAGCGAAGAGTCCGCGTGCCGCATGAAGGCCTTGGGGGAGCGCACCCCCATGACCCAGAGTGCTGTGTCAAAGGTGGTGGATCGCCTGGAAAAAGCGGGCCTGGTGTCCCGCGAAACCTGCGCCGACGATCGCCGGTCCCTCTTCCTGGAATTGACCGAGGCGGGCCGCGCACTTCACGCCACTGCCGCCGTCGAACACCGCGCCCTGCTCAAGGAAAACCTGGGCTCCTAGCCGCAGAAGTCCAAGCTCAAGATTCTTGAGCCAAAACTGAGGCAACCTTTCGGTAGAAGGGACCCGGGAAGCCTTTATTTCTCCCCTGATACCCGCAACAATGGTGCTTGCACGCCAGGCTGGGGTTTGGTGCCGCTGGCTTTGGGGAGTGTTTTGTGGGCAAGCATCATGAATCAGACCGGGCAGTAGAACTGATCCGCACCGTAGGTTTCCATCGCGTTCTAATCGCAGGGAGCCTCGCGGTCCTCGCCTTCTTCGCGTTTGGCTTCCAACCCTTGAACGCTGTCTCCAGCAGTTCCGTGGGCGGAGCACTGGCGCAGGGGGTGGTGGAACCGACAGCCCTGGGCACCCTGGTGCCGCCGGAAGCCGAAACCCTGGTCATCGACCCCACCATGGAACCACCCCAGCAGGTTGCCGGTACGCCCATGGTCTACTTCGACCGCGCCATGATCCGCACAGTCAGCAAAGACGGCTCCACAGGCCTGACCGTTGCCTCCGCAGGGCTGTCACGACCCCCTGCAGGGAGCCTCTATTCGCCGCTTGAGGTCCTCAACAAAAGTTCGTCCTACGGCTACCGCTATAGCCCCTTGACGGGCCTGGCCGGAGAATTCCACTGGGGCCAGGATTACGCAGCCGCCTGCGGTACGCGTGTGTACGCTGCCGACGCCGGCGTGGTGCGGGCTGTCGGGTGGCACGTATGGGGCGGTGGGAACCGGGTTGAAATCGAGCACGGCAACGGCCTGGTCACCACCTACAACCACCTCCAGGCGATCGGCGTCACTCAAGGCCAATCAGTGCGGGTGGGCGAGGTCATTGCGGAGGTTGGGACCACCGGATGGTCCACCGGCTGCCATCTCCACTTCGAGACGATCGTCAACGGCCTTCACACTGATCCCGCCAACTGGACGCTGTTGCCCATCCGGCAGGTTGATGCGCTGCAAACCATCGCCATGGTGAACTACCAGCCCGGTGTTGGCACCGGCACCTCGGCAACACCGCAGTGGGCCGTTCCCGTATCGGATGGCACCACCCGGGCCGTCATCGGTGGAGAGCACGAAAACGACGAACCCCTTCCGGTTCCACCCTCAGCTCCCTCGGGCACCACCCCGCCTGCCACCAACCCACCCAGCAGCCCTGGCGGTACCCAGACCACCCCGCCTGCCACCACGACGCCGGTTCAAACCACGACGCCGACGCCCTCACCTTCCGTGACGGCTACTCCGACTCCGACCGCCACCCCCACGCCGACCCCTACGGCTACAGTGACACCGACGCCGACCACCACTGCGACACCGACGCCGACTGCCCCCACAACACCATCGCCGTCAACCAGCGCGCCGGAAACCAACACAGTCCCGCCGGCTCCTGTGGCGCCGGCTCTGGTAGCACCCGCTCCGGCTGCACCGGCCCCCGTAGCGCCTGTTGTGGTGGAACCTGCGCCGGTGGTTGTGGCGCCAGTACCTGTTGCACCCGCGCCGGTAGTTACCCAGGCCGTTGCTCCAGTGGCTCCTGCCCCTCCGGTGGCTCCTGCACCCTCGCCTGTTGCAGTCCTCCCGACGTCGCTGCCGGCAGTAGTCCTGCCGCCCGGATACATTCTGATCGCCCCGGACCTGGTCCAGCGGCCGGACGGTGTGCTGGTGCCGTTGTCCTCGCTCATCCTTCCCACGCCCTAGGTTTCGCCACCCAAGCCGGCTCCCGTAAGCTCGATGGCGGCAATACCGCCAGACGACGTCGTCAGGAAGCGAATCCCATGACCAGCCTGTACAGCATTCCCCTCACCTTCAACGATGGCACCGAAGCAGACTTCGGCCGCTTCGAAGGCCAGGCGGTCCTGGTGGTAAACGTCGCTTCAGAGTGTGGCTTCACGCGCCAGTACGCAGGCCTCGAGGAGTTGTACGGCAAGTACCGCGGCCGGGGCTTGGAGATCCTGGGGGTGCCTTGCAACCAGTTTGGCGGGCAGGAGCCCGGCGCGGACCAGGAGATCGCTGAATTCTGCGAACGGAACTTCGGTGTGTCCTTCCCGTTGACCAGCAAAGCCAACGTCCTGGGAAAGCAGCAACATCCCTTGTTCGCGGAGCTGACCCGGGACGAGGATGGGCAGTCGGCCAAGGTCAAGTGGAACTTCGAGAAGTTCGTCATAAACCGCAAGGGAGAACTTGTAGCAAGGTTCCCATCCGCAGTGGAGCCCGACTCCGAATACCTCATGAAAGCAGTGGAAGAGGCGCTGGCATAGACGCCGCTGATCCAGAAGGGAGAAAAGTAATTTTCCAACATTCCGCCGGATGTTAGCCAGTTGTTGGCTTGTTGTCTGGTTGGATTGGGACTACTGGATTGATACGGGAGAAGCCGTCTCCCACCAAACGCTAAGGCGAAGCTATGGAGCTCATCGAGGCCGAATACCCCAAACCAGGTCATGTGCTTTTGCACCTGAGCGATCTTCACCTGGTGGGTGGTCCGGGCACGCTCCACGGCTCGGTGGACAGCTCAGCCAGGCTCCGGGAGATCTGTGAGCAAATCATCGCCTCAAGGATCCGGCCTGAGGCCATCATTTTCACCGGAGACCTTGCCGACAAAGGCGAGTTGGAAGCTTACGAGCACCTCCGCGAAATGATTGAACCCCTGTGTGCGTCACTTGGAGCCAAAGCTATTTGGGCCATGGGCAACCATGACAACCGGGCAAACTTCCGTTCAGCGTTCGCCGACGCCTCTGCAGCCAGCAAGCCCCAGGACCCCGTGGACCGCAGCTACTTCGTCAACGGGCTCCGCATCATCACCCTGGACACCACGGTCCCCGGCCACCACTACGGCGAACTGTCGGAATCGCAGCTGGAGTGGTTGGAAGCTGAATTGGCAACGCCGGCCCCGGACGGCACCATCCTGGCCCTCCACCACCCGCCCGTCCCATGCGTGCAGGACCTCGCCGTCCTGGTGGAGCTGCGTGGCCAAGCCGCACTGGCCGCCGTCGTGCGTAATACTGACGTCCGCGCCATCCTGGGCGGTCACCTGCATTACTCGACGACGGCGAGCTTCACCGGCATCCCGGTATCGGTCGCCTCAGCTACGTGTTACACCCAGGACCTGGCGGTGCGCGCCGGCGGACAGCGCGGGCGCGACGGAGCGCAGTCGTACAACATGATCCATGTTTACGAGCACACGATCGTGCATTCAGTGGTCCCGATGTCCGGAGGAGTCACTGTAGGTGAGCCAGTGGATGCCGACGAGGTTCAGCGGCGCTTGGCCGAAGCCGGTATCCGCATTCCGCACGAGTCCCGGGTAGGGGCTCACACATCGCCGGGCACGCACACCTCTTCGCTTCCGATGGTTTCCTCCGGCCCTACTTCTCCCAAGGCGCCTTAACCGGGAAGTACTTCTCCAGGAAGTCGGTCACCAGGTCTGCGCGCTCGTTTGCTTCAACCTCGGGGAAGCTGCCGTCGTTGAGGCAGAAGAAGTCCATGTGGCGCTTTGCCAGGAGCTTGGGCAGATAGTGCAGCCCGGCCCACATGGTGGAGTCCACATACCTGACCTTTGCGCTGGTCTGCGTGACGGCGCGGCCCGTGAGCAGGGCGTAGTAGTGATAGAACGAGTTGGTCACGGAAATGTTGTCCGCGGCCCGGAACCGGCTACCTGCGGTCTTCGCGAACTCGGCCGGGAATTCCTTCTCCATTTGTGCCACCACACTCCTGCGCAGCGGCGCGGCCGTGTGCTCAAGGTGCCGGGTGGTGATTCGGCCAAAGCGCTCCCACAGCAACTTGCGGTTCACACGGGCTGCGTTCTCAAAACCGCTGCGTTCGGCGTCGTTCTCACCCAGGCCGATCCGGGTGTCGGCCTCGATGAACTTGGTGATGCCGCCGGGCGTGAAGAACATGTCAGGACCCACGGGACGGCCAAAGAACATGTCGTCGTTGGAGTACAGGAAGTGCTCCGAGAGGTCCTTGATGTGGTGCAGCTGGCATTCCACGGCCTGGGAATTGTGGGTAGGCAGAACTGAGGGGTCGGCAAAGAATTCCTCGCTCCGGACGATGGTCACCGAAGGGTGGTCGGCCAGCCATTCCGGTGCGGGGGAGTCCGTTGCGATGAAGATCCGCCGGATCCACGGGGCGAACATATGCACTGAGCGCAGCGCGTACTTTAGTTCGTTGATTTGCCGGAAACGGGCTTCGTGGTCATCGCCCTCGCCGAGGACGGCGTCGGCTTGCTGTGCGCGCCTCCTGGCGATGTACTCGGGGTCGCTGCCGTCCACCCACGAGAAAACGATGTCGATGTCGAAATCGATGTCGCTGGCGTGGTCCGCGAACATGTTTTCGATAGTGGGCCAGGACAGGCCATGCCTCTGAACCGTGCCTCGCACCGCGTCCTGACGCAACATGGTGCGGCGGGTCAGGGAGTTCTCCACCGGGAGTTCCAGGTGGTCGCCCTCGAACCTCCACAGCTCAAGCTGTACGCCCAGGGCGGGGCCGTACCAGAGACCGCCGCCGATCTCGACGCGCGGCCGGTACAGGCGGAAGATCCGGGCTTTCCGGTTTGCGGACAGCTCGCCATCTGCAACCAGCACCGAGGTCTTCTTTTTGGCATCCACTGTCATGGAGTAGAACGGCTCATTGCGGAAAGCCGAGACCAGCGCCTCCCGGACGTCCTTGCGGGACTCCCAGTCCACGGCAATGACGGGCCGCTCATCATTTCCGCGCACCAGGATGAAGTCAATACCGGCAGCGTCCAAAGCGGCCCGGACAGCCAGGAGATCGGACACCATGGCCTGTTGCGGGGTCAGGTCGTCGTTGACCAGGGCGTACCGCCCGCGGTGACGAACGACGTCGGACCTGTGCTTAAGATGCGCGACGACGGCAGGCGAGATTGCCTCAGCAATCGTGTCCTCTTCGATGGACGGGCTGCCGTGGTAAATCGGATCGACCTGTGCTTGTGTGATGGCTGTATCTCCGGGATCTTTGCGGTGCGGGTTGCTCTGAAACTCTACAACTATGATGCGCTGGAACTTAGATCGAAAGGGCCTCGCGCCAGCTGCGGAGGAATGCGCCGCCGGCGTCGTCGTGGATGACGTCGTCGGCCAGTTCAAGGTCGGCCGCCGTCAGGATGGTGTAGGGCTTGACGGGTATGCCATCTGCCGGCCGGACGTCCACGTGCTTCACATCGTGATCGTTGTGGTGAAGCCAGTCTGCCATGGCGTAGTCCGTACGGGAATCACCCACAGTCCTCCAGGAGAGCGGGGTGATGCCCTGGGCTGCCAGGAGTTCAACGGCCCGGCTGGCCCCGAGGTCCTTGCCCAGGCGGACGGATTCGATGTCCGTGGAGATGATGGTGGGGTCCACGCGGTAGTCCGCAGTGTCATCGGACTCCGGTGCGTGGTGGTCCAGGATGGCGGCGTTGAGGCCGTGGCGTCCCATGATCTCCAGTGCATCGGCGTCGAAAAGTTTCTGCTCGGCCAGGTAGTCCTTGCTGGCCACGTCCACGTGCTGCTCCACCGAAACCATGGCGCGCTTGGTCTCATCGAAGAACATGTGCGCCGAGTAGTCCTCGGCAACAAGCCTGCGGATATCGTCCCCGTACGCTGCGGGCACGGCGAGCTGGTGGTCCACATGGATGGGACCGGGCCCTTCTGCGGTGTAGCTGAACCAGACGGCGCCCTTCTCGCAGATTGCGTGAATGACAGTGTCAGCCGGCATGCCCGCCGCAATCATGGGCTCCATGACCTGCTCGCTGATAAACGCATCCGAGCGCCCCGTGTTGAAGATGACCGGTATGCCCGCGGCAGCCAGGGCCACCATGTCCGCAATGATGTCCGGCTTGACGTCGCGCGTCACAGGGCTGGCGATGGGACCATCGACGTCCAGCAGCAGCGCCAGCGCGGGCGTCGCACGGGC
Organism: Arthrobacter sp. TS-15; assembly: GCF_006964045.1. Taxonomy (NCBI): domain Bacteria; kingdom Bacillati; phylum Actinomycetota; class Actinomycetes; order Micrococcales; family Micrococcaceae; genus Arthrobacter; species Arthrobacter sp. TS-15. The sequence goes on along the minus strand of NZ_SDXQ01000006.1, from coordinate 46,774 downwards.
AGCGGTCCGGTGAGTACCTTGGAGCGGTTGAGTCATGCCCCCATTCTGTCAGTCCCGGAGGTTCCCATCACAGCTATGACTTCTGTGACGCCATGCGAAGGTTAGTCACCTTTTGGCCACAACCTGCCTGTGCTGCGGGTCACAAGTTCCGTTAGCGCGGCATCTTCCATAGGCTTGCAGGGTGATCTTCAAAGCTGTGGGCGAGGGACGCCCGTACCCTGACCATGGATTCTCTGCGCCGCGGGACTGGGCTGCCCTGCCCCCGCGGCCCATCCGCCTCGATGAATTGGTGACCACCAAACGGACCTTGGACCTGGAGGCGCTGTTGGCTGAGGACTCAACGTTCTTCGGTGATTTGTTCCCGCACGTGGTCCAGTATCAAGGGGTCATGTACCTCGAAGACGGACTTCACAGGGCGGTCCGAACCGCGCTCCACCAAAGGACAGCCATTCACGCACGTGTATTGGTAATCGATGGCTAGCAAGGGCAGGCGTCCCAAAGATGTGACGCAACTCCATGGACACCGGGTAGTCACAGGGCCCGAACTTCGGGCGACCTTTGCCGAGGACGAGCTGGCGCACAAAGGCCGCTTCCGGCGGAGGCTGTTCCATGGGATCGTCCTTGTCCTGTTGGTGGGTGTCATAGCTGCCGGCGCGGTGGGTGCGTGGGCGATCATGAACGGCGTGGTCAAGGTTCCCAGCGCCATCGCCAGCAAAGCTCCCATTAGCCTGTGTCCCACCACCACGTTCGACTACGTCCCGAACGAGACCGTGACGCTCAACGTCTTCAATGCCACCTCACGCGGAGGGCTGGCCGGCACAGTGGCAGAACAGTTCACGGCCCGGGGCTACAAGGTGGCCTCGGTGGACAACAGCGATACCGCCTATTCGGGCATTGGCGTGGTGGTCTCGGGCGTCAAAGGCCAGGCCGCGGCGTTCAATATCCAGCGGAACCTTGCAGGAACGGATTACTTCGAGGACAACCGTGAGGACGAGTCCGTGGACGTGATCCTCACGCCAGGCTTCGAAGGTTTGGTGGAGCCACAGTTAGTGGACCAGACACCTGGCACGCTGGAGTGCCCGCGGGAGGACCTGCGGATCGCTGACAACTCCAAGTGGCCCATCATTCCCACGCTTCCGGCGGGTCAGTAGTTAGCCAGCCAAGGCGTCGTGGGCTGGCGCTTCGAGCCTGAGGGGCCTCCCGGCGTCGTCGAACCGGGCACCAGCGCCCAACTGAATGAAACGCACCGTTTGTGCCGTATGAAGTTCAACAGCTGAGTGAGGCTCGACGTCGGAGGCCGGCGACGGCGCGGGAGTCTCGCCGTCGGGCGTTCGGTTGCGGCGTGCGGCGCTGGCTGAGAGCGTTCCGAGAATGAGCCGCGCCAATTGCTCGACGTCGACGTCCGGCAGATAGCCCTGCCGTACTCCGTCCTGGAGGATGTCCTGCAACAGTACGTTGAGATCTCCCACGTGGTCGGCCAGCTTGGCGAAGGACCCGGGGGAGAGGACTGCAGCCATGGCCGGGCCAGGGGGCAGATGGCGTCGGCTGAGATCCTCCACCTGGGCGCGGACGTAAAGGGCAAGGCGGTCAACCGGGTTTTCCAGCGCGGCCAGTGAATCGCGGAGGTCCACAATGAAGCGCTCGGTCTCGTCCAAGGCATACGCGATGAGCAGTTGCTCCATGTCCGCGTAGTAGTTGTAGACAGCCGTGCGTCCCACACCGGCGTGGCGCGCAACGTCGGTCATGGTGAGGCCGGGGAGTCCATGGGTGAACAGGAGCTCTCCAAAGGCGGTGAGAATCCGACGTTGGGTCGCGGCGCGTTGGGCAGCATTCGTGGCGGCCGTGATCCTTGGCATACAGACACTTTACCGCGATCTGTCACTAAGAGCGGTGAAGCGTTGACATCAACTGTGCGCAGAAGCCTGTGCCGTGGTGCGGCGGAGGACCAGATGCGGTGTCCGGACCACGCTGCCCGGTGACTGTGTCCCCTCGATTCGGTCTACCGCCCGGCCAACGGCGGCGGCAGCAAGGAGCGGAGCGTCCTGGCTGACAGAGGACAATTGCACGTAACTTAGCCTGGCGAAGTGACTGTCGTCGTAACCGAGTATGGAGACATCCGCGGGAATGCTGATCCCCGCGGCCTTGAAGCTTTCCATTACTCCCAGCGCCTGCCTGTCATTGAAGGCGATGACAGCCGTGGGCAGATCCGCCTGAAGGATCTGCCCCGCACCCATGCCGTCCTCCTCGCCGGGGCCGCCTGGAATAATCACAGGTTGCAGGCCGTGCCGGATCATTTCGGTACAGTACGTCTCCCGACGTTTGTCCGACGAGACGGCAGAGCCACCGTCCACATGAACGATCCGTCGATGGCCAAGGCTCACCAGGTGGTCCACGGCTATCGAGATGCCGGCGTAATCATCACTGCTGACCGAGTCCACAGAATCGCCTACGTCGTCGCGTAGCAAGCTCACAACCGGCACTTGGCGGGCGTGCAGTGCCAGGTCTTCCGCGCTGAGGGTGGGAGCGATGATGATCAGCGCCTCCGCACCTACATCCAGCAAAGTCTCGATGGCGCGGGCCTCGGGCCTGCCGTTGGCCACTGCGCTCAGTGCTATTTCATAGCCTCTGGACGAGGCTTCGGCATACGCGGCATCCACGATTTCGGCATGAAAAGGCTGTGAACTGGAAAAGATGAGGCCCAGGAGTTTGGTTCGGCTGCTTCGCAGCAGCCTGGCCCGGGAGTCCGCGCGATATCCGAGTTGGCGGGCCGTCTCCAAGACTTTTTGCCGCGTTGATTCCGCCGCGCCGGGTGCACCCCGCATCACGATGGAAACAAGTGCGCGTGAGACACCGGCGGCCTCGGCTACGTCCATCAGGGTGGGGCGGCGCTGCGGTTCGGACATCTTTTCCTCCAAGTTTGTTCAGTGTATAGAACGATCTAGACGCAGTGCCAATCGCATGCCACTATGGATCGACTAGAACGATCTAGAAGAATTTTTTAGGAGCAAGCATGGGTTACCTTCAGCATCCGGCCAGAGAAGACCGGCCGGTTCGTATTGGTCTGATTGGAGCGGGGTGGATTGGGACTTTCCACGCTGAATCCGTGGCGCAACGCATCCCCTCTGCCCGGCTTGAAGCAATCGCCGACCCCGCTCTTCCCGCCGTCGAGGCATTGGCGGGCCGCCTGGGTGTGGGCAAGATCAGCACCGACGCCGAGGATGTACTGAACGATCCGGACGTGGATGCTGTCCTCATCTCCGCTCCGGCGCGGTTTCATTCCGGGCTGATCGCGGCAGCAGCGCGGGCAGGTAAGCATGCCTTCTGTGAAAAGCCGGGAGGCCGAACGGTGGAAGAGCTTGATGCGGCCCTGGAAGCAGCACACGCCGCAGGCGTGGTTGTCCAGTTCGGTTTCAACCGCCGCTACGCGAATGACTTCGCTGCCGCCCGGCGACTCATCGATGCCGGCGCCGTAGGGACCCCGCAACAGCTTCGGTCCTTGACCCGCGATCCAGGCAGCCCGGACGGGATCGCCAACCCGGAGCGGATTCCGCCGGGCACCATCTTCCTTGAAACACTCATCCACGACTTCGACACCCTGAACTGGCTGAACCCGGGCGCTGTCCCTGTTCGCGTTCATGCTGTGGCTGACGCGCTGGTGGCTCCTGAAGCAAAGGAGGGTGGCCTGTTGGATACTGCCGTGGTCACTGTGACCTACAGCAACGGGGCCATTGCCGTGGCCGAGGCCAACTTCAACGCGCTTTACGGCTATGACGTGCGGGGAGAAGTTTTTGGCTCTGCCGGAATGGTGACGGCGGGAGGCCCCCAGGCCACCACGGCCACAAGCTACACCGCCACCGGTATCAATGCGGACACCGTCCGCCTGAATGTTGACCTCTTCCATGATGCGTACACAGCCGAACTCGCCCACTTTGTGGAGTCGGTGAAGGCTGACCGCGACGGCATTCAGGCCTCCGCTGCTCCCAAAGCTCCCGGTGGAATCGATGCGCGGAACGCCCTTGCCGTGGCCCTTGCCGCCACCCGTTCAGCCCAAACCGGGGTGCCGGTTGATGTGGCAGATATTGCCGTCCTTAGCCCAGCGGAACCCGCGCTGCAAAGGGTGGGGGATAAAGCATGAGCTTCCGCCTGGTTGCCTGCGCTGAGATGCTCTACGGCGAACTGCCGTTGATAGAGCGTGTGAAGAGAATTCATGAGCAAGGCTTCGAGGTGGAGTTGTGGGACACCCGGGGACGGGACATCGCGGCCCTGGCAGCAACGGGCGCCCGGTTCTCTTCGATGAGCGGTTACTTTGGCGGTAGCCTCACTGACCCCGGTAGCGCAGATGAAGTGCTGGCATCGGCGGAGAAACTGATTCCTGTCGCGCTTGAACTTGGTATCGAGCGCATGGTGGTCCATCCCGCAGAACTCGGAGAAGGCGGCCGGGCTGTCCGCCCCGTTCACCGGTCTACCGGCGAGATGTGGCTGACGGGCCGGAGCACGCTCGAACGTCTGTCGGCCTTGGGCGAGAAGCACGGTGTGGTCTTCGCCTTGGAAAACCTGAACACCGTCCTGGACCACCCCGGAATCCCTTTGGCACGCGCCAAAGACACCTTGGCGCTGGTGGCGGCGGTGAACCACCCCAACGTCAGGATGATGCTGGATCTCTATCACGCCCAAATTGGTGAGGGGAACCTCATTGAACTCGTCCGGGCCGCATTGCCTTGGGTAGGAGAAATACAGGTAGCCGACGTCCCCGGCCGCTGTGAACCCGGCACCGGGGAAATCAACTACACCGGTGTGGCATCAGCCCTGAAGAAGGCCGGATACGAGGGCGTGGTGGGTCTGGAGGCGAATGCCGCGGGAGGATCCGGCCTGGAAGCAGGGGACACCGCGCTGGCGGCCTTCCGTGCGGCCTTTGATAGCTAGCTGGGTGCGGCCGACGCATCCGTCCGAGATGACGGCGTGAGCTTTTGCGTTGACGCCCGCGGGCGCCAGTCCTCTGCGTCCGCGGGCCAAAACTCGCGTAGCATCAAGGAAAACCGGTCAACAGCAGCAGCGCCGGCCAACAGCAGCTAGGGGGCGTCTTGCGCGCAACGGTCAAGGACGTAGCGCGCCGTGCGGGGGTCTCGCCCAAAACGGTTTCGAATGTGATGAATGGGATCGTGCCTGTCAGCGGCCCCACACGGCTCAGGGTTGAGCAGGCCATGGCTGAGCTGGATTACGTCCCCAACCTTTCGGCACGCGGACTGCGGAACGGGCGCTCAGGGGTCATTGGGCTGGCGTTGCCGGACCTGGCCACTCCGTTTTCCGCAGAGATTGCCCAAAGCATTGTGGAGATTGCCCACGAGCAAGGCTTTAGCGTGCAGATCGAGGAAACGGGCTCGGATCCACAGCGTGAGCAGGAGTTGATGACACGTGCGCGGGCCAACCTCATCGACGGCCTGATCCTCAATCCCGTGGTCCTGGATGAGAGCGCCGTGAAAGTTGGCATTGCACTGCCTCCTGTGGTCCTGCTCGGTGAGGTGTCCCAGCAGTTGGCTGACCGGGTGTTTGTGGACAGCTTCGCAGCCGCGCGGGACATGACCCTGGCGCTCGCCAGCTCCGGACGGCGGCGTATCGCCGTGCTGGGCACCACCCAGGGGCGCGGATCCGCGGCGGCCCTTCAGCGTACCCAGGGGTATGAAGCGGCTCTGGACAGCCTCGGGATTCCGCGCGATGAATCGCTGATGATCCCGTGCGAAAAGTGGACGCCGGAAACCGCCGCGAAAGCCCTGGGTGCTTATCTGGAAGCGAATCCCGCTCCCGAAGCATTGTTCTGCTTCACGGACTCCATGGCAATTGGTGCGCTGAACGTGCTCTGGAAGCGGGGCTTGCGGGTTCCGGAGGACATTGCGGTAGCGGGCTTTGATGACATAGCCGATGGCCGCTACGCCGTTCCTTCGCTGACCACGGTCTCTTTTGACAAGCGCACCATCGCCAGCGAGGCACTACGCCTGCTGACAGAGCGCATGGCGGACAGGGGCTCCGCGCAGCGCGTTGTCAGCGTTGAATACACCATCGTCGAACGGGACAGCACCCGCTCCTAGGGGGATGCCCCAAGGATGAGTCAAGAGTCATCCATCAAATTGTGTGCGCTAACAATTTTCTCTTGCCCTGCCTATTACATCGATGTAATGTGAGACCTGCGTCACCCTGGGGCCAACCTTAACTCCAGAGCGGGGACGCGCCGGAGCCGGAATTCCATGCAGTAGCAGTGCAGCAACGCACTCCAGTAAACGCAGCACAGCAGTGACCTTTCAGCGGACCCATCCAAAGGAGTGACGGGTGAAGCAGTTTGAATCTTTGACCGGGAAACATTTGTCCCGGAGACAATTAATGACAGGGTCAGCCCTCCTTGGCGGCGGCCTCCTGGCGGCAGGCCTCACGGGCTGCGGAGGTGCAGCACAGGCCGCGGCGGTTCAGGACATCGGGTTTTGGCACCTCCTTTCCGGCGGTGACGGCATCAAGATGCAGGCCATGATCAACGCCGCCAACCAGGCCAATCCAGGATTCAAGGTGCACCCCACCGTGCTTGCCTGGGGTCCGCCGTACTACACCAAACTGGCCATGGCATCGGCGGGAGGTCGCCCACCGGAGGTGGCCATCATGCACGCCAGCCGGGTTCCCGGGTATGCGCCAGGTGGACTCATTGAGCCGTGGGACCTGGACCTGCTTGCAGAGAATGGCGTGACGGCCTCCGATTTCGCCCCCAGGATCTGGGAAAAGAGCCAGCACAACGGCAAGGTCTTCTCCATCGCACTGGACTCCCACCCGTTCGTGATGTTCTACAACACGGATATAGCAGGAAAAGCGGGCGTGCTGGCCAGCAACGGTCAGCTTCAGGAAGTCAGCTCCCCGCAGGAGTTCAAGGCCATGGCACTGGAAATGCAGAAGGTCACCAAGGCCCACGGGCTGTCCTTTGGCTACCTTGGCAGTGGTTCGCAGATGTGGAGACTGTTCTACACCCTCTACAAGCAGCACGGCGTTGACATGGAACTGACACCGGGTCAGCCCATGAAGGTGGACCGGGAAGCGGCTATCGAGTCGCTGGAATTCATGGCGTCCCTCTTTGACGACACCATCGCAGCCCAGGCCGGGGATATCAGCACGGGCATCGCGGAGTTTGCCCGCGGAGGATCGGGCATGCTGTTCAGCGGTGTGTGGGAGCTGCCCACCATGAAAAAAGCCGGCATCCCCGTCGATGCGGCCACCATACCCACCCTCTACGGGACACCCGCGTCCTACGCGGACTCACACTCCTTTGTCCTCCCGCGCCAACTGAAGCTCAACGAGGACAAGCGCAGGGACGTCTACAAGTTCGTCACCGATGTCCTCAAAGGATCGCTGTCCTGGGCTGAAGCCGGACACATCCCCGGCTACCAGCCCGTGGTCCAGTCACAGGCCTACCGTGAGCTCACGCCCCAAATTCACTACGCCAACGCGGCGGACATCATCGCCTACGATCCCGAATCCTGGTTCAGCGGTTCGGGCTCGGACTGGCAAACCTACTTCGCGGAGAACGTCCAGAACGTCCTTCTGGGAAGGGACAAAGCAGCTGCAGGATGGGATGCCTTCGAACAACGCACCAACACCCTCCTCTCCCGCCCCAACCCGGTTTAACCGGCCCCCGTACCGAGCGACCAAAGGAGTTCTTGAATGAGTACCTCTACGCTGTCCCGGCCCAGGCCGGAGAATCTACGCAAACCCGGCAGCCGCACCCGAAGCAACCTGAGCGGCTGGGGATTCGCCGCTCCGTTCCTTGTTTTCTTCCTTGCTTTCCTGGTCTGGCCCATTCTCTACGGCTTCTACATGAGCCTCACGGGCAAGTCCCTCACTGGAGCGAACGACAGCCTCATCGGCTTCGCGAACTACGCCGAAGCTCTGGCCGACGCCGATATGTGGCGTTCCTTGGGCAACACCCTCTACTTCACGGTGATCAGCACCGTCCCATTGGTCCTCGTCGCGCTGGTCATGGCCGCGTTGCTCAATATCGGGCTACCCGCGCAGTGGCTGTGGCGCCTGTCCTACTTTGCGCCCTATCTCTTGGCATCAACCGTGGTGAGCCTGTTCTTCACCTGGATGTACAACCCTCAACTAGGCCTGATCAACGAGTTCCTCACGGGCATCGGCCTCCCCAGGGTTGCTTGGCTCAATGATCCCAACGTAGCTATGTGGGCGATCGTCATCGCCACTCTCTGGTGGACCGTGGGCTTCAACTTCCTGCTGTACCTGGCCGCGATGCAGAATATTCCGGCCCAACACTATGAGGCAGCATCGCTGGACGGTGCGGGCGCGTGGCGTCAATTCTTCTCCATCACCCTGCCGCAGCTCACTCCCACCACGGTGATGATTGTGCTGTTGCAGATCCTGGCGTCACTGAAGATTTTCGATCAGGTGTACCAGATGACCGCGGGTGGCCCCGGTGGATCCACCCGGCCAGTGGTCCAGTACATCTTTGAAACCGGGTTCACCGGTTACCGGCTGGGTTACTCGGCAGCCATCTCCTACATCTTCTTCGGACTGATCGTGGTCATCTCGGTCATGCAGTTCGTCATCACCCGCCGCAGGAGTGCATAACCATGGCAACCCCTACCCTGACCCGTCCCGCACCACATGCCACAACCGCAGATAGCCTCACAATCCGCCAACCGCGCAAGAAGCTGACGGTCGGCAGGATCGCCGCCATCGTCGTTGCTGCCTTCATCGCAGTGCTGTGGCTGATTCCCTTCGCATGGGCCACGGCCACCGCTTTCAAAACCGAAACGGACGCCGCAGCTCCGGACGTGACCTGGCTGCCGCCGTCGGGATTTACACCCGAAGCGTTCGTGAAGGTGTTCCAGGACGGCAACATCCCGCTGTGGACCTGGAACTCGCTCTACACGTCCGCGGCCATTACGGCCATCACCCTGGTGATCTCGGCACTGGTGGCCTACGCGCTTTCCAGGATCGACTTCAGGGGCAAGAAGGTGCTGATGACCGTGATCATCGCGTCCATCATCATCCCGCCGCCCGTCTTGATCATTCCGCTGTTCTACCAAATGCTGGCGCTGAACTTGATCGATACCTCGTGGGCCATCATCCTGCCGCAGGTCATCCACCCCGCCATGGTGTTCGTGCTCAAGAAATTCTTCGACCAGATCCCGCGCGAACTCGAAGAAGCGGCCGTCATGGACGGTGCCAGCCGCTTGCGGATCTTCACCCAGATCATCCTGCCGTTGTCCCGGCCCATCCTGGCCGCCGTCGCGATCTTCGTGTTCATCGGCGCGTGGAACAACTTCCTGTGGCCGTTCATCGCCACCAACGACGGCAACCTGCTCACGCTCCCCGTTGGCCTGCAGACCATCAAGAGCGCCTACGGCATTCAGTACGCGCAGAACATGGCGTCCGCATTGCTCGCGGCGCTCCCGCTCATCCTCGTCTTCCTGTTCTTCCAGCGCCAAATCATCAAAGGCGTCGCGACGACGGGACTCGCCGGAACCTGACCGGCACCTTCCACTTATCAACAGTTTCGATACACAACCAAGGAGATACATGTCCCGCGCACGCATCACCCTCGACCGCGACTTCACCATTGGCGAGGTACCCCGACGACTTTTCGGCTCCTTCGTGGAGCACATGGGCCGCTGTGTTTACACCGGAATCTACGAGCCCGGCCACCCGGAGGCCGACCAGAACGGTTTCCGCCAGGACGTCATGAAGCTCGTGAAGGAACTTGGCGCCACCGTCATCCGGTACCCCGGCGGCAACTTCGTCTCGGGCTACAACTGGGAAGACGGGGTGGGCCCGCGTGAAAACCGGCCCCGCAGGCTGGACGGAGCCTGGCACACCGTGGAGACCAATGCATTCGGCCTTCACGAGTTTGTGGACTGGTCCAAGCAAGCCGGCACGGAAATCATGGAAGCCATCAACCTGGGCACCCGGGGCGTGGACGCGGCCCGCGAGATCGTGGAATACGCCAACCACCCCGGCGGAACTTACCTGTCCGATCTCCGCGCCAAGAACGGGCACAAGGACCCGTTCAACATCAAGCTCTGGTGCCTGGGCAATGAGCTGGACGGGCCGTGGCAGATCGGCCACAAAACCGCCGACGAGTACGGACGCCTGGCACAGGAAGCCGCCAAGGCCATGCGGTTCGTTGACCCCACGCTGGAGTTGGTGGCCTGCGGCAGTTCCAGCTCTTCGATGCCGACTTTCGGCGCGTGGGAGCAGACCGTCCTCACCCACACCTACGACGAAGTGGACTATGTTTCCCTCCATGCCTACTACCAGGAGCACGACGGCGACGTCGGCAGCTTCCTGGCCTCCGCCGTCGATACCGACTACTTCATCGAGTCAGTGATCGCCACCGCGGATGCTGTGCGAGCCAAGGGCAAGCACAAGAAGCACATCAACTTGTCCTTCGATGAGTGGAACGTCTGGTACCAGCGGGGCTTGGACACGGAAGACCAGCCGCACAACGTGGCCAAGGCCGGTTGGCGCGAGCACCCGCGCGTGATCGAGGACAAGTACAACGTCACCGATGCCGTGGTGGTGGGAACGCTGCTCAACTCGCTGCTCCGGCACGGTGATCGTGTGAAGATCGCCAACCAGGCACAGCTGGTCAACGTCATTGCGCCGATCCTTTCGGAGGAGAACGGTCCTGCCTGGAAGCAGACCATTTTCCACCCGTTCGCACGGATGGCTGAGCTCGCCAAGGGCCAGATCCTGCGGCTCTCCGTGGACTCGGACAAGTACTCGAATGCGCGGTTTGGGGACACAGACCTGGTGGACGTCAGCGCTACGTGGAATGAGGAAACGGGCCGGGTGGCACTGTTCTTCGCCAACCGCGGGCTGGAAGAAGCCGCCGACGTCGAGGTTGCCTTGCGCGGTTTCGACGCCCGGCAGGTGGTCCGCGCCGAGGTCCTGGAGATCCCGGAGGGTGGGGACCGTTTGACCATCAACACCCAGGATCAGCCGGGCCGCGTTGGCCTGACTGCTCTGGAAGGTGTGAAGGCGACCGGTTCGGAGCTGCGCCTGACGCTGCCCGCATTGTCCTGGGCCGTCGTCGAGCTTGATGTGGTGAAAGGCTAGCCGGGTTAACGCACGACGGCGGGTGGCTGGCTAGATTGCGCAGCCGTCAGGGCCGCAGGCCTCAGCGTCGGAGGCACCCACCGGGATCAGCGGGTTGGCTTCCTGCCACGCCTGGTTCAGGGCCTCGCTGAACAGCTCGGCGGGCTGGGCGCCGGAGATGCCGTACTTGCGGTCGATGACGAAGAACGGGACGCCGGTGACGCCGATGGCGCGGGCCTCGTTGATGTCCATGTTCACGTCCTCGGTGAACTTGTCCGTAGTGAAAAGCTCCGCCACTTCATCGGCCGGCAGTTCGAGGGAGGCACCGAGTTCCGTGAGGTACTCCTTGTTGCCGATGTCCTTGCCGTGCTCAAAGTGATCGCTGAGCAGCTGTTCCTTGGCTGCATCCTGGCGCCCGTGGGAGGCAGCAAGATGGATGAGGCGGTGGGCGGTGAAGCTGTTGGCCACCACCACCTTGTCGAAGTGGTAGTCCAGGCCTTCGCCCTTTGCCGTCTCCGTGACATGGGCGAACATCTGCTTGACCTGCTCCGGAGCCATGCCCTTGCGGTTGCTCAGGTAGTCCAGCTCCGTGCCGTCATAGTGCTCCGGGATTGAGGGGTCCAGCTGGTAGCTCTTCCACTCAATGTCCACGGAATCGCGGTGCGGGAACTGTGCCAGGGCGGTCTCAAAACGGCGCTTGCCGATGTAGCACCACGGACACGCGACGTCTGACCAGATCTCAATCTTCATGCTCTCTGCAACCCTGAGCGCCGCCCGCGCATTCCATACCCGGCTGTTATTTTCCTCACCCGTTGTTGTTGCAGGCCAAGGCAAATAGTCTGTGTAAAGGGTTATGTAGCCAGCCCTTGGAATGGGGGTTTTGCGCGGAGGCACCAGCATGCGCATCGGACTCATTGTTGGCCCTTGGTTTACCGTGCCGCCCGAAAAGTACGGCGGAACTGAGCGTGTAGTGGATGCCTTGGCACGGGCGTTCGTGGATGCGGGACACGAGGTACTGCTTGCAACGGCAGCGGACAGCACGTGCCCGGTGCCCCAGCTTCCGGGCTTTGGGCCCAGTGAGCCGGAAGAAGTCGGCCTCACACTGAGCGAGCTGGGCCATGTGATCAGGGCCTACCGGGACATGGGCGATGTGGACATCATCCACGATCACACCCTGGCCGGCCCCCTCTACTCCCACCGGCCGCAGGATGTGCCCGTTGTGACCACCATCCACGGGCAGCTCTCACCACGGGCGGCAACCCTGTACCGGGACATGGCACAAGACACCGCCATCATCGCCATCTCCCACGATCAGTGCAGCCGGGTCCAGGATCTGGAAATCTCGGCGGTCATCCATCACGGGATCGACCTTTCCGCGGTGAGCCCCGGCCGCGGCGCCGGGGGATACCTGTGTTTCGTGGGACGGATGTGCCCGGATAAAGGACTCATGGAGGCGGTGCGTATTGCCCGGGCAGCGGATGTCCCCCTGCGGATCGCAGCCAAGATGCACGCACCGGATGAACTTGCCTACTTCCATGACGTGGTGCAGCCTTCCTTGGCTTCCAACGAGGAGTTCCTGGGCGAACTCCGGGATCCGGAGAAATACGAGTTGATGGGCGACGCGATGGCCCTGCTCAACCCCATCCAGTGGCACGAACCTTTTGGGCTGGTCATGATCGAAGCCCTGGCCACGGGAACCCCCGTCCTGGCCACACCCATCGGGGCAGCTCCGGAAATCGTCAGGAATGGTGTCACCGGTTTTGTGGCGTCCACGGGAAAATTGGTGGAGTGTGTTGGCCGCATCCCGGACCTGGACCGTGAGGCTTGCAGACGCTCCGTGGAAGAATCCTTCAGCGCGCAACGCATGGCAGCGGACCACGTTGACTTTTACGCGAAGGTCATTGAACAATTCCGCGCCGGACCTCTTCCCGGCGGGGACGTATTGCAAGAGAATCGGAGGCAAGCCCTCCAAGGCTACCCACCCTCAAGGAAAACTCCGGAGGAGGCCCGCCGGCCATGACTGCCTGGAACGAAGACACCGAAGCCGGAGCGTCAGAACTGGGCGCCGTCACCGTCGTCGAAGGTTCATCGTTCTGTATTTCCTCGCATTCCGGTGACATTCACGGCGGCGGTTCCCAAGGTGCCTACTATCAGGACACGCGGATAGTGTCGCGTTGGATCCTGCGGGTCAACGGGGCGCTCCGGGAGCCGCTGGTGGCCCGGAACCCCACCGCCTTCCAAGCTGAGTACCTTGGCAGGGCCTGCTCGGCAGACGGCAGGTTCGACAGCCCGCTGGTGGTCCAGCACCAAAGGCACGTGGGGGCCGGCCTGCGGGACGACATCACCATCAGGAACTATTCGAGCCAGGACGCGCCGTGCGAGATTGAACTGCTGATCGACGCCGACCTCGCTGATCTCTTCGACGTCAAGGGCGGCCGTACCAACAAAGCCGGCAACCCTGTGAAGAAGGCCCACAGGAAAGAACTGCACATCGATTCCCTCCACTCCAGCGGGCAACGCCGGGGTGTGTCGTTCCGGGCCTCAGGCGCCAAGGTTTCCGATGATGGGCTACGGTTCCACGTCACCATTCCTGCCCGCAGCCAGTGGTCCACCAGCATCATCGCCCTTCCCCTGGTCAACGGAAAAGGACCTAGCGACCCCTTTACCGAAACCACGCCGCTGCACCACACGCCGGGCGTTCGCCGCCACGTCGCATGGGAAGAGCATGTTCCCCGGATTGCCGTGACGGACGCCAACGTAGAGGAAGTCCTGGAAAGGAGCCAGCGTGATTTGGGCTCGTTGCGGATCTTCGACCCCGCACACCCAGGCCGCGCCGCCGTAGCCGCGGGTGCGCCGTGGTTCATGGCACTGTTTGGGCGTGACTCGCTCCTTGCCTCCTATATGTCGCTCATGGTGGATCCCAACCTGGCGGCCGGAACCCTGCAGACCCTGGCCACGCTCCAAGGGACCAAGGTTGATATCGACTCCGAGGAAGAGCCGGGACGCATGCCCCACGAGGTGCGACTCGGGGTCACAGCAGGGCTCGCCCTGGGAGGGACCGCCTACTACGGAACCGCGGACGCGACGCCCCTGTTCGTCTCAACGCTCGGTGAGCTCAGCCGGTGGGGCCTCGGCACGGACATCATCGAATCCCTCCTCCCGCACGCTGACCGCGCCATCGAATGGATGGAGCAGTACGGGGACCGCGACGGCGACGGCTTCATCGAGTACCAACGGCCCAACCAGCACGGCTTGGTGAACCAGGGCTGGAAGGACTCCTGGGACGGCATCAACTTCGCCGACGGCCGCATGGCAGAGACGCCCATAGCCCTCTGCGAAGTTCAGGCCTACGCCTACGCGGCCTACGTGGGACGGTCCCTGCTGGCGCGGGTAGCGGGGGACCCCGCCGTCGAACGCCGATGCGCGGACCGCGCCGAAGCGCTGAAAGCCGCCTTCAACGAAGCCTTCTGGCTCCCGGAGCGGGGCTATTTTGCCTTGGCGCTGGACAAGGACAAGAAACCCGTGGATTCCTGCACCTCCAACATGGGGCACTGCCTCTGGGTGGGCATCGTGGATGAGGACAAGGCCCCATTGGTGGCGGAGCGGCTGATGTCCCCTGAGATGTTCACGGGCTGGGGCATCCGGACTCTGGGGTCCGACATGGGCGCGTACAACCCCGTCAGTTACCACAACGGCTCCGTCTGGCCCCACGACACCGCGCTCGTCGCCACAGGACTGATGCGGTACGGCTTCGTGAAGGAAGCCAGCCGGGTTGCGAGCGGACTGTTCGACGCCGCCGAGTACTTTGGCGGGCAACTTCCGGAGCTTTTCTGCGGCTTTGACCGTGGCGACTTTTCGGAGCCGGTTCCGTATCCGACGGCGTGTTCCCCGCAAGCGTGGGCAGCGGCGGCGCCGGTCCAACTCGCCCGGATCCTGCTGCGGTTCGACCCCGACTTCACCCGGAACGTGCTGCATCTGGCGCCGATCCTGCCGGACGCTTATGGGTCGTTCCGCGCGGACAACGTGCTGCTGGGGCGCTCGCGGATCACCGTGCAAGCCTCCGGTTCGTCCGGTACCGTAAGCGGGCTTCCGGCAGGGCTCGAACTGCGCTCAGACCCTCGGCCGCCGCTGACGGGGGACTTGTTCGGCTAGAGCTCGTTTTCCATGACGAAGTCATGCTCCACGGTGTTGCCGAGCTTGAAAGATTTTGTGCCTACCCGCTGGAAACCGCTCTTCTCGTAGAAGCGGATGGCTTTCGCGTTCTCGCTGTTCACGCCCAGCCACACCCCGGCTGCGCCCTTGTCAGCAGCATTCGCCAACGAGGCCCTGATGAGTTCTGATGCTGCGCCCTTGCCGTGGTGGTCCGGGTGGACGTAGCACTTGCTCAGCTCGGTGGAGGGGAGCGCGGACAAGACGGCTGCGACGTCGGGGTCGCTGGTCGGCTTGGCAATCAGCATGGTGTACCCGTTGAGCTGCCCGTCGTCGTCGATCACCAGGATGGTGATTTTCGCGTCGGCGAGGTAGTCCTCAAAGTTGTCTTCGCTCAGGGTCTTTTCAATGTGGGCCTGGATGTCCGCCGGTGAGGCGCCAGGCGGGCAGGCCAGCGGGAAGGTGATGGCGGCAAGCTCAGCCAGCTTCCCGGCGTCGTGCGTTGTTGCGGTGCGGATGGTTTCAGTCACGTGAGTCCCCCTTGCGAGTTTTTGGACAGCTAATGCCCCCAAGAACGAATCTTAGGGGCATTAGCTGTACGAAAAAGTCCTGTTACTCCGCCTTGACCGCCAGCACCGGGCAGTCCGCCTCCAGCAGGATCCGTTGGGACACGCTGCCCATGATGAGCTTGCCCACTGGGCTGCGGCGGCGAAGGCCGATCACAATCAGGCTGGCGTCATTTTCGTCGGCGGCGTCCAGGACCTCGGCCGCTGCGTCATGGCCGCGGACCGGCTGCTTGATGATGTGCTGGATTCCATGGTCCGCCAGCCGCTCCTCGATGCTTTGGATATCCGGTTCCTGGGCGTACCGGTTATCCACCAGGGCGTCGCCCTTGGAGGAGTTGATGACCAGCAGGGTGTCGTTGCTCTTCTTGGCCTCGGCAATGGCTTGCGTCAGTGCCGCTTCGCCTTCCGGTGTGGGGACGTATCCCACCACGATGGTCATGGTTTCTCCTGTTTGTGCTGGACCGGGGTGGTCTTGTGGCGGGTTGCTTCGGCCTCGGTGTGACGGTCCTGGACAGGTGGCCCGGCAAGCACTGGCATTGGCCGATTGCGTCGGATGAGCTTGTAGATGAACGGCCAGGCCAGGATGATCGCCACGATGATGTAGACCACGATCGCGATGGGTTCGCTGAAGAGGCCTGCGGGGTCGCCCGCGCTTAGTTGCAGCGTCTTGCGGAGCTGGCCTTCGATGCGCGGGCCAAGGATGACGCCGAGGATTAGCGGCAGGACCGGGAGCCCGAAGCGCCGCATCATGAAGCCCAGGGCGCCCAGTACCAGCAGGATCACCAGGTCGAAAGCCTGCAGATTGACCGAGTAGGCGCCCAGCGTGGCAAAGAACAGGATGCCTGCGTAGAGGTATGGGCGGGGGAGTTGCAGCAGCTTGGCCCAGACCGGCGCCAGGGGCAGGTTGATGAGCAGGAGCAGGAAATTGCCGATGAACAGGCTGGCGATGAGTGCCCAGACCAGGGGGCCTTGGCTGGAGAACAGCTGCGGGCCCGGCTGGATTCCGTAGGACGTAAAGGCAGCGAGCATCACGGCAGCCGTTGCGTTGGTGGGCAGGCCCAAGGCAAGCATGGGGGTCAGTGTTCCGGCAGCGGCGGCGTTGTTTGCCGCTTCCGGTCCGGCGACGCCCTCAATAGCGCCCTTGCCGAACTCCTCGGGGTGTTTGCTGAGCCGCTTCTCGGTGACGTAAGAGAGGAACGTAGGAATTTCCGCGCCGCCAGCTGGAAGGGCGCCAAACGGGAAGCCGAAGGCAGTGCCGCGAAGCCAAGGCTTCCAGGAACGCTGCCAGTCGTTCTTGCCCATCCATGGGCGGCCAACGGGAATGACGTGCAGCGGGGTCCGGCGCAGGTGGGCGGCAACCCAGAGCGCTTCACCCACGGCGAAGATGGCAACAGCCACCACCACAATGTCCAGGCCGTCCACCAGCAGGGGCTGGCCGAACGTCAGGCGCCGCTGGCCGGTCACGGAGTCGATGCCCACCAGCCCGATTGCGAGGCCCAGGGCCAGCGAAGCGAAGCCGCGGAGTCTTGAGGAACCAAGGACTGCGGTGACGGCAAGGAGGGCCAGAATCATGATCGCGAAGTAGCTGGGAGCGCCCAGGCTGACGGCGAATTGCACCACAATAGGTGCGAAGACGGCCAGCAGGGCAGTGCCGATGGTACCGGCAATGAAGGAACCGATGGCCGCAGTGGCAAGCGCCTGCGCGGCCCTGCCCGCTTTGGCCATCTTGTTGCCTTCGATCGCCGTCACCACCGACGACGATTCTCCCGGTGTGTTGAGGAGGATGGAGGTGGTGGAACCGCCGAACATGCCGCCGTAGTAGATACCGGCGAACATGATGAAGGCACTGGTGGGCTCCAACGCAGCGGTCACCGGCAGGAGCAATGCCACAGTCATGGCCGGGCCAAGTCCGGGAAGGACGCCGACGGCGGTGCCCAAGAGGACGCCGATTACGGCGAACAAGAGGTTCATGGGGGTCAGGGCGGTGGCGAAACCGTCCATCAAGGAGGACCAGACGTCCATTAGAGGATTCCTTCCAGGAGCCCGGCCGGCAGTGCGATGCCCAGGCCGAGGTAGAAACCGTAGAAGGTCAGCAGGGCCAGGGCGACGGAAATGAGGCCGTCACGAATGTAGCGGCGGCTGCCCAGTGCCAGCACGCTGCCCCAGAAGAGCACCGTTCCGGAAATGACCCAGCCGGCCCAGTCGATGAGCAGGATATTCAGGATGAAAGCTCCTGCCAGGGGAAGGACAGTCTTCCAATCTGCAGAGTGGGCGAGGTCCACGTCTTCGCCGCCTTCGGCTTCACCCTTGCCGCCCCGGAGGACGTTGATGGCAAGGAGGATGGCGCAAATAATCAAGAGTCCGGAAACAATGAACGGAACAGTCTTCGGACCCACCGGGTCCGACTGGGAGTACGGGGTCACCAGGCCGTTCGCATCCAGGAAGACCAGGACGCCCACCGCGCCGAGCAGGAGGGCTACCCCCAGCTCGGCGCGGCCTTTAAGGCCTGTGGCTAAGGAGCTCACGCCAACCCGAGCTTGGTGAGGACGTCCGCCACCCGCTTGTCCTGGTCAGTCAGGAATGTCTTGAACTCGTCACCGGTAACGAACGCATCGGACCAGCTGTGGGTCTTGAGAGCTTCCTTCCAGCCAGCGGATGCGTGCATCTTCTCAAGGGCGGCGATCAGGGACTTCTTGTCGTCCTCGCTGATGCCCGGAGGGGCCACAACGCCACGCCAGTTGGTGAAGACCAGGTCAATGTTGGATTCCTTCAGTGTGGGAGCGTCCACACCGTCCAGGCGGTTCTCGCCA
Source organism: Arthrobacter sp. TS-15 (assembly GCF_006964045.1). Taxonomy (NCBI): domain Bacteria; kingdom Bacillati; phylum Actinomycetota; class Actinomycetes; order Micrococcales; family Micrococcaceae; genus Arthrobacter; species Arthrobacter sp. TS-15. The sequence goes on along the minus strand of NZ_SDXQ01000006.1, from coordinate 28,164 downwards.
CTGGTGGCCAGTACGCGGATCTCACCGGACTTGATCTGCTGCAGGTACTCGCCGGCACCTGAAGCGGCGAAGCCGAGCTTGTTACCGAGGATGGCCGGCAAAAGGTCGCCACCGCCGTCGTAGGAAACAAAGTTGACCTTTGTGGCGTCAATGCCAACAGCGCCGGCCAACTGCATCGGCAGGAGGTGGTCCGGACCGCCGGGAGAGGAGCCGCCGCCAACCGAGATGGAAGCAGGATCGGCTTTCCATGCCTTCACTAAATCATCAATGGTCTTGTACGGGGAGTCTTTGCCCACCATGATGGCGCCCGGTTCCTCGATGAGCTTTGCCAGCGGGGTGGTTTCGGTCAGCTTGGACTCGGACTTGTTGGTGTAGCTCGCCCCAACAACGCCCAGGCCCATGAGCATGGTGAGATCACCGTTGCCCTTCTCGTTGACGATGCGGGCCAAGCCCACGGTGCCGCCCGCACCGGCAAGGTTGAAGACCTCGGTGTTGGTGGAGATTTTCTCGTCGTCCAGGACCTTCGCAGCTGCACGCGCCGTGGTGTCGTAGCCACCGCCGGGGGTGTTGGGAACCATGATCTGGAGGCCGGTGATGGGTCCTGCTGCGCCGGTGCTGTCAGAGCTGGTGGACTTGCCTGTGGCACCGCAGCCGGTGGCCATCAGGGCGATGCCGGCGGCGACGGCGGCGACTCGCAATGCGCGGATCTGGCGCATGGTGTTCCTCTTCTCATCATCGAAAATTCAGTGCAGGGCGATCAGCGTTGTGCCCCGTTGATTTGATGCTAGGTCCGTAAGTGACAGGGATCACTCTTGTGTTCGCAGTGATCTTTAAGTTCATTGCGTTCACGGTTTTTGACGGTCTGAGCTGGCCTTCTGTACCACTGGGGTCTTCTGTGCCGCTGGGGTATAGTTCCGATACGCCAGGGGGAGCAGTTGCCCGCACCCCGCTCACAGGCGCCACCAAAGGAAACCAGCAGTGACGCGATTGACTCGACTGCCTCGAAGACGAGGGATGTCCTTGGCAGGGCAATACCTTGTGCTGCAGTTGCTGATCGTCCTGGCGGTTCTTGTTGCCGTGGTGGCTATTTCGCTGGCGCAATCCGCCGCCGCCTTCGAACGGACCGAAGGCCGCCGGGCGCTTTCTGCAGCCGAAGCCCTGGGCAACAACCCTACGGTGCGTGCACTGCTACCTGCTGCCGAACCCCGCACCGGATCAGCACTTCCCGCCGTTGCCGAATCTGTCCGCACCGTCTCCGGATCCTCCCACGTGGCGCTCGCCAGGATGGACGGCACCGTGGTGGCCTCCTCAGATCCAAGCCTGGTGGGGCAGTCGATGCCGCTCGGTGACAGCAGGGTCATGGAAGGCCGTGCCTGGACAGGCGTCCTGCCGGGCAGTAACGGTGCCGTACTTTCCGCCCACGTCCCCGTCCTGGACGACGCCGGAACAATGATCGGCATAGCCTCCATCAGCCGGAACTACCCTTCCACCATCGAGCGGCTGGGAGACGCCGTTCCCAACCTCCTCACCTATCTGGGCGTGGCCAGTGTCCTCGGAGTGGCCGGATCCCTTCTGCTGTCCCGCCGCGTCAAACGGCAAACCCTGGGCATGGAACCGCGGGAAATCACGGGGCTCGTGGAAAACCGTGAAGCGATGCTGCAGGGCCTCAAAGAAGGTGTGGTGGCGCTGGATCCCCACGAGCGCATCACAGTGGCAAACCAGAGCGCCCGGCAACTCCTTGGCCTGCCACCGGACTGCGTGGGTAAAAAGCTGCGATCCCTGCACGTGGATCCTGCACTGAAAATCGTCCTTACCCGTGAGCAGTCAGACCCCGATCAGCTGGTGCTCGTCGGGGAACGGCTGGTAGTCATGAACCGCGTGGCCCTCCGCTCGCACGGCCGCGACATCGGCTCGGTGACAACACTGAGGGACCGGACCGAGCTATCCTCCCTGGAGAGCGAACTCGGCGCCACCCGCACCGTCACGGACACCCTGCGGGCCCAAGCCCACGAGTTCGCCAACCAACTCCACGTCATCTCCGGACTCATCCAAATCGGCGAATACGATTCCGTAGTCCAGTTCGTCAACGGCGCCACACTGGACCGGACCAGGCTCAACGATGACGTCACCAGCCGCATCCAGGACCCCGCGCTCGCGGCCCTCCTCATCGCCAAAGCCAGTCTTGCCACCGAGCGCGGCGTGGAACTGCAGCTGGACCCGCAGTCCGCGCTGCCGCGCGTCAACGAGGAACTGTCGCGGGACCTCACCACGGTGGTGGGCAACCTGGTGGATAACGCGTTCGACGCCGTCACCGGCCTTCCGGGGGCATCGGTCCGGGTGCTGGTGGCAGACTCCGGTGACGAGGTGGCCGTCACGGTCCGGGACAACGGCCCCGGTGTACCCTCCGGCTCCGCCGAGGACATCTTCCGGCAGGGCTTCTCCACCAAAGAGCCCGGCCCGGGAGACGCCCGCGGTTTTGGCTTGGCGTTGTCACGGGTGATCTGCCGGCGATCCGGAGGGGACCTGAGCTTCTCGAACGACCATGGAGCGGTGTTCTCTGCACGCTTCAGCAACAAGGGGGCAACTCAGCCGTGATTAAAGTACTGATCGTCGACGACGACTTCATGGTGGCCAAGGTCCATGCCGGGTTCATCCAACGGACGCCCGGCTTCGGAGTGGTGGGCGTGGCCCATACGGGTGCGCAGGCCCTGGTGGAGACCGAGCGGCTGCAGCCGGACCTGGTGCTGTTGGACATCCATCTCCCGGACATCAACGGGCTTGACCTCATGCACCAGCTCCGCGATATTGCCCCGGAGCTGGATGTCCTGGTGATCAGCGCTGCCCGCGAAGTGGAGACTGTGCGGAAGGCTTTGCGCGGCGGCATAGTCCATTACCTGATCAAGCCGTTCTCCCAATCCGACCTACAGGAGCGGCTGGAGCACTATCTCAGTGCTTACCAGGGCCTGGACGCGTCCAAGGTTGAAGCGGAGCAATCCGATGTAAACCGCGTCTTCGGGTTGAGTGTTTCCGAGCGGACCCTTCCCAAGGGCTGCAGCGTGGAGACGCTCGAATTGGTTGAATCGGCGCTCAAGTCTGCGCCCGGTGACCTCTCAGCCGCCGAGCTTGCAGAACAGTTGGGTACGTCCCGGGTCAGCGCCCGTCGTTACCTTGAGTACCTCCACGACGAGGGGGCGCTGGAGGTCAGACTCAAGTACGGCGTCGGACGCCCTGAAAGGCGATATGTGCTGAAGGGGCGGTGAGTCCTGAGGGGTGCGAATCAGTGCTGGTTGATATCACGACGGTGGCCCATGGCGACTACCAGAACAATAAGTTGAGCGTCCCGGATCTCATAGATAATCCGGAAGTCGCCGGTACGGACACGCCAGTCATCACTGTTGCCGGATAGCTTTTGCCTCTGGCGGGCGAGGTGTTTCGGCGAGGAGTTCAATTGCAGCCTGAATACGTCGGCGTGCGTCCGGCGGGAGCTTTCGCAACTGACGGACGGCGGCAGGCGCGAGCTGCACTGAATAGCTCAAGCCAAGCCCAGCTCCGCTTTGACTTCCTCCCATGGCACGGCACCACTGCCGGTCTCGGTCATTTCGGTTCGAGCAGCTCAGTGCCGCGGCGCGGCGACCACGGCGCAACAAATACACCGGTTCGTGGCTTACTCGCGCGGTATCAACCGCTTCGGAAAGCCGACTTCGCGCAACAGTGACTGTCATCTCGCTCATACACCAATTAGGCTTTTCTACGCTGAAATGTACATTTCAGCGCTAGGTGCTCATGCGGTCGGGTTCCAGCCCAATGCCGGCCCCAGCTTCCCGGCGATGTCGCTAAGGATCTGCACGTAGTCCTCGTGGTCAAAACTGAACGGCAGGGCGAAGGCGACTTCGTCCACTTCCTGAAAGCCCTCATGGGCGTACAGTTGCGCGGCGATTTCGTCGCTGGTGCCAATAAGGTCCTTTGCGAAAAGCATGCCCTTGGGCCCCTGCGGAGCGCTGGTCCGCGGAGTGCGCTGATCGACGTAACGCTGGTATTTCTCCTGCTGGGCCGCGGAAGCCGAATCGGTGGGGATGACCACCAGGCCCTGCGAAGCCCGGGCGGTGTTTCCGGACGCTGCTGCGGCTTCACGGTACGCCCGGATCTGTGATTGTTGGACCCTGGCAAAGTCCGGTTCCTGGTCCTTATCCGGGAAAATCACGCTGCTGGACAGCAGATTGAAGCTGTTGGCCCCCGCCCATACGGCCGACTTCATGCTGCCCGCCCCGTACCAAAGGCGGCTGCGCAGTCCGGGTGAGTGCGGCTCCACCCGGTTGGAGTACTCCTCCACAACGCCCTGCTTGCCGGAGAAGTCCCTTACTTTTTCGCCTGCCACCAACCGTGCGAACCGGTCCACGCGGGCATATGAGAAGTCTTCTGATTCCGAAGAATCCGGGTACAGCTCATGCTTCACGGTGTGGTAGTTCATGGGTTCGCCCACGCTCAGCCCCGGATTGATCCGTCCCCCCGCGAGTAGGTCCACGGTGGCCAGGTCCTCTGCCAGGCGTAACGGGTTTTCCCAACCCAGCGGCGTTACTGCGGTGCCGAGTTCAATCCTGGACGTGCGCTGGCTGGCGGCGGCCATCACCGCCACGGGGGAGGAGATGCCGAACTGCAGATGGCGGTGCCGCAACCATGCGCTGTCGAACCCCAACTGCTCACCGAGTTCAATGATCTCCAGCGTGGATCGGTGCCCGGCGGCCGGATCGGTGGGGTCGAACAGGCCGATGGTGAGGAATCCAAGCTTGCGGAGGGGATGTTCTTGGGTTGGCATGGGCTTCCTTCGGGCTGGGCGTGAGGTTACTGCCCAGAATAATTGCCGGTACCGAGGACGACGGCGGGACGTTACCTTTTGTGATGGGTGCACGTTACGCCAAGCACAGCTTCTTCACAGCGACGTGACTGATGACGGCTTCCAAGGTTCAAGGTACCGCTTTGGTACCATCGAACCATGGCTTTGAATCTGCGCGTCCCAGAAGACCTCGATCGACGGCTGGAGAAGTTGGCCGCAGAGGAACACACGTCCAAGTCCGCACTCCTGTTGCAGGGGGCAGAGTTGGTTCTGCAGCGTCATGCGCGTCGACGCGAAATCAGTGAAGGCCTTGATTTCGTGATGAGTCATGATGCTGAGCTGCTGACGCGCCTTGAGGACGCGTGACAGCGTACCTGGACATTGAAGACGCCCTTCACGTCGTTGACCGGTACGGCTTTCATATTCGCGATGTTGGCTTGTTGGCCTCGGCGTTGGCCAGGCCGGCTACAACTGTCATGGGAGCGGAAGCCTATCCTGATCTTGCAATTAAGGCAGCTGCGCTATTGGAGTCTGTCGCCCGGTTCCATCCCCTCATAGATGGGAACAAGCGAACTGCGTGGACGCTCATGGTGCTGTTGCTGTGGATCAACGGATATAAGCATGACTTCACCACGGAAAAAGGCTTCGAGCTTGTGGTTGGAGTCGCCGCGGGCGCCATCGAACTGCGGGATTCTTCCGCTGAGATTTCTCAGCACTTGGTGCCCCGCCGCTAGACCCCTACCGTCTTCAGGTAGTTCCGTATTCCGTCCACCACCATCTGGTGGTCCTCGTCAGAGCTCAGCCCCGAAACCGTGACAGCACCGATCACACCGGCTCCCCGGACGCGGATGGGGAAGGAACCGCCGTCGAGGGTGTAGTCCTCGGGGGCAAGCCATCCGCCGCCCAACGGGTTGCGCTCGGCGAATTGTTCACCCAACAATGCCGTACTGTGCTCGAATCGCAGCACGGCGGCGGACTTGCGGCGGATCCACTCTTCCTGGTCGCCCGTGGCACCGGGCAGGACGCAGCGGAACAGCACAATGTTGTGCCTGCGGATATCGATCGCGACGCCGAAGTCCGACGCGATGGCGTGGTTGGCGATCAGCGAGCCGAGTCGCCATGCGTCATGGTGATCGAACGAACCGAACACCAGTTCATCCTCTTGCTGCTTCAGCTCCACCATGCGTGCAGATTCGCTCATGCCGCACCAACCCGGTCAGCGTCGTAGCTCAGTCCTACCTGGCGCCGGATTTCGTCCATGGCGGCCATGATGGCCACGGTCTCGGCTGGCGGCAGGATGGTTCCGGCAGTCTCACCTGAGCGGATCAGGCGTTCCAGTTCAGCAGCCTGATACTGCATGCCGCGGCTGGTGACGGGCTGGTCATACCGCTCAATGACACTGCCGTCCACGGCATGAACGGTGAAGGGAACCGGGTTGTACCAAGTGCTTTCTATGTCGATCCACCCTTCGCTGCCGATCACCATGGCACGGTTGGCGCTGGCGGCGTCGAGTTCGCAATCCACCATCGCCTGGGCACCACTGGCGTATTCGAAGATCGCTGCGGTCTGACGATCGACTCCGGTGGCCGACATGGAGGCGCTGGCCTTTATGGACGCAGGAGTGCCCAGGATGTCGAAGGCAAAGGAGACCGGGTAGATGCCCAGGTCCAGCAGCGCCCCGCCGCCCAGGGCGGGATCGTTGAGCCGGTGGGCGGGATCCTTGGGAAGGCTCTGGTTGTGGGTGGCCACCACCTTGCGTACCGCACCGATGGTTCCTGAAGCGATGATGTCCCGGAGGCGAATCATGTGCGGCAGGAACCGGGTCCACATGGCCTCCAGCGCCACGAGCCCCTTGGATTCCGCGAGGTCAACAATGTCCTGTGCCTGGCGGGCATTCATGGTGAACGCCTTCTCCACCAGGACGTGCTTGCCCGCATTCAACGCCAAGAGGGCGTTCTCATGGTGGAAAGGGTGCGGCGTGGCCACGTAGACCACATCAACCAGGGGATCTGCAACAAGGTCCTCATAGCTGCCATGCGCGGTGGCCACGCCGTACTCCCCAGCGAACGACTCACTCGATTCCAACGATCGCGATCCCACGGCTTGCACCGTGAAACCGTTCTCCTTCAAGTCCTTGGTCTGGAGCCCTGCGATGAATCCTGTGCCGAGGATTCCCCAGCGGATAGTTCCATCAGAGGTGCCGTTGCTGAGGGTCACGTGCTTAGTCCTTGCTGCTGAAGGCGGCGTCGAAGGAGGTCTGCGAAGCCGGGAAGTCGAACTTCTTGAGGGCGGCCAGCGCTTCCGGGGCGCCGTGGAGTCGGTCCATTCCTGCGTCTTCCCATTCTACGGAGATGGGGCCGTTGTAGCCGATGGCGGTCAGGGCGCGGAAGGACGATTCCCAGGGCACGTCGCCGCGTCCGGCGGAGACGAAGTCCCAGCCGCGGCGGGGGTCGCCCCAGGGCAGGTGGGAGCCCATGACGGTGTTCCGGCCGGTGGGGCGGAGCTTGGTGTCTTTGCAGTCCACGTGGTAGATCCGGTCCTTGAAGTCCCAGATGAAGGACACGGGATCGATGCCCTGCCACATGAAGTGCGACGGGTCCCAGTTCAGCCCGAAGGCTGGCCGGTGGCCGATCGCTTCGAGGGTCCGGACGGTGGTCCAGTAGTCGTAGGCGATTTCGGAGGGGTGGACTTCGTGGGCGAAGCGGACCCCGCATTCGTCGAAGACGTCCAGGATGGGGTTCCAGCGGTCGGCGAAGTCCTGGTAGCCGGCCTCGATGACCTTCTCGGGGACGGGAGGGAACATGGCGACGTACTGCCAGATGGAGGAGCCGGTGAACCCGACCACAGTGTCCACGCCGAGCGCTTTTGCGAGGCGGGCTGTGTGTTTCATTTCCTCGGCGGCGCGTTGGCGGACGCCTTCGGGTTCCCCGTCGCCCCAGACGCGGGATCCGACGATCGCTTCGTGGCGGAAGTCGATGGGGTCATCGCAGACGGCCTGGCCTTTGAGGTGGTTGGAGATGGCCCAGACCTTGAGGTTGTACTTTTCCAGGACAGCGAGTTTGGATTCGACGTAGCCGGGTTCGTCCCAGCGCCAGGCGTCCAGGTGGTCTCCGGAGACGGCGATTTCCAGGCCGTCGTAGCCCCAGCCGGAAGCAAGACGCGCGACTTCCTCGAAGGGGAGGTCGGCCCACTGGCCGGTGAACAGGGTGTACGGGCGGGGCATGTCAGGCTCCTTCAGTAACGGATGCGGTGAGCTGGATCAGTGAGCTTTTGGCGGCCGCGGACTCTTCCACGGCGGTCAGGATGTGCTGGACGTTCAGGCCCTCTTCAAACGACGGCGACGGCGACTCACCCGCGGCGATCGCGGTGAGGAAGTCGCGGATCTGGTGCGTGAATGTGTGTTCCCAGCCGATGATGTGACCTTGCGGCCACCACGCTTCCAGGTACGGGTGTTCGGGCTCGTTGACCAGGATCCGGCGGAAGCCCTGCTCACGGACGGGCACTGTGGTGTCCATGAAATAGAGTTCGTTCAGGTTCTCCAGGTCAAAGGTCATTGAACCAAGCGAGCCGTAGATTTCCAGTCTCAGGGAGTTCTTCTGGCCAGTCGCTACGCGGGAAGCTTCAACTGAGGCGATTGCTCCGGAGGCGAGCGAGAGGTTTACCCAGGCGGCGTCGTCGACCGTGACATCCTCCGGGCCCTCTGCGCCGGGGCGCTGATCAACAAAAGTCTGCAGGCGGCCCGAAACCTCGGTGACAGCATCGTTCAGAAGGTACAGGACCTGGTCGATGGCGTGAGAGGCGATGTCGCCCAGGGCGCCGGATCCGGCGGTTTCCTTGCGGAGGCGCCAGGACATGGGGGACTGGGCGTCGGTCAGCCAGTCCTGCAGGTACGCGGCGCGAACATGCCGGACTGTGCCGAGACGACCTTCCGCAATGAGTTCCTTGGCGAGGGCAAGCGCTGGGACGCGGCGGTAGTTGAAGCCGATCATCGACTGCACACCGCGGTCCCGGGCCTTTGCGGCGGCTGCGGTCATCAGCTCGGCCTCACCCAAGGTGTTGGCCAGCGGCTTCTCCACCAGAACGTGCTTGCCTGCTTCCAAAGCCGCGATGGCGATTTCGGCGTGCATCCAGCCCGGTGCACAGATATCGATGATGTGGATGTCGTCCCGTTCGATCACGGAGCGCCAGTCAGTGGCGGACTCGGCCCAGCCGTACTTGGCGGCGGCTTCCGCGACGGCATCTGCGTCCCGGCCCACCAGCACTTTTTGCTCGAAGGCCGGGACGTCGAAGAAGCTGGAGACGTTCCGCCAAGCATTCGAGTGGGCCTTACCCATGAAGGCGTAACCGATTACCGCGACGCCCAGCGGCGAGGATGTAGGAATAGTCATCAGGTTCCTCGCCGGCTCTAGAGGGTGGCGGTTTCGGGTGCCCAGTCCTCGGGGAGGGCGGCCGAGGCGGGTGCGTTGCTGGTGACGTCCAAGAAGGTACCCGATTCCACGGATTCGGCTATCGAGACCATGCTGTCCAGCACGTGGTAGGCGAGGTCGCCGGTGGCCCGGTGGGCAGTACCGGCACGAAGGGCGCGGGCCATGTCCAGAACACCCAGGCCACGGCCGTTGGCCGGACCCGTTGCAGGGATGATCTCCGGCTCTTCCGCGCCGGGACGCCAGAGCTTGAGGTCGCCGTCGAAGTAGTTTGGATCCGGGAGGGACAGGGTGGCCTCAGAGCCGGTGATTTCCACGAAGCCCATCCGCAGGCGCGGTGATTCGAAGGAGAACACGCTGTGGGAGGACTGGCCGCCTTCGAACTGCGCCATCGCGGAGACGTGGGTGGGGACCTCGACGGCGAATTCCTCGCCTGCCTTGGGGCCGGAACCAATGACGCGGGTCGCTTTGGCGGAGGAACCGACGGCGGCCACCTTGCGGATCGATCCGAAGGTCTGGATCAGGGCGGTGAGGTAGTACGGGCCCATGTCGAACAGGGGGCCGGCGCCGTGCTGGAACAGGAACGCGGGGTTGGGGTGCCAGGACTCCGGGCCGGGGGTTTGGAACGTGGTCATGCCGGTCAGGGGTGTGCCGATGTCGCCGCGCTCAATGATGCGTCGGGCGGTTTGCAGCCCGGCGCCGAGGAACGTGTCCGGGGCCGTGCCCAGGCGGATCCCAGCGGCGTCGGCTGCCTTGAGCAGGCCGAGCCCGGATTCGCGGTCCAAGGAGAAGGGCTTCTCGGTCCAGACGTGCTTGCCCGCGTTGACGGCTGCGGTGGCGACCTCGACGTGCGCTGCCGGGATGGTCAGGTTCACGATGATCTCGACGTCGGGGTGGTTCAGGGCCAGCTCCGGGGCACCGAATTCGAGGATCCCGTATTCTTCGGCGCGCGCCTTTGCTGCCTCTTCGAAGAGGTCCGCGATCACCAGGACTTTCAGGTCCGGGAAGACCGTGAGGTTGTCCAGGTACTGCTTGCTGATGTTGCCCGCGCCGATGACGGCAACGCCCACGGGGCCTTTGCGGGTAGACGGTGCGAAGCTCATGCCTTGGCTCCTTCTGCTGCCTGGGTGTCGGTTGCAGCGTCTGCGCTGGCCGCTGCGGTGAGGTAGTTCAAGCTCTCGGTGATGCCTTGGAAGATGTCTCCGGAGTAGTCATCGAATTCCACCACGCCCACTTCCAGGGACTTCGCTGCGGCGATGACATCCAGCACCGGGACGGTGCCCTGGCCTGCGGGCTGCTGGGCTTTGGTGTCGGTGGTGGCCGGGCCGTCCTTGATGTGGATGAGCTTCACGCGGTCACCCAGGCGTGCCAGCAGTTCCACGGGGTCCTGGCCACCGACGGCAACCCAGTACGTGTCTACTTCAAGGACGAGTTCGGGATCCAGCAAACCTTCGAGGTACTCCAGGGCGGTTTTGCCTTCGATGGTGGACTCCAGCTCCCATGCGTGGTTGTGGTAGCCCACGCGGATGCCGTACTCGGCACCCTTCTTCGCTGCTGCGTTGAGCTTGGCCGCGGTGGCCTGGATGTCCTGGGCCGACTGCCAGTGCTCGGCGGGAAGGAATGGATCGATCACCGTGGTGATGCCCAGCTCCTTGGCTGCTGCAAAGATCTCATCCTGGTCCTGGCTCAACAGCGGGGCATGGCCGGACGGTGCCGTCAGGCCGTTCTCCTTCAACGCCGCGCCAAGTTCCTTGGCCGTGGCCACGAAGTTATAGGGCTCCACCTGCGTGAAACCGATCTCGGCAACCCTCTTGATGGTGCCTGGCAGGTCCTCCTGGATGGCATCACGGAGGGTATACAGCTGGAGCGAATACGACATGGGGATCCTTTTCGGGAGTGCTTTTCCGGGATATCAGGGCCTTGGCGCCAGTCTAGTGAGCACCCCCTCGGGGAGCCACCGATTCCACACGTCAATGGACTGGACACCAACTCCTTTCAGCCTAAAGGGACTTTTGCCGAGCGTCTAGCAAAAGTTGCAAGAATTCTGCGAAACTTCTGCTGGATGACATGCATAAGCAATCATGCTTCACTAATTGCATGACATCTGAGGCCGGAATCGACGCCGGAAATAGCTCCGTGCCCGAAGCCGGCAATCTCTCCCGCGCCGGAAATCTCTTCCAACTCCTCCGCGACGGTAAGGCGCGCACTCGGGCTGAGCTTGCAGAAACCACTGGCCTTGCCCGCTCCACCGTTGCCTCAAGGATTGACGCCCTCATCAGCTCAGGGCTCGTCGGCCCTGCTGGCGAGGCGAGCTCCACAGGCGGCAGGCCGCCGTCGCGCGTTGCCTTCAACCCCGCCGCGCGCGTTGTCCTGGCCGTCGACGTCGGAGCTACCCACGTGATTGTTGCCGTCACCGATCTCGGCGGCGACGTCGTGGCCGAGCGACGGCTGACGCAGGAGGTCGCTGACGGGCCGGACGTGGTCCTGGGCCGCGTGGTTTCAGCGGGCATGGAACTCCTGGCCGAAGCCGGCCGCGAACCCGGCGAGCTCGCCGGAATAGGCATCGGCCTGCCCGGTCCCGTGGAACACGCCAGCGGCAGGCCGGTCAAGCCGCCCATCATGCCTGGCTGGGACGGATTCGACGTCGTCACGTACGTTCAGCGCTCCCTGCCGGTTCCAGTCCTGGTGGACAACGACGTCAACATCATGGCCCTCGGTGAACGCACCGCGTACTGGCCGGACCATGAAAACTTCCTCTTCATCAAAGTGGCCACCGGAATCGGCGCGGGCATCATCAGCAGCGGACAATTACAGCGCGGCGCCAACGGCACCGCCGGCGACCTCGGCCACGTCCGTGTGCCCCGCGGTGACGACGTCCTCTGCCGCTGCGGCAACCACGGCTGCCTCGAGGCGCTGGCCTCAGGTCCCGCCGTCGCGCGTCAACTGCAGGCACAAGGGCTGGAAGCTGCCAGCGGCGCCGACGTCCTGCGACTCGTTGGCGAAGGAAACCTGCAGGCCATCCAGGCGCTTCGGCAGGCCGGACGCGATGTTGGCGATGTTTTAGCCACCGTGGTCAACCTGCTCAACCCGTCCATGATCATCATCGGCGGCAGCGTGGGGGAGGCAGGTGAGCACCTGGTGGCCGGGATCCGCGAAGTGGTCTACCGGCGGTCCTTGCCCCTGGCCACCACGCACCTGCGCATCGGCATTTCCATGGCCGGTCAGCGCGCGGCGATCCTTGGCGCCAGCCACCTGGTGACCCAGCATGTTCTCTCACCGTCCGTGATTGAGGCCACGCTCCAAGCAGCGGGCTAGGTCCTCTTTAAGGGCTTTCGCGGCGTGGGAGCGTGATAGCAATGAAAGTGATGAGTACTTTCTTTCCTTCCCCGTGCGCCCGATGAGCCAGTTCCTCGCCAAAGTACCCCGCGGCTGGCTGATCCTCGCGTGCATCGGCCTCATTGCCCTGAACATGCGCGGACCCTTCGTGGCGGTGGCGCCCGTGGTGGATTCGTTACAGCAGGATCTCGGATTCTCGCCTGTGGAACTCGGGCTCCTGACCGGCATTCCCGTCCTCTGCTTCTCCCTTGCTTCGCCTTTGGCTTCGTTGGCCGGGCGCCGCCTGGGGGCTGAATTCGCGGTGATGCTCACCCTGCTGGGTGTTCTTGCGGGCGTGGTGATTCGATCCAGCGGCGGTGGCGCCTCGGTGATGGTGGGCACGGTCATCATTGGCGTGGCCATCACCATCGGCAATATTGCAGTGCCGCTGATCATCCGTCGAGACTTCGCACCGCGGCGTCAGGCAACCGCCATGGGCGTTTACACTGCTGCACTCAACGTGGGCTCATTCCTTACCTCCGTGGCCACCGCGCCCCTCGCCGAACTGGTGGGCTGGCGGCTTGCCCTGGCTGCGAGCGCTTTGTTGGCGTTGGCGGCCATTCTGTTCTGGGTTCCAACAGTGGGTGCGCGGCGGGCGTTTGTTCCCGCTGCGGTTCCCTTGCCTGTTGCTTCCGGGGCCGGTCCTGTTGCGGGTGTTCGCTGGCTGACTGTAGGCCTGACTCTCGGCTTCGCGGGTCAGGCGTTCTCCTACTACGGGGTCACCGCGTGGTTGCCCAGTTTCCTTGCCGACGAACTCGCCATGGGTACCGCCGAAGCCGGTGCGGGGTCCTCGCTGTTTCAGATTTTCGCGATCGTGGGCGGCCTGGGCGTGCCACTCCTGGCCCGTTTCACCAGTACGACGACGGTGGCGGTCACCTTGAGCGCGCTGTGGCTGACGGTTCCCGTGGGCTTGTTGCTGGCACCTGGTTTCTGGTGGTTGTGGTCCTCGCTGGGCGGTGTTGCCCAGGGTGGCGGGATCACGGTGATCTTCATTGCCATCATCAAGTTTGCGCAGTCGCAGGCCGCGGCCGGGAAGATGTCCGCTGTGGTGCAAGGGGTTGGTTATTGCTTCGCCGCGTTGGCTCCCACTGTTGTTGGGTTCGTGCACAGTGAGACCGATGGGTGGACGGTGCCGCTGTTCGTGATCCTCGGCTCGGTGCTCGCGTTCTGTGTGTGCACCACGTTGTCCGTGCGCTGGGTGGCCCGCCAGCGCTGAGCTCTTCTCGCGTGCCCGATTCGGGGGTTCCCTGCGGAGGATGCCGTTCGCACGGCACGGTGTGCAGCGAGCCATCGAATCGGGAGGGCCCGGGCATGGAGAAGCCCCGCTGCTGGGCTGCCTCCCCGGCGGTCGGGGTCACTTGTTGCGAAAAGTGCAGGCAGCCCAGCGTCGGGGCTTGATTGTGTCGCTACTCAGGTCCTGGACCTAAGCGGCGACGAGCTCCTCTTCCGTGGCCTCTTCACGGGCCTCGGTGAGGAAGCGGGCGTACGCGGGGATGGTCAGGAAGGTGGGGAATTCTTCGGCCAGGGTGACTTCTTCGAAGATGGCGCGGGCGTCAGCGAAGCGGTCTCCGTCGAAGCGTTCCAGGCGGGCGAATTCCTCATCCAGCATGTCCTCCACCCACTGCGCGGTGATGATGTCCCCGTGGTCCGTGATGGCGTGGGAGTGGATCCACTGCCAGAGCTGGGAGCGGGAGATCTCCGCGGTGGCGGCGTCTTCCATGAGGTTGTGGATGGCCACGGCCCCGTTGCCGCGCAGCCAGGACTCGATGTAGCGGATGCCCACCTCGATGTTCAGGCGAACCCCGCCCTCGGTGATGGTGCCCTCGGTGCTGGCGATGTCGATCAGTGCACGGTCATCCGGGGTGACGTCCTCGCGGGAGCGGTCCAACTGGTTGGGCTTGTTGCCCAGCACCTTGTCAAAGACCTCGCGTGCCACGGGCACCAGATCCGGGTGGGCCACCCACGAACCGTCAAAGCCGTCGTTGGCCTCGCGGGTCTTGTCAGCACGAACCTTCTCGAACGACGCCGTGTTCGCGGCCTCGTCCTTCCGGTTCGGAACCGCTGCTGCCATGCCCCCAATGGCCATGGCACCGCGGCGGTGGCAGGCCCGGACCAACTGCTCGGTGTAAGCACGCATGAACGGCTGGGTCATGGTCACCTGGCCACGGTCCGGGAGCACGAAACGCGGTCCACGGGTGCGGAAGTTCTTGATCAGGGAGAAGATGTAGTCCCAGCGGCCTGCGTTCAAACCCGAAGCATGGTCCCGAAGTTCGTACAGGATCTCTTCCATCTCAAACGCGGCGGTGATGGTTTCGATCAGCACCGTGGCGCGGATGGTGCCCTGCGGGATGCCCAGCAGGTCCTGCGCCAGGACGAAGATGTCGTTCCACAACCGGGCTTCGAGGTGGTTCTCGATCTTAGGCAAGTAGAAGTACGGGCCCTTGCCCTGGGCCAGCAGCCGGCGGGCGTTGTGGAAGAAGAACAGCCCAAAGTCCACAATGCCGCCGGCGATCGGCTTCCCGTCGATCAGCATGTGCTTCTCCGGCAGGTGCCAACCGCGCGGGCGAACCACAATAGTGGGCAGGTCCTCGGCGGCCTTGAGCTTGTACTCCTTGCCCTCAGGAGAAGTGAAATCGATCCGCCGCTCCAGCGCATCCGTCAGGTTCAGCTGCCCCTGGATCACGTTGCGCCACGTCGGCGTGGACGAGTCCTCCATGTCTGCCAGCCACACCTTCGCACCCGAGTTCAGGGCGTTGATGGTCATCTTCTTATCCACCGGACCCGTGATTTCAACACGACGATCCTCCAGCCCGGGCGCCGGGGGAGCGACCCGCCAAGACGGGTCATTCCGGATGGCCTCGGTCTGCGGCAGGAACCGCGGATCCTGGCCCCCTGAAATCTGGTTGCGGCGGGCGTGCCGTGCCTGCATCAGCTCCTGACGACGATCCGCCGTCGCCCGGTGCAACTTGCCAATGAACTCAAGGGCGTCCGGCGTGAGGACCTCGTTCTGCCGGCAAATGGGCTGCGCGGTGATGGTGATGCCATTGATAGTGAAGTTGTCAGTGAAGCTGTTCATTTCAATCTCTCCTATGAGAAGCAAATGTTCGACGGCGGCGCTTGTCTGGGTGGGTTGGGGCCTTCGGGCCGGAACTGCTCTGCCTGCTATTCCCCCTTATGCGGGTCTGACCTCGCTGAGCGAGGACAGACCCTGATAAGGGGTCCCCTTTTGCGCAGGCTGCCGCACTACCGGCCACTCCGGCCGGGTGCCTGCCTCCCCGGTACCGATCGACCCAACGGTCGAACAAGGTGATCCGGAAGCGTGCGTAAAAGGGGCCCTGTCCCCGCCGTCGACCGAGCTTTGCGAGGTCTATCGGCGGGGATGGGGAATAGCACGCGGAGGATTACCTTGCTCGACCTCCGCAGGCAGAGCGTTGCCGGTCTGTAGGCCGGAGGTTCAGGCCGGGACCAGCTGCCGTCGGGTGTTGATTAGTGGAATTGGCCTTCTTCGGTGGATCCCACCAGGGCCAAAGTGGATGCGTTCGGGTTGAGCGCGGTTGCGATGTCGTCGAAGTAGCCGGTGCCGACTTCGCGCTGGTGCTTGGTGGCGGTGTAGCCGCGGGATTCGGAGGCGAATTCCTTTTCCTGGAGCTCGACGTAGGCGCTCATGCCTTCACGGGCGTAGCCGTGGGCGAGGTCGAACATGGAGTAGTTCAGGGCGTGGAATCCGGCCAGGGTGATGAACTGGAACGTGAAGCCCATGGCACCGAGCTCACGCTGGAACTTGGCGATGGTGGTGTCGTCCAGGTGCTTGCGCCAGTTGAAGGACGGGGAGCAGTTGTAGGAGAGCATCTGGTCCGGGAACTCGGCCTTGACCGATTCGGCGAACTTACGGGCCAGTTCCAGGTCCGGGGTGCCGGTCTCCATCCAGATGAGGTCGGAGTACGGTGCGTAGGCCTTGGCACGGGCGATGCACGGTTCGATTCCGTTGCGGACTTTGTAGAAGCCCTCGGCGGTACGTTCGCCGGTGATGAATTCCTGGTCGCGCTCGTCAACGTCTGAGGTGATCAGGGTTGCTGCCTCGGCGTCCGTGCGGGCAATGACCACCGTGGGGGTACCGGCGACGTCGGCTGCCAGGCGGGCTGCGTTCAGGGTCCGGATGTGCTGCTGGGTGGGGATGAGGACCTTGCCGCCCAGGTGGCCACACTTCTTCTCGGAAGCGAGCTGGTCTTCCCAGTGAACGCCCGAGGCGCCGGCGGTGATCATGGACTTCATGAGCTCGTAGGCGTTCAGCGGGCCACCGAATCCTGCTTCGGCGTCGGCGACGATCGGGACCAGCCAGTCTTCAACGGTTTTGACGCCCTCGGCGTATTCGATCTGGTCTGCGCGGAGCAGGGCGTTGTTGATGCGGCGGACAACCTGGGGTACCGAGTTGGCCGGGTACAGGGACTGGTCCGGGTAGGTCTGGCCCGAAAGGTTGGCGTCGGCGGCTACCTGCCAACCGGAAAGATAGATGGCGCGGAGGCCGGCCTTGACCTGCTGCACCGCCTGGTTGCCGGTCAGGGCCCCGAGGGCGTTGGTGTAGCCGCCGGTGGGAGCTTCCTCAGTGAGCTGCTTCCAGAGTTTCTCCGAGCCGCGGCGGGCCAGGGTGTGCTCTTCGGAGACGCGACCACGGAGGCGGACGACGTCGGTGGCCGAGTAATCACGGGTGACGCCTTCCCACCGCGGGTTGGCGGACCATTCAAGTTCCAGCGCTGCGGCCTGCTGCTCTGCGGACTGCTCTGCGGGTTCAAATGATGCGGTCATTTTTGATCTCCTATGTGGTGCCCGGGCCGGCCACCGCTGCGCCTTTGCTGCATTGGCCGGCTTGCCCGGGATCTGTATTTCTTTTTCGTAAGTCCTACTTTTCTGCACTTCCAAGAGGGTTACTAGAGGAAAACTATGGAAAGAAATGCACTTCTTCGCGTATTCTCAAGAAATGTCGCCTGTGAGCTGGAATCGCGAAGTAGCATCGCCGTCGTTGTCCGCTGCGTCCCCTGAACTGGACGTCATCAGCCTTGGCCGCCGCGTGCGCCATCTGCGCAAGCAGGCCGGGCTGACGCTGGATGACTTGAGTGCCGCCGTCGGGACCGCCCCGAGCCAGTTGAGCCTGATCGAAAACGGCAAGCGCGAACCCAAACTGGGGCTGCTGCAGCAGCTCGCCGCGTCACTGAATGTGACCATCGATCAGCTGCTGGGGGCCGAGCCGCCCAGCCGCAGGGCAGCCTTGGAAATCGAGTTGGAACGGTACCAGCGCGGGCCGCTGTACGAATCCCTGAATCTGCCCAAAATCCGCATCAGCTCGCGGCTTCCGCTGGATGTACTTGAGTCGCAGGTGGGGCTGCTTCAGGAACTCGAACGCAAACTAAATGAGCAGGTGGCGACGCCGGAAGAAGCCCGCCGCGCGAACGGCGAGTTGCGTGCCATGATGCGCGAGCGCGGTAACTATTTCCCCGAGTATGAGGCGGAGGCGCAGAAGGTCCTCAAGGGGGTTGGCTACACCACGGGTCCGCTCAGCCAGCACGTCATTGCGGACATCGCCGAGAACCTTGGATTTACGCTGCATCACGTGGGCGATTTGCCGCACTCCACGCGGTCCGTGACCGATTTGAAGAACCGCAGAATTTATCTCACGCAGAACCAGCGCCAGGATCACGATCCCCGGTCTGTTTTGCTCCAGGCGCTGGGACACTACGTCCTGGGTCATGAAACTCCCCGGAACTACGGGGATTTCCTGGCGCAGCGGGTGGCCACCAACTACTTTGCCGCGGCGTTGTTGCTGCCGGAGCAGGCCACGGTGGAGTTCCTGCAGAAGGCCAAGGCCGCCAAGGAAATCGCCGTGGAGGACATCCGCGACGCCTTCGCTGTGTCCTACGAAACCGCTGCGCACCGCTTCACCAACCTGGCCACCAAGCACCTGGGCATCACCACACACTTCCAGAAGACCCACCAGTCCGGCATCATCTACAAGGCCTACGAGAACGATGGCGTGGCCTTCCCGCAGGACCACACGGGGGCCATCGAGGGTCAGCCGTCGTGCAAGGCATGGACCTCGCGGGCGGTATTCGACGTGCCGGACAAGTTCAGCGCCTACAGCCAATACACGGACACTCCGTCGGGCACCTACTGGTGTACTGCCCGCACCGAACGCTCGGCCGCTGGTGAATTTTCCTTGAGCATCGGCGTGCCTTACCAGCATGTGAAGTGGTTCCGTGGCCGGGAGACCACGGCGCGGGCAACGTCAAACTGCCCGGACCCGAATTGCTGCAAGCGTCCCCCGGCCTCGCTGGCGAACGAGTGGGCCGGCAATGCGTGGCCCTCCGCCCGCGCACACTCGCACTTGCTTGCCGCCATGCCCCCGGGTGCGTTCCCGGGCGTGGACGAGACCGAGGTGTACAGCTTCCTGGCGGCCCACTCCGAGCGCTGACGCTCTCTCACGTCCCGCGGCTTTTGGCCGATCGCTCTCTCACGTCCCGCGTGCTTGGGCTATGGCGCTTGCTGCCAAACCCTCAGATTCGAGGGCCGGGCTACTCATGAGATGGCTGGTGCTCAACAGTCAATGCGGCGGCGCCCGCCCCTTGAAGGTCTTCGCGCCTGAGGAGTAGCCTGCACGCAAGAAGCGGAGGTTGCAAGATTGGCCTAGGAGCGCGGCATGAATGTGCTAAGCCAGATACTCGCTGGATCCACCGGCCTGGCACTGATAAGCGTTGGCGTCCTGGAGATCTTCTTCCATGGCGACCAACGGTTCCACCGGATCTTCCTGATCAGGCCGGAAGACGTGCGAGCGGTTCGGATGTGGGCGATGAATGTTGGCGCCTACAACATCACCTTCGGCCTTGGCATCGCAGTGGGCCTGTGGCTAGTGAACTTCTCAGGCACTCCCGCCAGCGGGTCAGCCATAGTGATTTTCTGCTGCGCGTGCCACGTCTTCCTTGGTTTCTGGCTGTGGGTCACAGAGAAGCGCCTCCTGCTCAGCGCCATCGGCCAGGCGCTCTTCCCGGCGTTGGCAATCGTCTTTTACCTTGTATTTCGCTAGGGGGTGGTAGTTGGCGAAGGCTGGTCAAAGGGCAGCGGGCGAGCCAGGGATCAGCGGACCAGTCGCTTCACCAGCACGGCCGCAGCATCAACAACCTCGTCGGCCTCGCGCTTGGAGGCGCTCAGGGCAACTTCCTGACCGGACACCGTCACGATGTCCGTGATCACGGCTATGGTGAGTCGGCCCAGGGTGTCGTCGCTGGCGCCGAGGAGCACGGTGTTCTGCCGGACCCACTCGCGCCCACGTTCCCGCCGCAGGACTTCGAAACCTGGGGGAGTGTCGCCCTCGATGAACACGCGCTCCAGGTCCCGGTGCTTCCACGTGTAGTCGAAGTAGCTCCGGCTGCCTACGTTGAAAAGTGCCAGGGGATCGGATTCGCCGGCCTTCCGGGCTTTGGCCACGGCCGCGGCAACGAGCTTTTCGTGTTCGTTTTGGTAGTCGTCCCAGAGTGCGAGGAAGAGTTCGGTTTTCCCACCGAAGTGGTGGTAGAGGCTGCCAACGCTGGATCCCGCGCGGGAAACAATGTCGGAGATGCTCGCGTCGGTGAAGCCATGTTCCACGAAAACGTCGGTGGCAGCGTCCAGCAGGTTGCGTTGGGTGGCTGCTGTCCGGGTCCATTGCCACGAGCCCGCGTTGCTGGCTACTTCGGACGTCTTACGGACCACGCTTGGGCTCCTCTCGCAGGCAGGACGTAGATCGGAGTGTCGGACGGCTATTTTCTGGAATCCTACCTCCGAAAGAATCCACATAGCCAACAACAAGTCTTGACTGAGCCTTGAACTGCGGGAAATAATTCTGGAAGTCTGTTCTAGAAATACACATTGCGGCATGTATCCGAATGCTGCGATTTTTGACGCAGGACGCCCTGAAACCCGGGTGCCGTTTTTACCGTCGGGCTGCAACTGGTTGAATCGCTATATAGCGCCAACTGGTCGCAGCCAAACAAGCCAGAGAGGAACGCGGCCTGATGTCCGTTTCAAGCAAGTCGTCCGGGATCACGTCGAACAGGTGGTTCAAGCCCGTCGTCGTCACCGCAGGAGCTTTGGTGGTGGCACTGATCCTGGTGCTCGTTGCTCAATGGCTCCGGACCCTTCAGCCCGTGCAGCAGTTCCTGGTGGACTACCCCGGGCACTCGGCCATTCCTGAGGGCACCCCCACTGGCTTCCCCGCGTGGCTCGGGTGGCAGCACTTCCTCAACATGTTCTTCATCGTCCTGATCATCCGTTCGGGCTGGCAGGTACGCACCACCACCCGCCCGGCCGCCAACTGGACCAGAAACAACAAAGGTCTCATCAAGACCAAGAACCCACCCACCAAGATCAGCCTGGATCTCTGGTTCCACCTGACGCTGGACGCACTCTGGGTCTTGAACGGCATCATCTTCATCGTGCTCCTCTTCGCCACCGGCCAGTGGTTGCGCATTGTCCCCACCAACTGGGACGTCTTCCCGAACGCGGTCTCAGCAGGCCTGCAATACGCCTCGCTGAATTGGCCCGTCGAAAACGGCTGGAACAACTACAACAGCCTGCAGCTCCTGACCTACTTCATCACGGTCTTCATCGCGGCCCCGCTGGCCATCATTACCGGAATCAGGATGTCCGGTGCGTGGCCTAAGAAGGCAGCGATCAACAAGTTCTACCCAATCGAGCTTGCCCGCAAGATCCACTTCCCAGTGATGATCTACTTCGTGGCCTTCGTGATTGTCCACGTCACGCTGGTGCTGGCAACCGGCGCGCTGAGGAACCTCAACCACATGTACGCGTCCACTGACGATAACAACAGCTGGTGGGGCTTCGGCATCTTCGCTGCGTCCATTGTCTTCACCGCGGCGGCCTGGTTCCTGGCCAGACCACTGTTCCTGCGGCCTATTGCCTCCCTCATGGGCAAGGTCTCGCGCTAGCGTCCCCGCGTTCGCACAAAGAAAACTTCGCGCAAAGAAAACAGCCGCCCCGGAAGTGTTTCCGGGGCGGCTGCTTGTGTCTGTAGCGAGAGAGGCTAGGACAAAGCCCCACCCTGCCACAGTGCATCAAACGGAGCGCCGGAGGACACCCGGTTCTTGATACCGGCAGTCACGAAAGCTTTCGCGGTGCGGGCGGCTTCAAGGGGCGTCGCGCCCTTGGCCAGTTCGGCGGTCACAGCGGCAGCAAGCGAGCAGCCGGCACCGGACACGGCCACTTCGCCAACCTTCGGGGCGCGCAGGACCTCCAGCGTCTCACCGTCGTAGTAAACGTCGACGGCGTCGGGGCCTTCCAGCCGCACCCCACCTTTGGCGAGGACTGCTGCGCCGCTGATTTCGTGGATCCGAACGGCGGCAGCCTTGAGGGACTCTTCGTCCGTGATGGTGAGCCCGGACAGGGACTCGGCTTCAAAGTGGTTCGGCGTCACGAAGGTAGCCAGCGGCAGGATTTGTGCCTTCAAAGCCTGGTCGGTGTCCAGCGCGTGTCCCGGTTCCTGGCCCTTACAGATCAACACCGGGTCCAGCACCACGTGCTTGAACGCGCCATCAGTCAGCGCCTTCTCCACCGTGCTGATGGTTGCCGGGCTTCCGAGCATGCCGATCTTGACGGTGTCCAGCACCGATGGTGCGCCGGAAGCGGCACCGTAGGCCGCCGTCGTGGCCTCCAGTTGGTCTGCGATGACCTGCTGGTCCACCGGCACAAAACGGTGGTTCCAGTTGTCCTTCGGGTTGAAGGAAACGATGCAGGTGAGGTTCGCGATGCCGAACACGCCGAGTTCCTGGAAGGTCTTGAGGTCGGCCTGCGCGCCGGCGCCTCCGGTCGCTTCGGAGCCGGCAATGGTCAGGGCAATGGCAGGGGCAACGGCTGAAGTCATGGTTTCCATTTTGCCAGTTTCCCGGTCGTACGCCGATTCCGGCCTGTGAAAGGTGATCGTGAGGCCTAGCCGTGCAGCGCCCTGTAGGCAGCTTCGGCCGCCG
Source organism: Arthrobacter sp. TS-15 (assembly GCF_006964045.1). Classification (NCBI taxonomy): domain Bacteria; kingdom Bacillati; phylum Actinomycetota; class Actinomycetes; order Micrococcales; family Micrococcaceae; genus Arthrobacter; species Arthrobacter sp. TS-15. Next base: position 5,527 of record NZ_SDXQ01000006.1, on the reverse strand, counting down.
GATGCAGCGGGATACCCGCGGTGTTGATGAGCGTCTCCGGGCTAAGGAATTGCACGCCGGTGCTGGATGTGGGAACCAGATCCTGGGCTTGTTCCACCAGCACCTCCACAGTTTGCCGAACAACATGGTCGGCAAGGTCCCTGCGGCACAGGAGTAGGTTGGCAACGCCCACCGTCCAGACGGCGGGAGCGTTGCCATAGCTGTTTGCGGGGATCAGGACGCGATCGTAAAAGAACCCCGACTGAGCCCGCGTCGCCGGGATGAGCTCGGAAATATCCAGTAGCCGAAGTCCAATGTCCTTTGCTGCGGCAGCGATGGGAGCGGTGGGCACTCCTCCCGATTGGATCATCACATCAATCGAACCGTCCTGCAGTGAGGCCAGGGCCTGGTTTAGGCCGAGGTTGACTTGCTTCACGGCGCGGGGCGGCTCAGAAAGTCCCGCGGCTGTGATGATCCGTCCAGCGGTCAGGGTGGTCCCCGAGCCCACTTCGCCCACGCCCGCGGTCTTCCCGGCGAGGTCTGCCAGGGTCCGTATCCCGCTGTCTTCGCGGACGATGCAGTGGACATAGTTCTGGTACACCTTGCCCAGCGCCACCAAACCCTCTCCGGTCCGGCTGGTGGCAGCGGCCTGGGCTGCTGCATCTGCCAGTGCGACGGCGAACGTCGCCTCGCCGGATAAGACCCGCTGGATGTTCTCCAGACTGCCGCCAGTGGTCAATGCGACGGCCCTTTCGGCGATGCGCTCCCGCTGCAACAGGCCTGCCAGGAGAGTGGCGAACTCCAGATAGAAGCCACCAGATTCACCACCTGCAACCGTGAGCTCCTGCAGGGGTTCCTCCGGCGTGCAGGCGGTGGTCGTCGCGAGCAGGCTGCCGCCCAGGCCGATCGCGATGGCGGTTTTGAGGGCGTTCCGCCGGGAGAACCTGGGTAAGTCAGGCATGCGTGCCCTCCTTGGGTTTCACGAACTCGAGGCGGGCCGTCAGGCCATGGGGATCGCCCGGCTCCAGGATCAGTCGCCCACCGTTTGCCTGCGCCAGCCGCTCCACGATGGTCATGCCCAGACCGTTGCCGGGAATCTTGCTGTGCTGCGGCGCCCGCCAGAACCTGGTGGTGGACGCGGCCAGTTGCTCGGCTGGGAGGCCGGGCCCGTCGTCGGAAATCACGACGGCGGTGCCGCCTTGCGTCGGCTGGGTCGCCACGGAGATACGCGCAGCGGGGGCGTACTTGATGGCGTTGGCGAGGAGTTCGCCCACCATGTGCGCGAGTTCGTCGGGGTCGCACATGATGTGGTTTTCCGAGGTTGGGGCCAACAACGTCAGCTGCGATCCTGCACGGTGAGCGGCCGGCGCCGCCCTTTCCACTTCACCCTGCAGGACCGGGTAGGGGTCGATGACGGCCAGGCGTTTGTGCTCTGCTTCTTGCACGCGCGTAGCCCCCTCAAAGGCGCGGTGTTCCGCCGCAGCCAGCTTCAGCACGCCGTCGAGCATTTCCTCCACCCGCTCGAGTTCCGCAACGACGCCGGCGGCTGCCTCCTTCTCGGGTTCCGAGCGCAAGGCGAGCTGCAGCAGATCGATGCGCAGGCGCAGCGCGCCAACAGGGTTCCGGAGTTGATGTGAAGTGTCGGCAATGAGCCGGCGCTGCGACTCCATGCTTTCGGTCACGGCGTCGGCCATAGTGGTGAAGGAGCGGCTCAGCTCGCGCAGCTCAGGCGGACCGGCTTCAGGAAGCTGGCTGGTTTTGCCCGTGGATTCCAACTCGTGGACAGCTTTGCTCAGTCTGTGCACCGGGCGAAGGACCCAGGCAGTGATGCGCGATGCCGCCAGCAGGAGCAGCGCACCCAGCGCCAAGGCGGCGGTTCCGACGGCGAGCCAGCGCTCCCGTAGCTTCTGCCGGGCCGCGTCGAGGTCCACTTCAAGGACTACCTCGCCGAGTACCTGGCTGGCGGTGCCGAAAGATCTTGAAATAGTGTCCCCGCCGGAGCCAAAGGCACGGATGGGGCTGAGCGTGGTGTCGCTGAGGTTGAGGCTCGCCCGGTTCAGAGCATCCCTGACCTCGGGCTGGTCCTCGCTGAGGCCGCCGGAACGGAGGGTTTTCTGTTGGAGCCGGATCAGAATTCCTTCATCATATAGCTCTGAGTATCGGTCCATCTCGCGCTGGAGTTGGGTGGTGTCGTTATCCTCCGCAGCTTCGCTGGCCAGTTGCGCAAAGCGGTTCAGGGCTGCGACGCGGTTGATTTGTAGTTCCTGGGTGAGTTCCCGGCTGGCCGAGGTCAGGATCACGCTGGACACCGTAACCACGATGATCACCACCAGCAGGCTCAGGATGCCGAGAACTCGGACTTTCACGGTTGCTCGACGCGATAGCCGACGCCGCGGACGTTGATGATGAAACCGGGAAGCTGGAGCTTGGACCTGAGGCCGGTCAGGTGCACGTCCAATGACCGTGAGTGGGCCAGGAAGGCGTCGCCCCAGAGCGCGTCAAGGATCTGCTCACGCGTGACAACCGAGCCCGCGTTCTTGACGAGGAGGCTCAGGAGGTCGAACTCCGTGGCGGTCAGGGCCAGTTGTCTTTCCCCGACGGCGGCCGTGCGGCGATCGAGGTCTACTTCCAGTTCTCCGAGCACGATGCTGTGCGGCGTTGCATTGCCCGCCCGATTGGTTCTGCGCGTCACGGCCTCGATTCTGGCCAGCAATTCCACGAGCTTCACCGGCTTGACGAGGTAGTCATCCGCTCCCGAACGGAGTCCAAGAACCACACTGCGTTCGTCGTCGCGGGCCGTCAGGATCAGGATGGGGATCTGCGTGACCTGGCGGAGCTTCCGCAGGACATCCAAGCCATCCAGGTCCGGAAGGCCGAGGTCAAGGAGGATGACCTCGTGCTGGCGGTGGGCCAGGAGTGCGTCCTCGCCGCGGGAAACCCGGGTGTGCTTGTGGCCAGCGGAGGCGACGGCAGCGCTCAAGGCCGACGCCATGGCGTCGTCATCCTCGACGATGAGCACGTGCACTGTCTGGGTCCTTCGGTTCGCTGGGCTGGTTCGCTACTAGAGCTTAACGTTGCGAGGCCCGCTCTGCGCCCTTCGGAGTATCCAAAGTGCGCAGAACGGGCCTCACAAGGCAGGCAGGCTAGGCGTCGACGCGAGCCTTCATGCCGTCGTCGTCGGTTTCCTGCACAGTGCCCTTGGCCACGAAGGCGTTGCCCTGCTCCGCATCCAAGTGCGTGGGCTTCTTGTTCTTCAACGCGAAGATGTACACCAGCAGCGATATGAAGATCGCGGCGGTGACGTAGGTGAAGAACATGTCCACCTGACCCGACTTCTGCAGGGCCGCACCGATCAGGGGAACCGTGCCACCGAACAGCGAGTTGGCAATCGCGTATCCGAGCCCGACGCCGAGGGCACGGATGGATGCCGGGAACAGCTCAGCCTTCACCAGAGCGTTGATGGACGTGTAACCACCCACCATGAGCAGGCCGCCGAGCATCAGCAGGAATGCGATGAACGGATCCTTGGTGCCGGAAAGGGTGGAGAGCAGCGGCCACGTGAAGAGCACGCCGGTCACGCCGAACCAGATCAGCAAGGGCTTGCGGCCAACCTTGTCCGAGATCAGGCCGTACACAGGCTGCAGCAGCATGAAGATCAACAACGCCCAGAAGTTGATCACTGAGGTATCGGTCTTGGCGATGCCGGATGTATCGTTCATGAACTTCAGGATGAAGTTGGTGTACGTGTAGAACGCCACGGTGCCGCCAAGGGTGATGCCGATGCAGATGAGCAGTGGCTTCCAGTGCTTGGTGAGCAGGAGCTTCATAGTGCCAGGCTGGGCCTCGCCCTCAACCTTGACGTGGGCGGCGCGGAGCTGATCGGAGGACAGCGTTTCTTCCATGGAACGGCGGAGCCAGAGAACAACCAAAGCAGCGACACCACCGATGGCGAACGGAATCCGCCAGCCCCATGCCGTCAGGTCTTCCTTGCTCATGGTGTTCTGCAGGATCACCAGCACCAGGAGGGCCAGCATCTGTCCGCCAATCAGCGTCACGTACTGGAAGCTGGAGAAGAAGCCTCGACGCTTGGCCGTCGCCGCCTCGGACATGTAGGTAGCGCTGGTGCCGTACTCCCCGCCAACCGAGAAGCCCTGCACCACACGGATGAACACCAGCAGGATCAGGGCCCAGAGGCCGATCACGTCCTGCGTCGGCAGGATCGCGATGGCGAAGGAACCGGCCGACATCAGCGTCACGCTGAGCGTCAGCGCAGCCTTGCGGCCCTTCCGGTCGGCATAGCGGCCGAAGAACCAGCTACCGATGGGACGCATGAGGAACGACGTCGAGAAGACAGCCATCGCCTCAAGGCCTGCCTGCAGATCGTCCGAGGAGTTGAAGAAGTGCGACTGGAAATACGCCGCGAAAACCGTATAGACGTAGAGGTCGAACCACTCCACGAGGTTGCCCGCGGAGCCCTTGAGGATGTTGCTCACGGCTTTACGTGTCTGGGCGGCTTCGCTCAGAGGTGCAGCTTGTTGGGTGCTCATCAATGAACCTTCCTGGACGGCAGCGTTTTGCAGCGGCCGTGTCTTGCATGAGTTCGTTCTGTCCATGAAGCTCGTGCTCATGGCGTCCTTGCGCATGGCTCTTTGTTGACTAAGAAAGGCCCTCCGGGGTGAAGAGGACATGTTCCAAACTATGGGTGATGCACGGCACAGCCCTAGTCCGCGGGGGATTTCCTAACACTTCCTTAGGTTTCGGGTGACGTCGGTTAGTGCTCGACGGCGGGCGCTTGCCACAGGATTCCCGGCTGCCGGTTCGGCTGTGGCTTTCCCGGGCGGCCGGGGTTATCTTCTTGGCATGGGTGCAGTTCTACGAACCGCCCGCGCGGTGAAACGTGAGGCAGCCAGCATTCCGCTGCCACCAGGGCAGGTTGTGGGCCTGGTGCTGGATGTAGTCCTCGATCGTGTGCATCCCGCCTCCGTCCTTGGGCGCGACGCTCACCTTGGGCGCGACGTCCGACGCCGGGCGGCCGGTGTGGGCTTGGCGCTGACCGGCGCGGGAATCACCGCTTGGGCTGTTGCGGAGCGCCGGCGTAAAACGACTGGAAGCTTTGCTCTGGGCCACCCCGAAGGTTTGGTGACCAGCGGACCCTATGCGGCGAGCCGCCACCCGATGTATTTGGGGTGGTGGCTGATTCACTCAGGTGTGGCGGTTTCCAGGGGTTCCGCTTGGGCTCTGGTGACTTTGCCTGCTGGAATGCTGGTGGAACATCTGGGCGCGCTGTGGGAAGAAAATATGCTCAGGGAGCGATTCGGCCAGGCCTATGCCGACTATCAGAGAGACGTTCCCCGCTATGTGGGCTCGCCCATCTGGTTGATTCGCACCAGCTTCCACCTAGCCACGCCGCCAGCGTCGGCGGCGAGGGCTAGGGACAATGCGAAGACACATACTCCCGAACAACAGGCTAGGGTTCGTGACTCATGACCACCTCCGAGTGATGTGAGAGAGGGTTCGGCTGAAGGGGTGGTTATGAACTGGTCCCCGA